>NZ_RQEY01000010.1:0-300000 GCF_004770105.1 Leptospira andrefontaineae | reverse complement strand
GTAAAAAATACAGGAACTTCTTTTTCGTTTAGTTGGAGGACAAACTTGGCAGTTTTTCCTTCCCGGATAAGAGAACCTAATTTTACGAAACCTCTAACTCTTAATAGATCATCTGCTTCGTATTTTGTGGTATTTGCAGCTAAATCAGAAGCATCCAATAAAGTGTAAGAAGTTTCTTTAGAAGAGAAGAATGCAATTGTTCCCAAGGAAAGTGCGATGATACTCGCAAGCACGGTAAATTTCACGTTCATCTGTGTTTTAATTCCAGTCCTTAGACCAAGGATATCGGATACGGAGGGGAAGAAAAGTGGAAATACTCTCTCTAAACCCGTAAACGAATAGGCCTATTCTCTCCTTCCAGGCGATACTTGTATTCTCTAGGCTTTGGGAAGAAGGTATAAAATCGTCTATTGTAAGAATTTTGACTCTGGATCTATAGTCCGTCGGCCAAGGATGGATCTTGATCCCAGTGTTTGCAAATACCAACAAGGATCTTTCCATATGAAATGCAGAAGTGATGAGGATCGCAGACTTCCATTTATTTTTACGGAAAAGTTCCGCTGTTTTTTCCGCATTCTCCTTAGTGTTCCTGCTTTCATTCTCCAGAAAAACGGCCTTTGTAGGAACTCCTAAAGTTTGAAAAAATTGGAGAGCAAAGTCCGATTCTTTTTTAGTTTGGAAGAATAAATTCCCCGAACCTCCAGTAAAAACGATCCGAGGCGCTTTTCTTTTTTGGAATAATGACACTGCGTCAGTCATTCGTTCTGCGGCAGAAGTTAACTGAACCTGTTGTTCGTACAAGGCAAGGTTGTCTACGGCCCCGCCTAAAACTAAAATTGCATCTGAGTTTTCCAAAGTTTCCAAACGAACTGGCGGATGTTTTTCTTCTAAACCTCTGACCAGCCATTGCGAAAAACTATCTGTAGAAGCTACCCAGATAATGAGTGTTGGAACTAAAACCCAAACCTTATATTTGAATTTAGGAAGCCTGAAGGCAAAAAATACCAACAGGAGTAGGGAGGCCGGTAAAGGAAATAAGAAGGCCCCCGCGAGTTTAGAGGCCGCAAAAAAGATCGTATCCATTTTTACTCTAGGAGTTTTCCGCCTACTGCCCAATTCTCTCTGGAAACTTCGTCGATCACGATATAGGTGGATTCTGGAGGCCTATTAGCAACTTTTGCAAGAGTTTCGGAGAATTCTTTAGATATCTGCTGTTTTTGCTCTTTTGTAAGTGGTCCGGCTACTTTTAAATTGATGTAAGGCATAAATCCCTGATTTGAAAATGTATTTGAGGTGACTCAATGGTTTATTTCGAACAGGTATTACGCAACGGATTTTTTTCTAAAAATGGCAGGTTCGTTCAAGCCGAAACCTGGGTTTCGGGTATATACTGGATCTGAAATTGTGAGGAGTTTTATCCATGAAATTCGCTAAGGAAATGGCCTTCTATTCCGCGTACCACCAAGAAAAAAGAAACGTGTGGATCCACGTGTTAGGAGTTCCTACCATCACCTTCACCTTATTTTTGGTGCTTAGTAGATTAGAATTAGTTAATGTTTTCGGTTATACCGTAACTGCTGCTACCGTATTTGGGATCGTAGTACTCGCATACTACTTCACCTTGGATTTTATTTTCGCCGCTGCGACTACCTTGGTGTTTGGATCTTTGATGTTTCTTGCTCAATACATCACCCTATCACTGACTGCTACCACTGCATGGAGTATCTTTGCCGTTGCTCAGTTAGTAGGTTGGGGAGCTCAGTTTTACGGACATTTCATTTTTGAAAAGAGTCGTCCTGCATTATTCGACAACTTATTCCAAGCGGTTGTATCTGCTCCTATTTTCGTAATTGCAGATGTATTCTTTGAATTGGGATATAGAAAAGATGTGCAAGAAGCGGTTCGTAAAGAATTAGCAGCACAAGGAAAACTCAAAAACTTCAGCACTGCTCATTAACATTCTCTCTTGCTCCGGCAAACGCCCGCGGTTCAAGCGGGCGATTTTCTTTTTTTATAATATTGCATTTATTAAACGCAAAAATGGACAACGACGTTCGTATTTGCTCCTAAAAACTTAGAAGGTTGCACACCGAACATTCTTTTAAATGTCCTACTTAGGTGTGCTTGGTCAGCGAAACCTGCGGCATGAGAAGCTTCCGTAAGATTTCCGCCTTCTTTCAAAAGTTTTGCGGCTTCATGAAGTCTTAACCAAAGTTGAAATTGTCTGACAGGCAGGCCCATCTGCAATTTGAAAACATGCATGAACCTTGTTTCTGAAAACCCAGCTTCTTTTGCCAGTTCTGGAACGGAGATAGAACCTGGGAGAGCGGATTTCATTCTGAGAGTCGCAGATAAAACTCTAGGATCTAAAGAAACCCTGGATGGTTTTTCAGTTCCTACGCATGCAAGAATATCTTCGAATAATTCTTTGGCGGCTATGCAATTTATATTTTCGTGAAATAGATTTTTACATCTGGAAAGGACCGGGTCTAAATTTTCGAAAGGGATCTCTGAGATTCCTTTTCTTCCGAACCGGGCAGCAACGGAAGCATAATCAATGCCATAAGGATCGATCTGTAAAACGATCATGTCCGAATTTTCTGCAGAAAGAGTGTGGTAAGTGTTCGGGGCTAAGACCACAGATTGGAACTCCAGCACGTTACCGGATTCTTCGATCACTTTGAACTTAGAAGTCAAAGAGATTAAGATGGAAACTGCATAGTGAGAGTGCGGATCTGTGGTCAGTCCTTTCTGGGCCAAGAATACCCTGGCTCCGAAATAGAATAATGTTCCGATTTGAGACTCTTCCACCCCGAATACCGGATTATAATTTTTGAATGATTCTTTCCAGGTTTTTTTCAGGACGTTCAAACGGAAAAAAATGGGAAATATCATCCCATAACTCAAGGCTTGAGTTAGGATTTCCTTTGATAATCCTTTTAGCGGCAGAAGGAGAGCATACTTCGTATTTCTTTGGGATCGTAATATGAGTTTCCGTTTTGATCCTTCTATATTGTAATAAACTTAAGAAACTGACTGAGTTAAAAATTTTAGCCTCTAATTCAGGAGGGCAACATAAGGCCCATTTATCTCCTTCTTTTTTAAAACAAGAATTCAAATAGTTTTCGAAAACTTCATCGGACCAATTTGCAAAAGTAGGAGTCTTTCTGAATGCTTTTTTAACGAGAGTCAGATCCTTAAATTCCCTTCTCCTTTTAATAGCACCTTTTGCCAAGGGAGTATCAAAAGCCAATGCAAGAAGAAGATACGCAAAATTTAAGATCACTGGATCCATTGCAAAAATTTTCCGGAATAGATCAGGTCTTTGATAAGAGGAAAGAAGGATACTTGCTCCTCCTAATGAATGTCCAACGCCCACAACATTCTTCAAACCTTCTGTCTCAATCAGAGCTAAAACTTGGTCTCTAAAGAAAAACCAATCCTTCCATTCCATATTAGCTTCCGATTGACCGTGACCACAAAAGTCCAAGGCAAGAACTCTATGAGTCTCAGAAAGTTTTTTGATATAGAAAGAATAACAACCTGCAGAAAATCCATTAGCATGAGCGATGAGTATTGGATCCGAAGATTTGTTGCCTGCATCTATATAAGAAAGTTTGATCCCGCGGAAGTTAAATGTTTTTCTATCCATTCAAGATTTGCCCTTGCTATTTCTTTCCCTTTACTTTCGATGGACAGGAATTCGGAGTTTCGACCGATTCCCAAAAGAGGGATAATACACTCTTCCTAAAGGGAGATTACAAGAAAACAATAATCGAATTCTTGAGAGAGATAGATGAAATTAACGGTGATAATCATTTTCGTAGTCGCATTATTCTTCAACGCCTTAGCAAACATTTTGATCAAGGCAAGTTCTTTAGGAGATAAAACAAATACGGCTTCCGGAATCGAAGGATTGATCAAAGCATTTTTACATCCAGTGTTCTTTGCAGGACTTGCTTCTTTCGGGATCGCGTTATTAGGTTATAGATGGGTATTAGGTAACGGATTAAAATTATCCTTAGCTTATCCACTCTTCACATCTGCCGGATTTATCATAGTGTTAGTAGCTTCTGCGATATTTTTTAAAGAAGAACTGAACTGGACCCAATGGACAGGTATAGGTTTGATACTCGCTGGAGTATGGTTGACCTCTGCAGAAATGTTCGTCTAAATCATTAAGTTAATAAATAATAAACCGAACAGAGTAGTGATCTCGAATTCAAATTATAACCGAGATCGTTACTCCTGAAGTCTAATTATAGGAGGATAGTCGCTTAGCTCCTGAAGCTCAGGTAGCAGGACTATAAGCTAAAAATTCAAACCGGTCCAAGCTTAAAGTTTTTCAACTTTATAGGATGGTATGAGTTTTATGAAAACCGCCGCCTTTCTACTATCTTTACTATTTATAGTTTACTGCTCAAGTTTCGAAACTTCTACAAATATCCAGACAGATCACAGTAATCCTATCGGATATTATGAAGGAGATCCACTTCCTCCTAAAACTGCATTCTTAACATTTGATGATGGGCCTTCCGACTGGACCTCTGATGTGCTGGATATCCTCAAAAAAGAAGATGTAAAAGCTACATTCTTTGTATGTGGGGCTTGGTTGCCTAAAGCGAGTACAAGAGGAAACAGTTTTCGAAAATACAAAACTGTTTTGATCCGAATGAAAGAAGAAGGTCATACAATCGGAAATCATACTCTTGGTCATCAGAACTTCGCATATATGTCTCCGAAACGGATAGAAAGGCAATTGGAAGAAAACCAAAAATTATACCAAAACGAACTCGGAGAATATTCTGGAAAATTAATATGGATCCGACCTCCTTTCGGTTCTCCTTATATTAAAACAAAGAGCGAGGTCGTGAGGAAAAGAGTTAGTTCCGCATTACAGGGAAAAGGGCTCGTATTCATGTGGACCAAAGAATTTGATTCCACTGATTCCAAAGAATGGGTGAAGGGTGAATGGTATGAAAAAGGACCAAGGATAAATCCGGATAACGAAAAATTCAGAAAGAAAATGGATCGTATCTATAACTCATTAGTATATAAAACGGAAGGTCAAGGAGTAGTGATATTATTTCACGATACGCATCCCACTACAAAAGAAGTCTTACCATTCATTATAGAAAAACTAAAAGCAGAAGGATATACTTTTGCGACAGCGGAAGATTATACTAGATGGCGTTGGGGAAAAACCAGCGAAGAGTTAAGTGAAGCAGCCGATTGAACGGCGTTTTTTAAAAACAAAAAACACTTTTCTTCTCACATTCTGGATCTAAACAGGTCCAAAGTTTTTAGTCCGCCGCGTATGTTTTAGAAACGTAGCGACTATATTTAGGAAATCATAAAAATGAACAAAGGTCCACTTTCAGGAGTTAAGGTAGTTGATTTAAGCTTATTGCTACCTGGCCCTTTATGCTCCATGTATTTGGGAGATATGGGAGCCGAGATCATTAAGGTAGAAAATCCTAGAGCAATGGATGCAACCAGAGTAATGTTCAAAAAAGAAAATGGTGCGCCTTCTTTATATCTGATGTTGAACAGAAATAAAAAAGCGATCACACTTAATCTCAAAAGAGAAAAATCAAAAGAGATCTTATTCAAACTATTGGAAGATGCTGATATATTGTTGGAAGGATTTCGTCCCGATGGACTTTCTAAAATGGGACTCGGCTATGATGATCTAAAAGAGAAATTTCCTAGATTGATCTATTGTGGGATTTACGGCTACGGAGATTCGGGAGCTTACAAAGATTTTGCAGGACATGATTTGAATTATCTTTCTCTTTCGGGAGTATTGGACCAAACAGGAAAAAATCCCCAGGCTCCAGGATTCCAATTAGCGGATATAGGAGGAGGGACGTTAACTGCTCTTTCATCCATCTTAGCCGCATTGTATTATAGAGAAAAAACAGGTCGTGGGCAAAAGATTGCAATTTCCATGATGGAGGCTTCTCTCCAGTTCATATCCTTATACGGAGGGATTTATTCCGCTACGGGAAAAAATCCGGAAGGTGGGAACGAATTATTATCCGGAAAACTTCCTAATTATTCTACATATAGAACCAAAGAAGGTCGTTGGGTCGCGTTAGGTGCTCTGGAAGAAATGTTTTTCAAAACATTCTTAAGACAATCCGGACTGGACTCACATTTGGAAAAGGTTCCGATTGCAGAGACTCATTTTGCGGAATGGAAAAAGATCCTGACGGAATACTTCTCTTCGAAAACCCTCTCGGATCTCGAGCCTATATTCCAAAATCCTGATTCATGTCTCACTCCCGTCAAAACCCTGGACGAAGTTTCCAAAGATCCAGTAATGAGAGAGAAAGGGATGATCCTGGACCGCAAGCACAAACAATATGGGGATTATATACAATTCGGTTCTCCTTTTCCTTTTTCGGAAAGTAAGGTTACCTACCGAACCGATCCTCCTGATCATGGAGAGCATAACGGGGAAATCCTGAAGGCTTTGGGGTATACCGATTCTGAAATAGAAGAATTAAAAAAAGACAAAGTAATTTAATTAAAAGATATTGGAATTCAAAATTCTTTTCGAACTAACTTAAATGTATAAGGGCTATCTCTCGTGAAAATCCAACGAATCATTTTTTCATTTATTTCTATCGGGATACTAACCGCTTGCGCTGTTACTTCCAATCGCTCCGTTCTGGTGAATAATGGAACTCCAGTAGATATCCAAAATATAAATTCTTCTGACAAAGGCCCGATCATCTTTAAAAAGATTGTCGCAGCGGATTGGTTGGCAGACCGCGCTGGTTTAATAAATTTAAGCGATCCAAAAGCAGTGGTTGCGGGTTTACAATCCGGCAAGGAACCGATCCAAATTTATTTTTACGTAATAGATCATCCTAAGTTCGGCAGATATATAATAGATACCGGGCTCGGAGATATATTTCGCAAAGATAAAAAAGAATGGCCTGTTTCAAGCATAGTTGCTTCTCAAATGAATCTAGGTGATCTGAAGATTCATACTACGATTAAGGAGTGGCTGCAAAAAGATCCGAAAAAAGTAGAAGGTATCTTCCTTACTCATTTGCATTTAGATCATATTTTGGGTACTCAAGATTTTCCAGCGGGAACTTCTGTGTATACTGGACAAAACGAACCGGGAGATTCTCGTTTTCTACATCTTTTTGTACAAGGAAGTACGGATGCATTACTTGGCGCTGGTACTGCGCTTTCGGAATTAAACTTCTTCGGAAGAGAAGGTGCTCCAATTAGATTTTTAGATTTCTTTGGAGATCAATCTCTTTATGTAATTTCCGTTCCCGGGCATACGGAGGGTAGTATTGCATTTTTGATAAAATCCACGAGCGGGGTCCAACTAATAACAGGGGATACTTGTCATACTAGCTGGGGTTGGCTTAATAACGTGACTCCCGGAGGTTTTACCAAGGATTTGGAAAGGAACAAAACGAGTCTAAATTTGTTGCAGTCGGTAGCGGCTAAGTTCCCGAAAATTCAGATCCATCCAGGACACCAAAGTATCTCTGCTTCTGCTAAATAGATTTTACTTAAGGTACTGAGACGAGTTGGAGATACATTGAGGCAAAACGAATTTTGCCTCTAAATAAGCCAATACTAATAGATAAATACCTTCAAGCAATAATACGGCGTTCCCAATATAGGTGACTTCTTCTTTTAATCTCCATGCTTGGGCAAAACATTGCAAACCCCAAAGAGAATTTGCAATAATCAAGATCAAAATAAATGTCCGATGAAGGCGACCTCTTCTTAGGAACAATAGGAGAATTCCGGAATAAGAACCATATATTAAATTCACAAAACCTTCCATGCGGGTGAAACTTTCCTGCCAGCCGGTCAAGTTTGAGATAAGAGAAGAGAAAAGTAGGATGAATACCCCTACTACTAATGCACCTGTCGAATCAAGTGTAAGAATGAATCGAGCTTGTTTCATTTATAAAATAGTAATAGAACGAACATTAAAACTTGGATCGTAATTAAGGAAGATATAGATTCAAAAATCCATAATTTCAGATGTTTACCTTTCCAGATCACATCGATAGAGCTGGAAGTGAATATAAATCCGAACCATAAGATGAAAGCAATCGATTGGCCCTGAGCTTTATTTTGTAAGCTCATATATTGCAAAATTAACGAGATAGAAAACGCAGTAGCAAGGAAAACGCAGAAATTCAAAAATATTCGGAGGCCGAGATTCTTCTTCTCTTCTTGAGTAGGCAAATTCAGAAATTTTGAAAGGCCGAAATAAAGAGGGCCGCTAAAAAGAAATGCACAAATAAATCCCGCTATTCCAGCAATGATTGGTGCTACGACGCTTTGCAACATGAAGTCTCTCCCGACGAAACCAACTGAGACAAATATTGATTCATTTTTGCTTTCTAAAGTAAACAAATTTCCGAATCTAAATTCCGTTGTAGGAATTCCTACATCGGAAATAGCAGCAAATTTTTCTCGCCAAACAGAAGGGAATGTGGTAAGGGGGTGCTTCATGGTACCACCGCACCGGCCCCCCTTCGCAGCGATCGCGAGAGCGAGAAGACGACCGTCACAGACGAGTCGGTGACCGAGGAAATCGAGGTCAAACGAGAGATGGAATGAAATCAAAACGACCAGAATCAATCGAAATCGTTTTCATGGTACCACCGCACCGGCCCCCACCCTAAGTAGGGTGGGGCGCCTTTTTAAAATGAATCAATATTGTTAGTATATTTTCTTAAAGTGTAAACAATGTCTGCTGGAGTTGCGTTCCAAATTCCCAACATTATCATTACATGTGCTCCGAAGATTGCAAAGTTTTGTGAGAATATCTTCTGAACTTTACGTGTATAATTCGGATCCTCGCTTTCGATTTGGAACGATTCTGCAATCGGTTCTTTTAAAATAATAAGGACTGATATATTTCTCATTACCTCCACTACTTGCCATGATTGAAAAGATTTCCATGCAATCGTATGACTGCCGTTGCGTAGACCGATAGTAATCCCTTTCTCGGAGAATTGGAGCCAACCTGAAGGCTTTCTTTTAACAAGAAAAAATAGTAAAAGAAAAATGCCTATTATCAACATCGAACTTACGGCGATCATGTATGGTGTATTGATTCGGACAAAAAGAACGGAATGGCCTCCGAAAAGGATTAACGCAATTCCGATGTATAATATCAGATTTCTATTCACAACGATACGATTGTCTGGCGGGATCAGTTTTCCTGATGGAATAACGAATTCCTTTCGAATTTTTCGGCGATCCAAATAGGAGGCTAAGAAGGCTCCGACAACAAAAATTACGAAAACGATAAAGGAAATAAGTATATGAACTTTACTATCCATAGCTATAACTCTGGGAGCTTAGGGGCCAAAGGGGGAAATTCAAGCAGTAAAATATACTGAAAAGCGGTTTTCTGGCTTTTTTCAATTTTTGTGTTAAATATAAAAATGTAGTAACTACAATTTTGTATTTAGTATTGTTTTTTATTCGTCATAATTGATAATGACTTCAATTATAGGAGCGACTTAGGGAATGGGATTGCGTGAGATAAAGAAAGCCAAAACTCGAAAGCTCATTTCGGATATTGCTCGAGATCTTTTCATAGAAAAAGGGTATGATGCAGTTACTACTGCTGAAATTGCCGAAAAAGCGGAAGTTGCCGTTACTACACTTTTCAATTATTTCCCGACCAAAGAGTCTCTCATTTTCGATCTTGAGGATGAGATAGATGCAGATATCTTGAAAGCGGTTCGAGATCGAAAGAAGGGCCAGTCCATTCTGGATGCTCTTCATCAATATTTTTTCTCGAGTAAGTTGTTTAACCCGCCGGATAAGAAGACTTTTTCCGGATTTGGGAAACTGATCAGGTCCTCACCCGAGCTTACTTCTTATCTGCGCGGGTTATGGGCTCGTTATGAAAATTCTTTAGCTAAAGAAATCCAAAACGATACCGGTGTGAGTAAAATAGAAGCGGAATGTATTGCAAAGCTCATATTAGAAGGAGTGAGTTATGCATGTAATTCAACATCTCCAAAGGATGTGTTAACTCTCACTTTTAAAGTTTTGAAAAACGGGTGGAATAAATGAAACGAGACCAGCCGATTTACGATGTTATTATTTCTGGAGCAGGCCCAGTTGGACTTTTTTTAGCCTGTGAACTTGCATTAGCAAAATCTAGAGTTCTTATATTGGAGAAGTCCGAAAACCTTCAATCTCCATTCAAACAACTCCCATTTGGGGTACGCGGACTTTCCGCTTCTAGTATCGAAGCTCTTTATCGCAGAGGTCTATTAGATGAACTTGAAATTCATAAACGCCTTAAAAATCCTCATGCAAATTCAGTTCAACAAGGGCCGCTTCGTCAAGTAGGGCATTTTGCAGGTATTCCATTTCATGAAGGTAATATTGATACTTCAAAATGGAAACATCGGTTAGAAAGTTCTACTGAAACAAATTTGATCTCTGAAATGCAAGAGATGGAAACTATACTGACTCGCCGTGCAGAAGCGCTTGGTGTAGAGATCAAGAGGGGTCTTCCATTGACTTCTTTTCAGCAAACGGATGAAAGAGTGACTGTTCAATCAGGTGATCAAACTTTTCAAGGCCAATGGCTTGTGGGTTGTGATGGAGCTCGTAGTGTTGTTCGCAAATCAGGCGGTTTTGAATTTGCAGGTACCGAGCCAGAGTTCACCGGTTATTCCACCAAAGTTGATATTGCAGATCCAGAGAAGCTGAACCCAGGAAGGAATCTCACTGAAAGAGGAATGTATTTACAATCCCAACCTGGCTTCATTGTTATTCAGGATTTTGATGCAGGAGAATTTCATAGTTCGGAAAGAACAATTACGAGAGAACATGTGCAAGAAGTTTTACGACGTATTTCAAACACCGATGTAACAATAACTGCTCTTCATTTCGCAACGACTTGGACAGATAGAGCGAGGCAGGCAACGAGTTATCGAAATGGACGTGTCCTTTTGGCTGGAGATGCAGCTCATATTCATTCTCCTTTAGGAGGCCAAGGCCTGAATCTTGGATTGGGAGATGCAATGAACTTGGGTTGGAAACTTGCTGCAACCATTCATAAAAAAGCACCGGAAGGTTTATTGGACAGTTATTATACGGAGAGGCATCCGATTGGTGCGCAGGTTTTAGATTGGTCTCGTGCCCAGGTTATGATCATGAAACCGAATCCTCAGGCCCGAGCATTAAACTCGATTATCCGTGATCTTATGGAAACTACTGATGTTTCTACCTATATGGCTGCAAGAGTTTGGGGCATTTTTACACATTATGATCTAGGCGATTCTCATCCTTTGGTGGGTTATAGTGTTCCGAACTTTGAATTTGAGGATGGTAGAAGGATCGGCGAATTGATGCAATACGGCCAAGGTATACTTCTCGATTTTAATACGAATTCTTCTCTGAAAACCTTGGCGAAAGAATACGGTGACCAAGTGAAGTATGTTTCAGGCAGAGCAAAAGAGCAGCTAGGTTTAAGCACTATGCTAATCCGTCCCGACGGAATTATTGCTTGGGCTTCCGATAAGGAACCAGATGAGCAATCCATCCGACAGGCTGCTTCTATTTGGTTTACTCAATTTATTTCCTGAAAATTCTATAAGGAAATCATTAACAGAACGAACGTTCTGTTTTTTATATGCTTTCAGATCGCCAAAATCTAGGAAAATAACGAGATTTCCAGGAATTCTGTCCCATTAGGGCTAAAATGAACGTTTAATCAGCCATGTTTTTCTTGATTGAATCGACCCTGGCGAAAAATTAGGACTAGAAACTCTCGCAAGAAGGGAAAAAATGTATCAGGAACTGACTGAGCAGCAGATCGAGATTAGGGACACGATTCGTTCTTTCGTTAAGAAAGAGATCACCCATGAAGTTGCTATCCATTGGGACGAAGCAAATAAGCATCCAGAAGAACTTATTAATAGAATGAGAACCGAGTTAGGAGTCAACGGACTCACTATCCCCGAAGAATACGGTGGATGGGGTCTTGGTTCAGTAGAGCAGTGTTTGGTAACTGAAGAACTTTCCAGAGGATGTCTCGGTATCAGCCTTTGTTTCGGTTATACCGGTCTTGGAATCCTTCCAATCATGAAAGGTGCAAGCCACGAACAAAAGAAAAAATGGCTTCAACCGGTCGTTGACGGAGAATACGGAGTTTCTTTCTGTCTTTCCGAGCCTGGTGCAGGTTCTGATGTTCCTGGTATGAGCACTACTGCAGTTAAAAAAGGCGACAAATGGGTCATCAACGGAACCAAACAATGGATTACCGGTGGTGGTAGCGCAGGCGCTTATACCGTTTTTGCTTATACTGATAAAGGCCGCGGAACTCGTGGAGTTTCCTGCTTCTATGTTAAACGTGATACTCCAGGTTTGATCGTTGGTAAAAAAGAAGATAAACTTGGTATTCGTGCATCTGACACTCGCCAGATCATCTTCGAAGATTGTGCAGTTGAAGAAGCTAACATGATCGGAAAAGAAAACCTTGGATTCATCTACGCGCTTCAAACTTTGAACGCTTCTCGTCCATACGTTGCTGCTATGGGAGTAGGTGTTGCTCAAGCTGCTTTAGATCACGCATCTAAATACGCTCGTCAAAGAGAGCAGTTCGGTTCTAAAATTTCCAGCTTCCAAGCTGTTCAGCATATGCTTGCGGATATGTCTATCGGTGTAGAGACTGCACGTCAGATTTGTTATCTTTCTGCTCGTATGTCTGATGCTGAGGATCCTCGTCTTCCGAAATATTCTGCAATCGCTAAAGCTTATTGCTCTGAAACTGCAATGAAAGCTGCTACTGACGCGGTTCAAATTTTCGGCGGATACGGTTACACTAAAGAGTATCCTGTTGAAAAACTGATGAGAGATGCAAAAATCCTTTGTATCTTCGAAGGAACCACTCAAATTCAGAAAAACGAGATCGCAGCTTATGTGATCCGTGAAGCAGCTTCCGCAAAATAAGAATTTTCTAATATTGCAAAGCTTTAAGAAGGCGTCGGTTTCCCCGGCGCCTTTTTTTATTTTTCAAACCTGAAAGTCATGATGTAGGAGTTCCTACAAAATTTGGGCGGCTCCTTCGGATCGGGCTGCTGCAGGTTCGCGCATTCGCGCTCATCCGGGCAAAGCCCGGACTTCGCCTTTCGCATCCCTGCCGCGGGGGTGAGTGGATCTTTTGGAGAACGATCTCGGAATATAAATTATTTTGTAGGAATTCCAACAAAGGGGATCGCACAAAATGATTTGTCAAAAGGGAGATTTTGTGGTAAGCGAGTGCGAGCTCTCCCACCAGCCACTCCCCCCAATCCCAATGCAGGGTGGGGGCGAATTTCAGCGGATGTAGGAACTCCTACATTCCAAATTCTCTAATCTTTCTTTCTCTTCGCTCGGATCCTGCTTAAGGAAACTGGAGTGATCCCTAAATAGGAAGCGATATGGTATTGAGGAACAAGCTCTTCTATTTCGGGTCTTGATTCTAAAAGTAGATCGTATCTTTCTTCTGCGCTTAAAGCCAAGAGTTCATATTCTCTTCTCGCTTTTTTTAAGAATAAGTTTTCTGCAAAAATCCGCCCCAGTCTTTCCCATGCTATGTCTTGAGAGAATAGTTTTCTGAACTCTGAGAATTTTGCGACAGCAAGCTCACAATCTGTGATTGCTCTAATATTGCAGGTAGAAGGTTGTTCAGTGAGTAGATCGAAATAGGATCCTGTGAAGTCTCCGGGGAAATTGAAACTTTTAATGTACTCATTTCCTTGGTCTGTTAGATAATATTCTCTCAAAACACCTGAGAATACGAATGCAAACTCTGTCGGTTGGGCCCCTTGTTTGATCAGAAAATCTCCGTATTCTAATTTGCGGATCGTATATAGTTGTTCTGATTTTTTCCAGACTTCCTTAGGTATTGGAGAGATCCGGTTCACGGTTTGGTATATTTTTTCCCAGGGATGATCTTTTTGATCCATACAATTCCCGTTAGCGGGTTTCTAAAGAAAGTCCGCAAACGGAAATTTTACAAATCTAATTATTCAGGAAACCCAAAAATACCTTAGATGGAATCCAAAAAGGGAAGGGTGACCTTTAGGAATTCTTTTGGATTTTCCGCAAAAGGCACATGACCTGTTTTTAGATAAGCCAGCTTAGAGCCTTTCACTCTTTCATGAAGCTTAAGTGCGAGCTTCGGATCTATGACGGGATCATATTCTCCCCATACGATTAACGTAGGAGCTTGGATCTGAGAAACTTTTTCTCTTAGGTCATGTCTTTCGTCCAAAAAACTTTTCCAAATAGAAGCGTTCACTTCTTTTGCACCTTCCACATTTTCTCTTTCTTTGATCCTGCTTAGTATGGATTCAGTGTATTTATTTCTGATCTTTATATAATGATTTGGGAAGAAGTTCCATACGAGCCCAGTGAACCAAACCTTGGATTTTAATCCTGCAAAACTTTTAGTGATCCAGTCCGGGTCGTTTAATCCTCCTGAATCTACGATCACGAGACCTTTTACTAGTTCCGGTTTTTTCAAGGCAAGATTCATGGATGCAAATCCTCCCAGTGAATTTCCTATAAAGATCCCACCTTCCGGAGCAAGTTGTGTAACCAGATCAGGTAATATTTCCGCATATTCCACAGCGGAAGCGGAAGTAGCAGGTTGAGGATTCTCAGATAATCCATGCCCCGGCCAATCCAGAGAAATCACTTTATATTTTTCTGATAAACTTGGAAGAATGGGTTCGAAATCATGATGATCATGTCCCGCGGAGTGCAGTAGGAAGATCGGTTTTCCTTTTCCTTCTATCCAATAGGCGATCTTTCCTAATTTAGAAGTATAATATCCGCTTGGTAATTTTGGCGATGTAATCTTGTTTTCTAAAACTGTTTCCATCTTCTCTCCTCCACTGCATTGAATGAGTAACAAACCGAATAATAGGCCTGTTGTTAGTATTCGTTTCATACTCGGATCTTCTCCTAAAGACGAGTCGAAGTCAAGAAAGGAGAAAAGGATCGGGAGATAAATGGATTATCCTATGTTAATCGTTTTTCACCTTACGATTGCCCATTTTACTAATTTGGCCACTGGGTTTAACCATTTTGCGACCTTCTTACGATATGTATGTGGGAATAGTAAAAAGTTTTCTAACGGAAACATTAGTCCTTCTTCTATTAACTTTTGTTTGTTTTCCATTGATTTCAATTTGTCCGGATTTAAAACTGAATAAATTTTGGAAATTCCATCTTCATCAATTAGGAAACTTTGTAAATATGCAGGTCGGTCATTATAATAACCAATCAATGTTTCTGCACCGTTTACCATTCCGAAATAAAAATCCATAGTGTATTTGAGTTTGTTGCTTCCTGTCCGGATAAAGAAATGAGAAGCTCTTTCTTTTCCAATAATCGGAATGCGTGCAGCATTTACCTTTCCTCCACCATCAGACCAAAGAACTATTTCTTCTTTTAAGAAAGGAACGAGAAGTTCCGGTTTTCCTTTGGAAGAAGCGAGTAAAAAGTCTCGGAAGATCTTTTTCCTTTTTTCTGAAGGAGCAT
Source organism: Leptospira andrefontaineae (assembly GCF_004770105.1). Classification (NCBI taxonomy): domain Bacteria; kingdom Pseudomonadati; phylum Spirochaetota; class Leptospiria; order Leptospirales; family Leptospiraceae; genus Leptospira; species Leptospira andrefontaineae. Next base: position 284,442 of record NZ_RQEY01000010.1, on the reverse strand, counting down.
CATACTTTTTACGATCCGATTTGAGGGATTCTTTGGCTCTTTTAAGGATTTGCCTACAGTTCTCTTGATTTTTCCCCACTACTTTTGAAATGGAATCGTAACCCATTTCGAAACTTTCTCTCAGCAAAAAGACAGCTCTTTCAATCGGATTCAATTTTTCTAATAGATGTAGAAATGCCAGATCTAATGTTTCAGGATCGGGCTCTTCTTCCATAGGTTCCGGAGCCAATGGCTCCGGTAACCAGGGACCTATATAAGTTTCCCTTTTTCTTTTTGCTTTTCTTAAAGAGTCCAGGGAGAGTCTGGCAGCAACCGTGGATAAAAATGCTTTCGGTGATCTGATCTTTTCTTCTTTGGATTTTTCCCATCTCAGAAAAGTCTCCTGTACAATATCCTCGGCTTCTACCACACTACCAGTCATCTTATAGGCGATCCCGAAGACCAAACCTTTGTTTTCTATAAATTGATCTAGTCTTTCTTGGGTGCTCATTTTTCTGCCGTTACTAATCTTTCGTTTTGTTTGGCTGAAGTTTTTTCTTTAGGTTGAGGGATCGTATAAAAATCGAAATATTTTTCGGCCTTAAAAGAGAAGACTGTAAATTTACAAATAAGCTCTTTCACAAAAGCACCTAATCTTCCAGTCCAAAACTTTTCCTTAGGACTATCATCATAGTTTAAGAATTGGAATAGTCCTTCTTTTCTTCCTAAACTTACACAACGTCCTACATATGCCAGCTCGAAAGGTTTTTGCCCGATTGCAGATTTATTTCCCATTAGGTTAGAAATCCTCTCTCCTAAATAAATTCCCATTGGAAGGGCTGTCGCACATGCCATTCTTAAATAGGAATATTCTTCCCCCGGAACTTTGACTGCGTCTCCTGCTCCTATAATATTGGAATATTCAGGAACCTGCATATATTCGTTCAAATATACCTGGCCGATCTTATTTGCTTCCAATCCCGAATTCTTTCCCAGATCGGATGCGACTAACCCAGCTGAGATTACACAATAATCATGGGGGACTTGGATACCGCTAGAAGTTTTGATCTTATCTTCTAATAGATATTCCCCTCTTTCTCCTTCTATCAGATTTACATGAAGATTTTTCAGTATTTCTTTCATGTAAAGAACCGCGTTTGAAGAGAAATTTTTCCCGATCTTATCCGAATCCAAAAGTGTTATTTTTGCACTTGGATAATTTTCCGCGAGTTCTGTTGCTACTTCTATCCCTGAAAGTCCTCCGCCGAGTACTGTAACTCTTGCGTTAGGATGATTGGTTAATTCTTTTCTCAATCGTTCCGAATCTTGGAAACTTGCCACCGAGAAATAATTAATCCCTTTGGTGCCGGGGTCTCCTGCTCTCATTCCTGCAGTATAACCCAGGTAATCATATTCAAAGGTGGTCCCATCATTTAAGAGCACTTTGTTTTCCTTTGGAAATATTTTTTCTACTCTTTGGATGATAAGACTTACCTTAGAATTCAATAAATTTCGGATCTGGAAATCTTTTCCTTTGGTTCCTGCGATTACTTGGTGGTTTCTGATCTTTTCTCTAAAGATCGGTTCTGCAGTGATCAGAGTAATTTCTACCTCGGAACTTTTGCGCGCTAACCTGTTGGCTGCCGCGATTCCTGCATAACCTCCACCAACGATCAATACCTTCTTCTTTGACATACTTGCCTCCGGTTCTAAAGGCAAGACGCATCTGGGTCATTGCTTGTGACATTGTTTCGAATTTTCTTTGAGATATGGTCTCAGGTGACTTTTGGAACCGTTCTGATTAGGAGATTGACAGAGGCATTCTTGTCCGCATCCTGGATAAGGAATTATGAAGCGTATTTTTTTCCTGATCCTGTTCTTGGTTTCGATCTTAGGATTGATCGTATGTAAGGAAAAAAAGCCCATTCCTGAACTGGAAGGATTCGTTGTTAAAAATGTAATTCATCCTAGTAATAACCCATTCAATCAAGAGAAGGTGGAGTTAGGTAAGACTCTATATTTTGATTCCAGACTTTCTTTCAACCAAGACGTAAGTTGTGCAAGCTGTCATAATACTGCTTCTCCATCGGAAGGTTTTCCTCGTACTAAGATCCACAATCCGGCTCCTTCTCTTACCAACGTAGCCTTGTATAAGGATGTATTTAAAGATCCTGAAGCAAAAGAGCTGGAGGATCTTGTAAAAGACAAAGTACATTCTAAACTATTATTCCAGAATGAAACAAAGCTCATTCAAAGGATCTCTTCTATCCAAGGTTATAAGGAACTTTTTGAGAAAGCTTATGGAGATCCTGAAATTTCAGGAGAAAGAATTGTTTTAGCTCTTTCTACCTTCCAAAGGACTATAGTAAGTAAAAATTCAAGCTTCGATAAATTTGTGATGGGGGAAGAGACTGCGCTCACTCCAGCCCAGATCCGTGGTTGGGATGTTTTCCAGAACAAGGCAAAATGTATCCAATGTCACCAAGGGCCGAACTTCTCTGATTCCGAATTGCATACAACAGGTCTTGCAGGTATCAAAGACAAGGTTAGAACTCCTACATTAAGAGATGTTACCAAAAAGAAAACTTTCATGCATAACGGGATTTTCGGATCGATTGAAGATACTGTGAACCATTTTGCAGAAGGTGGCCATTCTAAAGCCGTGCATGATCCAATGTTAAGACCTGCGGAACTTTCAGATCAGGACAAAAAAGATTTGATTGAGTTCTTAAAAGCATTAGAAGGGGAACCGATCCAATTGGAAATCCCTTCTATTCCGAAAGCTTAAGATATAAATTTTTAGTTATTAGATGGAGTAGCTTGTTGCGCTCGAGCTACTTCATTTTTGATGATCGTGTCTACGATCTCATCCACATTCACTCCGAATTTTTCGAAAACGGAGTTTCTTGCTAGTTCATAGCGGATAATATCCACGTTAAAGTTGATCCTTGCTTGAGCGACTTGTAGCTCGGCTTGGATCAACCCGTCCAGAGCGGATTTTACTAATACAGCAGTGAATCTTCCTTGGTTAAAACGTGCTTGGACACCTTTGTAGAACTTCTCCGCTTCTTCTTTACGAGTATTAGCGGTTTCTAAAAGTTCCTGTCCTGCAACGATTGCATAATATCTATTGTCTAATTCTTCTTTAATCAGAGTTCTAAGTTCTGTTTCTTGTTTTGATAAGATATCCAACTTGAGTTTTGCATCTCTGATATCTGTTTGGATCCCTGTATCAAATAAAGGATAAGATAATGCGAAGTTTAAAGTTTTTTCAGGATACTTAAAAGACATCATCCCTGTTTCAGGATTCACATAGTTTGTCTGAGGATTTAAGAATGTCTGGCCCCTTGTAGAATAACTTCCCGTAATTTTTAAAGAAGGCATATCCTCTGCATTCTTGATCTTCAGTTCTAATTCTGCGATTTGTCTTTGACGGATCAAATTTTTAAGATCGATCCTATGATCCAATGCGTATTGATAATCTTTAGTAGGATTGATATCGTTTGGAACTTTTTCTTGAAGATCGGTGATCCCGGAAATTTTAGAACTTGGATCCACATTTAAAACTCGGATCAAATTTCTTTCCGCTTCCGATCTAGCAAGTCTCGCTCTTTCTAAACTATTCTCAGTTTGAGTGAGAGCACTATTCCATTGATTGACTTCGAATCCTTCGGAAAGACCAAGATTACGTTTTCTTACGGTAAGATCCCTGATATTCTTAGTATTCTTTTCTAATCTGTCGAAAGTTTCTACCTGAGAATCGTAAACACTCAAACTCCAATAATCTACCAGAGTTTTTACTACAAGTTGTGCGAGAATATTGACTAGCTCATCCCTACGAATGACTGCGTTTTGTTGTAATACCTTTTGTTTTTCTTTTTCAGTCTGCCCGAAAGAATACTTTAAAAGTTCCTGACCAAGAGTTACGGTCAGAGCATCCGTGTATTGAGGAGGAGCAGCTAAATAAGAACCCACTGCACCTAGTCTGGCAGCGGCAGCCTGAGTCTCGAATGCGTCCGCGTCGAATCGAGTATGGCTGAGTTCCAAACTAAAATAGGTCAGAGTTTGGAAGTTTTTTTGGATCCCTACGTTTATCCGATCGTTGGAGATCTTTGTTCCGGAGAGAACGTTATTATTATTCAGGGGAAGATTAGTTTTTGTTTTCGAAAAACCGCCGACCAGCGTCCATGCATATTGAGATAGATTTTTTAATTCGGCAGTATCCGCTTTCACGAATTCCATCCCAGCGTTTCTAACTGTGATATTATTCGCTAGGACATAGTTGACCGCTTCTTTCAAAGTGAGTTTCAGAACTCTAGGCTTATTTTGAAGAGAAGGGTCTAACTCTTGGGCGAACTGTGAAGCCGGAAAACCAAAAGCTCCGACTAGCAAGAGTCGCAGATAAAATTTCCTTAACCAAGGAATATTTGCAGGCCTGAGCATAGTGTTGTTGGTCTTCCTACGGAGCATGGTTTTTGGTTCGGAAGAATTTGCCAAATCGAAAAATCTAAAGTAAAAGTCTAGACAGCTTAAAATCGATGAAAACTCCAGATAAAAAATTGAACCGACTCGCGTCTGAAAAAAGTCCTTATCTACTCCAACATTCTACCAATCCTGTAGACTGGTTTCCTTGGTCAGAAGAAGCCTTCGCAAAGGCAAAATCCGAGAATAAACTGATCTTCTTATCCATCGGTTATGCCACCTGTCATTGGTGCCATGTAATGGAGAAGGAATCGTTTGAGAATGAAACCACCGCCGAAGTTTTAAATAGAGATTACGTTTCCATTAAGGTGGATCGGGAAGAAAGACCTGATGTAGATAGGATTTATATGGATGCGTTACATGCCATGGGACAGCAAGGTGGCTGGCCTTTGAATATGTTCCTAACACCTGAAGGTAAGCCGATTACGGGTGGGACGTATTTCCCTCCGGTCCCTAAATACGGTAGAAAAAGTTTTACAGAAGTTTTGGGAATTTTAACCGGATTATGGAAAGATAAAAAAGAAGAATTACTCGAGGCTTCCGAAGATCTGACCAAACATTTAAAAGAATCAGAGGAAACCAAAGCGCTCTCTGCGGAAACATCGGCTGCTTCTCCAGGACCGGAAGTATTCGAAAATGGATTTTTATTATATGATCGACTCTATGATCCGGAGTATGCCGGTTTCAAATCCAATTCAGTAAATAAATTTCCGCCCAGCATGGGCCTTAGCTTTTTATTACGTTATCATAAATCTACCGGAGAACCTAAAGCTCTGGAAATGGTAGAAGAGACCCTTACCGCTCTGAAAAAAGGTGGGATCTACGACCAGATCGGTGGAGGACTTTGTAGGTATTCCACGGATCATCATTGGTTGGTCCCTCATTTCGAGAAGATGTTATATGATAATTCACTCTTCTTAGAAGCATTGGTAGAATGTTACCAAGCAGTAGGAGAAGAAAAATATAAAGATTATGCCTATGATGTGATCGAATATCTTCACAGAGATATGAGATTATCTGGCGGTGGGATCGCAAGTGCAGAGGACGCGGACTCGGAAGGGGAAGAAGGTCTATTCTATCTTTGGACAAAAGAAGAAATAAGAGAAATCTGCGGACAAGACTCTTCTCTTTTAGATGAATTTTGGAATATTACTGAAAAAGGAAATTTCGAAGAGAAAAATATCCTACACGAAACATTCAGGATGAATTTCTCCAGGCTCCATGGTTTGGAACCTTCCGAGTTAGAAGAGATCGTTTCCAGAAACAGAAAAAAACTTTTAGAAAAACGCTCTACCCGGATTCGCCCGCTTAGGGACGATAAGATCTTATTCTCTTGGAACTGTTTGTATATCAAAGCCCTAACAAAAGCCGCAATGGCATTTGGGGACGGGGATCTATTAAGAGAAGCGGAAGAAACCTATAAGTTTTTAGAAAACAATCTGATCCGAGAAGATGGCCGATTACTCAGAAGATTTAGAGAAGGAGAAGCAAGGTTTCTAGCTTACAGTACTGATTATGCTGAATTCGTATTAGCTTCTCTGTATTTATTCCAAGCAGGAAAAGGGTTCAGATATTTGGAGAACGCGATCAGATACACTGAAGAAGCGATCCGACTTTTCAGAAGTCCCGCTGGTGCGTTCTTTGATTCAGGAATTGATGGAGAGGCATTACTCAGAAGAACAGTAGATGGTTATGATGGGGTGGAACCTTCTGCAAATAGTTCATTTGCAACTGCGTTTGTACTACTTTCGAAATTAGGCGTGGTGGATTCGGAAAAATATCTGCAGTATGCAGATTCTATTTTCTCATATTTCAAACCTGATATGGAAACCTATCCGATGAATTATCCATATATGCTTTCTGCGTTATGGCTAAGAAAATCCCCGGGAAGAGAACTTGCTGTAGTCTATTCTTCCCAAGAAGAATTATTGCCTATCTGGAAAGGTGTAGGTTCTTTATTTTTACCCGAGACAGTTCTTGTTTGGGCAAATGATAAAGAAGCGGAAGAGAATGGAGAAAAATTCCTTCTTCTAAAAAACAGAAATTCAGGAGGAGGAGTGAAAGCATACGTATGCGTAGGATTTCACTGTGAACTTCCTGTATCAGACTGGTCTAGTTTGAGAGCAAGATTGGTAGAGGATTAAGAGAGCTCAATTCTCTCTGCGTCTCTCCAAAGTCTGTCTAGATTATAATATTCTCTTTTTTCCGGAGTCATGATATGGACTATAAATTCGCCATAGTCCAGTAATGTCCAACCGGAGGAAGCGGATGTTCCTGTTTTATCCGTTTCCTTATGAGGTAATTTAAAACTTTTTAATGCCTTTTTGATCTCTCTTGCCACTGCATTTGCTTGTACAGCGGAGTTTACAGTGCAGATCAAAAAGAAACTTAAGTATGAATGCACCGATTCCAGGTTTAAAACCGCGATCTCTTCGCATTTTTTATCCTGCATGATCTTATGGATGGTTTTCAGGATTTCCATTGTGTTTTCCGAAGTGTTTTTAGGAGAAGGACTCATATTTATTTTTTAGGCTCTATATCGGATCCTAAGAGAACAGTGGAGTCCAGTCCTAGATCCTTTCTTAATACATGATATACTTTTGTTTTTTCTAATATGGAGGAAATTTTATCTGCCACTGCTGTATTCCCGGAACGATCTAAAATAATCGTTTTCTTAATATCTTTGGTCCAGGCATTATCAACGGAGAGGACTTTGATCCTTTTGTCCGCAAGAGTAGTTCTGACATCTTTTGCAAGACCTGCCACCTCAGTTCCGTTCAATACTTCTGTTCTAGCATATTCTCCATCTGTGAAAATTTCTGCAGATACATCTTTATGAAATTTTCGGACTGCTACAGAAGCCCTGGCAGGATCCGCTTTTAAGAATAAACGTCTTGTTTTAGGATCTAATGCAGGCTCTCCAGGAAGTTCAGTGATCCCGAATGCAAGTCTATGAGAAGTAGCAAATTTTAGAAGAGTGTAAAAATCCTCTTTTGAAAAATCGGAATCTATTAAACTGTAAACCATCTCCGACCAAAATGAATTCAGAAGTTCTTTGTTTTCGTATAAGGTTTCGTAAACGGATAAAACCGCACTTTCTTGTCTGCTGATTCGATCCAGATAGTCCAAGGTTTCTTTCTTATCCATATAAGAAACATAATCATATGCATCTTCTCCGGAATAAGAATATAAACCGGGCTCTCGTACATAAGAAGGAGAAATTCTATTAGTACGATTATCAGTGTATAAATTCACTCCACCTAAGATATCTACTATCTTAATAAAAGAAGAAGCGTTTATCTTTACCGTATAATTCGGTTTGGAACCTAAGATGTCCTGGACGGCATCTTTTACCGCAGAAGTTGCCTTGGATTTAATTTGTTCTAAACTATCTTCCGGATCTTCGAATGTAGTGATCGGATGAAAGAAAAATAAGCCTACTCTTTCTTGGGAAGGGAAGATGGTGGCTAAAAATCCGAATTCATATACATCATCATTTCCAACAGCATGGAAAAGTATATGGATCGGTTTACCCGCACTGATCTTTTCGTCCAGGCCTGTTCTTCTGAAATTGCGAAATAGAAAAAATAATAACGCCAAAAATAGAAAGCCTGCTGCGATCCATAATGGAATAAGATTAAAAGGTCGAATGGGTTTGTTAGGACTCAAATCAAAGCCTCGGATTCCATTCAGAAAGAAAAAATAACCCTGTCAATTGGATAATTTTCCCAAGGCGAAATGATACATGGAGATGGTTCTTTTATGGATTTCTCTCTTATGATACAAAAGGTCCTGCATTGTATGGACCGCCTTATTCAAAACGGCAGAGTATAGATTTTCCTTGGCCTTGCTCCTCCATTCCGAATATTCCTTTTGCCTTTCTGCAAACTCGGAACCTAAAAAGTCGGCCGCATATAAGATATAATCCAATAGATTCAAATCGTCTCCACCGAGTGTATGGTGTTTTACTGCATCTAAAACTGATCTTGTTTTTAAACCATATTCCGTTTCCAGATAATGAGCAGCGGATCTAGAATGCCAGGCAGCTTCCGGAAGTTTAGGAGACTCAGAGTCTCCTAATTTTGCGAAAAGTTCCAAATGGAATTCTTTTGTTTTCTGTTTGGTGATATCGTGAACCACACCTGCTAAATATGCTTCCTTTGTTTCATTAGGAGAATGGATGTTTGCTAGTTCTTCTGCGATTTCGGCCACACGAAGACTATGTTCCCAGCGGGTCTTAGTAATCTCGTTTGGAACAATATCAGTAAAATATTTTATCTGTTCTGGAGTAGTGTTCGGAAGCATCTGATTCGGACGAAGTGGTCTCAAGTGTAAGATCTATTCTTAAGTATGATATCCCACACTTCATCCGACAAAGCAATCGGTTTCCTATTATCCAAAATACATTTAGGAAGTTCTTCCCTTAAATCTACAGAAGCTGCTTCTATGATCCGATTTTGTAAAAATACGATCTTATTTTGGAATTCTTGCAGGTTTTTATTTTGGGGAATGGATTCCGAAAATCTTCTAAAGACCAAGAGAGAATAGACCTTATTTAATATATTCTCCCAGTTTTTCCACTTATGAAATTCGGAATAATTATCTTCACCGATTAGAAGTGCAAGCCCAGCATTTGGTCTTACTTTCAAAAGTTCTAAAATAGTTTCTTCCGTATAACTAGGAGTTTCTCTTTTGATTTCCCAGTCCCAAACCTTTGTATTTGGAAAGTTTTTAAACTGAACTTGGACAAGATTTAGGATCAGCTCAGGAGGAGTCTTTTTATTCTGTTTCCACGGAGATGTATGGTTTGGGACGATTAGAAGTTCCCCCGCATTCGGAAAATTCTCCCAAAAGCTGGATACCACTTCTGCATGGCCTAGATGAGGAGGATCAAAACTCCCGCCAAAAACTCCGACCAGACCGGAAGAGCTCATGTAAGTAGAAGGTCCCTTATCCTCGGACCTGTCCTTCTCCTTCCGCATAAGTAGTAGTTGTTGTAAGATGTACAAGACCCATCGGACCTCTTACATGTAATTTCCCTGTGGAAATTCCAACTTCTGCTCCGAGTCCGAATTCTCCTCCATCATGAAAACGAGTGGAGATATTCACAAAGATCGCAGCTGAATCCAAGGAACGACTAAAAAAGTTCGCAGCACTTACATCTTCAGTCACAATCGCTTCCGTATGACCGGAGCTAGTTGCTTCTATGAATTCGATCGCTTCGTCTATCTTATCCACTGTTTTGACGGAAAATCTTAGATCTAAAAATTCTTCTAAGTAATCTTCTTCCTTAACCGGTTGGCCTTTGGGAAAAATCGCGAGAGATCTTGGATCCAAAAGAAGTTGTACTCCTTTAGATGCGAGTTCTTCCAATAATTCTTTGGTATAAGGATATTCGGAATGTATAATTAAGTTTTCCGCAGCATTACAAACTCCAGGTCTTTGTACCTTGGAATTGACTGCGATCGGTAAGACTTTTTTAGGATCTGCAGACTTATCTATATAAAGATTCACCACTCCCTTATCATGTTTCACCACAGGGATAAGAGAGTTTTCGGAAACAAAACGGATGAGACCTTCTCCGCCTCTAGGAACTACTATATCAATATAAGAAGTTTGTTTTAGGAAAGGGATCATATATTCTCTTTCCGTTCTATCTACGAAGGTGACAGCATTCGGAGACAAACCTTCTTCTTTTAAACAGTCTTGGAAAATTTTAGCAAGTATCGTATTAGAGTGAATTGCTTCGGAACCGCCTCTTAAGATACATGCGTTCCCGGATTTAAAAGATAACGCACCCACATCGATCGTAACATTCGGTCTGGATTCATAGATGACCATGACCACGCCCAATGGTACTCTTTTTGTATTTAAACGTATTCCATTCGGAAGAGTAGTTCCTCTTACAGTTTCTCCTACTGGATCAGGAAGAGCCTTAATTTCTAAAACTGCGTTAGCTAGGCTTTGGATCCTTTTTTCATCCAGAGTCAATCTATCTAAAAGTGCGGAGGATAATCCTTTTGATTTTCCTGCTTCCAGATCCTTAATATTCTCTTTTAAAATTTCGGATTTTCTGGAAACTAAAGCGGCTGCAAGCTTTTCCAAAACCTTATTCTTTTTGGAAGTATGAATGGACCTAATTTGTCTATAAGCATCTTTTGCGGATTTACAAAGTTCATCCACGTAGATGGATTCTGCGGATCTTTGGATCATTCCTGACCTCCGTTACGTTTGGCACGGAGAATGGATTTAATTTCATCCTCCGTAAAGTTTTTCTTCGTACCGTTAGAGACAACCAATGTCCCGAGTGTATTCTTTTCTATAAACTCACGCACGCAATTTTTACGATTCCCATCTATGATCCCGCATGGAATTCCACCCTCGCTGGAGATAGAAGCTGCCTTGAGTTTGGTATACATTCCCCCGGTGCCTGGGCCACTTGGGCCTCCCGCTTGAGAAAGTTCGGATTTTCCTACTTCTTCCAAGAAGGGTAGAAGTTTACCGTTTTTCAGAAAACCTTCTACACCTGTGAGTATGATCAGAAGATCTGCTTCTACGATTAGACTTACGATAGCGGAAAGAACGTCGTTATCTCCGAATTTTACTTCTTCTGTGGCGACTGAATCGTTCTCGTTTACGATCGGTAGAATGCCCCAATCCAAAAGTTGTCCGAATGTATTTTTCAGATTTTTGAATCCTTCCGGATTTTCCATGTCCAAAACTCCGAAGAGTATTTGAGCGATCGGAAGATTTACTTTAGAAAAAAAACTATCGTATAAGTTCACCAGGCGATTTTGGCCCATGGCTGCCAGAGCTTGCTTTTCGGGGAGAGATTCTCCGGCTTCTGTGGGGTGGGAAAGTGAGGATAAAAGTTTTCTTCCTCTTGCGATCGCTCCGGAGGAAACTAGGATTACTTGTTTTCCAAGATCTCTTAGATGACGTATGTCCGAAACCAGACTGAAAAGGAAATCATTCACTTCCTCTTCTGAGCCTGAAAGTCTTGCGGAACCTATCTTAATTACTATTTTATTGGATGTTTTAATTCTCTCGTTCAGATCATTTCTATTCATCTGAATTTTCCCGATGTTCTTCTTCGTTCAAATGTAGTTCTTCCAATTCTTTTTGGAAGAAAGTGGAATCCATTACGGAAAGTAATTCTTCTAAATTAAGTTCTTCCTGCGCTGAGATAGGGATTACCCTTCCCAAAGAAGAAACAGATTTAAGTAGTTCTTCCGTAAAACTCTGGTCTTCCCAGATATCTATTTTATTTAAAACGATCAAATGCGGTCGGTTCAGAAGTTCCGGATTATAAGATCTCAATTCTGATTGAAGCATTTTGAAATCCTCCTTAATGTCCAGAGCTGCTGCATCAAAAACGTATAATATACCTTTTACCCGTTCTATATGTCTTAAAAAAGAAAGTCCAAGGCCTATTCCTTTACTCGCACCTTCTACAATCCCGGGAATATCTGCTAATGTATAACGGTAAATATCTCCCTTTCTTTTAACCACACCTAGGTTGGGAGAAAGTGTAGTGAATGCATATCCTGCAATCTTAGGGTGTGCTTCCGTAATTTTAGAAAGTAGGGTAGACTTTCCTGCATTCGGAAGTCCTACAATTCCAACATCTGCCAAAAGTTTTAGGCTGAGACGTAGATGTTTATATTCTCCATCTTCTCCAGGTTGAGAAAATTTAGGAGTTTGGTGGGTAGAAGATTTGAAATGGGTATTCCCTTTTCCTCCTCTTCCACCTTTGACAACTTGGAATTCTCCGTCGTCTTTTACGAAATCGTAAAGTAGTTCTCCACTTTCTTCGTCGAAGACTTGGGTTCCGAGTGGAACAAAAAGGATTAGATCTTCTCCCTTTTTACCGGATCTTTCGTTACCTTCTCCAGGAAATCCATCCTGGGCTCTAAATCTTCTTTTAGTAAGATAACGATCTAGGGTAACCATGGAAAGGTTGGCGCGTATGATGATATTACCGCCAATTCCTCCGTCACCACCATCAGGTCCTCCGAATTCCACATACTTCTCTCTTCTGAAATGCATGGATCCGGCTCCACCATGTCCGGCGGTAACTTCGATCAGTACTTCATCTAAAAACTTTTCCATGTTGGATTAGGGCCCTAAAATAAAAAAAGAAAGGCTCGAGGAAAAAATCCCCGGAAGGCCTTTCTTTTTCCACGCACTAAATCTGAGATCTAATGCTTATTTCGGGTAAACGGAAACTTGAACTTTAGTTTTGGAAACTTGCTCAAATTTAACGTGACCTTCGACAAGAGAGTAAAGTGTATGATCTTTACCTACACCTACGTTCTTTCCGGCGTTTAATCTAGTTCCTCTTTGGCGAACGAGAATATTACCAGCTAAAACCAGTTCTCCACCGAAACGTTTTACACCAAGACGTTTGGATTGGGAATCGCGTCCGTTTTTGGATGAACCGCCACCTTTCTTATGTGCCATGTTTATTCTCCTATGAGTTCAATTTCTGAAGGATATTGTTCCTTCAAGTTGACTAGTCCACTTGCGACGAGATCGAAACTCGTATGAACAATTGGATCAGTCTTTTTTCCGGAGACGATCTTGAAGTCCAAGAGTCCGTCTCCGATCACCGCTTCTTCTGCCAAACCTTCCTTGCTTAAATGCAGGTAAAGGGTTTGGATGAGTACTCCGACAGCGGCGCAGAGAAGATTTTGTCCTTTGGATCCGTGCATCTTAGAAGCATGCCCGGAGGATTCCAAACCTAGGATTTCTTCTCCTTTTCGGAGTATCTTAATCCGGATCAAACTGCCGAAAGAGAAACTACCTTAACTTTTTGCAGTTGTTGTCTGTGACCCCAGGTTCTTTGAGAGTTTTTACGTTTTTTGTAAACGTATCCTCTTACTTTTTCTCCCTTTACATCTTCCAATACTTTCAGGGAGACTTTAGCGGATTTAAGTTCCGGGGATCCGATATGGACCTTATTATTTTCAGCGAATAGTAGAACCTTAGCATCGAAGGTATCACCAGCATTTTTACCGGTTTTTTCAGTCAGGAATTCAAGATCCTGAGTGACTTTGAATTGTCGGTTGCCGACAGAGATGATCGCGAACATGATTACTGGCCTAGTTTTCTCGAGTTTTGACCAGTTTTGACCGGTCCGAGCCGGTGTCAAGGGTTTTGGGGTACGATTTGCAAGGAAGAAGATTGGCTTTCATCTAGAACCTTCCGTTACTCGAGTTTTAAATCTTGCTTAGATTTCTGGGAATCAGATCTAATAGTCTATACTATTATGAGATATCTTATCGCTAAGAAAAAAGATTTGGGAGACGGTTTTTTTGTAAGAAGGGTACTTCCACAGATCGAAGCCAGAAATGTGGGACCTTTTGTTTTTCTGGATCATATGGGTCCACTCCCGATCAAGACAGGAACTGAAATTGTAGTTCGCCCTCATCCTCATATAGGTCTTGCAACAGTCACTTATCTATACGATGGAGTGATCACTCATAGGGATAGTATTGGAAAGGTCGAAGATATCCGCCCCTTCGAAGTGAACTGGATGACTGCAGGTTCCGGGATCGTACATAGCGAAAGATCCAAACTCGATCCTGAATTTAATATTTTAGAAGGTATCCAAACCTGGGTGGCTCTTCCTAAAGAATTCGAAGAGACTTCTCCTGAATTCTTCCATCATGAAAGAGAAGAATTGCCTATAGTTAGCGGAGGAGGCTGGGAACTCAGGTTGATCGCCGGTTCCTTCATGGGAGAAGTTTCTCCTGTTAAAGTATATTCACCTTTATTCTATGCTGATATAGAAGTTGAGGCTGGCGCAGAAGTAGAGCTGCCAGTTCCGGCTGAACAAGAAGCAGGCATTTATGTTGCCAGAGGTAAGGCTGACGCAGAAGGAAAGATTGTTTCCATTGGAGATATGGCTATCTATCCAAAAGGTGGAGCCGTAAAATTCAGAGCAGAAGAGACTTCTCGAATTGTACTCTTAGGCGGGGTCCCACTTTCTACACCAAGGCATATGTATTGGAACTTTGTATCCAGTTCCTTGGAAAGGATTGAACAAGCAAAAGTGGATTGGAAAGAAGATCGGTTTGCTCATGTGCCCGGAGAGACGGAAAGGATCCCATTGCCTGAACATTAAGAATAGCCGGATCGTTTAAAACCGGTTATTAATAGCGATTTGATGCGTTCTTTTTCATCTCTTTGAAAAGAATTTCCTAAAATTCCACCTTGTCACCCTGGCCCTTACGTAAATTTTGGTCATAGCATGGAAATCCGCAATATCGCCATTATCGCACACGTTGACCACGGTAAAACAACCCTTCTAGACGGTATTTTACGCCAAACAGGCGCAGTTACTGCAAAAGAAGATGGGGAAAGGATCATGGATCATAACGATCTCGAAAAAGAAAAAGGGATCACGATCAAGGCCAAAAACACAGCAGTTGTTTATAAAGGAACACGAATCAACGTAGTAGATACCCCAGGTCACGCGGACTTTGGAGGAGAAGTGGAGCGAGTTCTTTCCACAGCGGATTCTTGTCTTCTTCTTGTAGACGCATTCGACGGACCCATGCCTCAAACCAGATTCGTACTCGGAAAGTCCTTACAATTAGGACATAGACCTATTTTAGTTATCAATAAGATCGATAGAGATGGAGCTCGTCCTGACGCTGTAGTCGATATGGTTTTCGACTTGTTCAGCGATTTAGGAGCAACAAACGAACAATTGGATTTTCCAATCGTTTATGCTTCTGCAAAACAAGGCTGGGCGGTTAGCCAATTAGAAGATGCTCCTGGAACTAATTTGGATCCACTTTTAGATACTGTACTTTCTCATGTTCCTCCTGTTAAAGCAAATATAGAAGCTCCTCTACAGTTCCAAGTTACTTC
Source organism: Leptospira andrefontaineae (assembly GCF_004770105.1). NCBI lineage: Bacteria > Pseudomonadati > Spirochaetota > Leptospiria > Leptospirales > Leptospiraceae > Leptospira > Leptospira andrefontaineae. The sequence continues at coordinate 269,100 of NZ_RQEY01000010.1, read as the reverse complement.
CTTGGATTATAATGATTATGTAGGTCGTATTGCGATCGGTAAGATCTATAACGGTAAACTTCAAAAAGGAATGAGCGTAATCCAAGTTTCCCCTAAACCAAATGGCAGGGACGAAACTCAAGTTTTAAAGGTAACAAAACTTTATAACTTCGAAGGACTCAAAAGAAACGAGATCGATGAAGCAGAAGCTGGAGATATCGTTTCGATCGCAGGACTGCCTGATGTATTTATCGGAGATACAGTTTGTGAGCCAGGTAAAGCGGCTCCAATGCCTGCTATCGAAGTAGAAGAGCCTACTGTATCCATGTATTTTATGGTAAACAATTCTCCTTTTGCGAGTAAGGAAGGTAAGTTTGTAACTACCAGAAATATTCGCGAACGTCTGGACAGAGAATTAGAAACGAACGTAGCAATGCGTTTGGAAGAAACCGAGGATAAAGACCGCTTCAAGGTTTTAGGCCGAGGAGAATTACATCTTTCCGTACTTATCGAAACCATGAGAAGAGAAGGTTTCGAACTACAAGTTTCCCGTCCTGAGGTAATCATCAAGAAGGGAGAAAACGGAGAAAAACTGGAGCCTTACGAGTATCTCGTAATGGATTTACCGGACCAATTCACAGGAAGTATTATTGCAGAGTTAAACCGTAGAAAGGGAGAGCTTCAATTGATGGATGCTCATCCGTCCGGAATGACCAGAGTAGAATTCGTAATTCCTACAAGAGGTATTATCGGATTCAGAGGTTACTTCGTAACTGAGACCAAAGGAGAAGGAGTGGCATCCAGCCGATTCCTTAGATTCGACAACTATAAGGGAGAAATTCCTGGAAGAAAGAACGGTGCACTCATCTCTATGGACTCCGGAGAAACCACAGGTTACGCTCTATGGAAAATCCAAGAAAGGGGAGAATTACTGATCGATCCTCAAACTCCTGTATACCCTGGAATGATCATCGGGATCCACTCTCGCGACAATGACTTAGAAGTGAACCCTGTAAAAGAGAAAAAGCTTACTAACGTAAGATCTTCCGGAGCGGATGAGGCAATCAGACTTGTTCCTCCTCGCAAGTTCAGCTTAGAACAGAATATCGAATTCTTGGACGATGATGAACTTCTGGAAGTAACTCCTCAGAGTATGCGTCTTCGTAAAAGACATTTGGATGCAAACGCAAGAAAGCGCGCTGCCAAATAATCGCTCTTAGGATTTTCCTATCGAACCTCATAATAAAAAGGCCCCAATTTGGGGCTTTTTTATTGTCCTTTCCATCATTCCAAATGGATTAATAAGATACTGGATTTTCAGGTCTTGGTATGAAGTTAATTTATTGGAATCGGTTACTAGTCGTTTTCACAATAATTCCACTGTTTAATTGTTTTGGGTTACTGATGTCTTTTGCAAAAGACGGCTATATAGAACATCGATTTGAAGCCGGTGATGTTCATTCTTATCAAAAGTCCGTATCAGTGTACCCGCCTTTACGAATTGAAACTAAGGGCAGTTGTACCTTACATTACCTAAAAGATTATTCTAATGACAAGAATGGATTTATTTTCGGTCCCATTCCGATCTTTTGGTCGGCAAACTCGAACCGAGAATCTGTTGTTTTTTTAAAGGACGAAACCCCAGTCAAAAAACTTGCGAGTCGCCCTGCAAGTTGTGATTACGGGTGTTTTTGTAGCATGAAGCTTACTGTATGGAGCAAGAGTGGTTGTTCTTGTTCTTGGGGATGCACAGAGTCTTTATCACTTTCTGAGCAGATTGAGAGCATGTGTTCTAGATAAATTCTCACCTTTGTATCGACCGCTACAGTGTTTTTACTACACCAAATGGTATAAAACATATTCTAAAAAGATAATATTCTTTTATTTTATTTTTGATTGAACGATCGATTTAAGATTATTTTTTCGCTTACACTTATAATTCTCTTATTTTCTCAATTGACAATTTAACACTGTTCTATAATCACCTTTGTGAGCCGGAGACACAGAAGAGGTGGACAAAGGTTCAAATAGCGAACGTTCGAAATTAAACACTTAAATCGATTGTTTGTTATATATAAAAAGAACTCCTTCCAAAAGAGGCAAAGCCCGGGAAGTGAGATCCGTAGAGAGAATAGTTTAAAAGAAGAGGGTTAAGGAGAATGTTAAAAAGAGCAAAGTTAATGGTAGCTGGGGTTCTATTCCTAGCAGCGGGAGCAGTGAGCGCGTCTGGTGGAGGATCTTCAAGTAAGCCTCTAGCTGGAGCTTATCCGATCGTATTGACTCATGGTATTTTCGGTTGGGGTAAATCTACTGGTATTGTTGATTATTGGGGCGGAAACGCAGCTTATCTTCAATCTCAAGGAGCCACTGTTCTTACTCCTACTGTAACTGCTACAAACTCTTCAGCAGCAAGAGCTTCTCAGTTAAAAACAGCAATCCAAACTGCAATGGCAGCAAATAATTACACCGGAAAAGTTCATATTCTTGGACACTCACAAGGTGGATTGGACGCTCGTTATCTTGTTTCGAATCTTAGTTTTGCAAGTAAAGTAGCAACTCTCACCACAATCAACACTCCTCATAAAGGAAGTCCGGTTGCAAGCGTGATTGAAGCTGTAATTCCAAGCTGGGCATTACCTTATGTAGGAACTGTTATTAATGCATTGGTCGGAGTAGTTTACGGACAATCCAGCCAAAACGTTGTTGCAGCATTAAAACTTCTTACAGTGAGTGGGGCAGTTACTTTTAACGCGAACACCCCGAATGCGTCCGGAGTTAAGTATTTCTCTTACGGATCTTATATGATCGGTAATGATCTTATCCAACACCCTGCTATGGGACTTCTTGCACCTATTTGTTCCATTGGAGCTCCATTCTATGGACAAAGTATATGGAATGACGGTGTGGTTCCTGATGATTCTCAAAGATGGGGAACCTGGAAAGGTGGTCCTTCTTACGGAATCCTTACCACAGGTGTGGACCATTTAGAAGCAACCAACGCATTATACCTGGGACAAGCTTGGTATGATACTAATGGTTATTACTTAAAAATGGCTTCCAACGCAAAAAGTAATCAATAAGAAGCCAGTTTCGATCTCGTAAAATAGAATGCGCCTCCATTTGGAGGCGTTTTTTTTATCTCCAATATAGTAAGTGTGCTTATTATATTGCTTGCATAATATGTGCACTTATTATATAAGGGATCCAGATAATAAGTATACTTATTATCTGGAGGAATCAGATGTGGAAGTATGAATATAGTACAACTGTAAAAGGAATCGACCCAAAATCACTTTGGGAAGCAAGATCGGACGTGTCCAATTGGTCCAAATGGGATTCTGATATAGAATGGACTAAGATAGAAGGAGAAGTTTCCGTAGGTAAGGAATTCGTATTGAAACCTCGCGGAGGATTTGCTTGCAAGGTCTTGATCACCGAATCTGAGAAACCATTCGTATTCGGGGACGTGACCTACCTTCCTGGGGCCAAAATGAAATTTATACATTTTTTTAAGCCGAACCAAGACGGAACTGAGATCAAGGTGGAGCTGAGTATTTCCGGGCCTCTAGGATTTCTTTGGAAAAAAATCCTGGGAGAAGAACAGGCAAAAGGAATGGAAGAGGAGATCCGTAGATTTTCCGAATTGGTCAGGAAGGAAATCGGATGAGCTCGAAATATTGGATCGTTGTTGCTTCCAAAGAGCATTCTACTATAGGAACGTCTCAAGGGATTGTCCAAGCCTGTCATGGAAAAAAGGCGCCTCTCGCAAGAATGAAAAAAGGGGATTGGGTTTTGGTGTATTCTTCTAAAGAAAACTTCGGATCTAAAACTCCTTATCGAAAATTCACTTCGCTTGGACAGGTAGAGGATGATTCTATCTATTCTTTCCAAATGAGCGCGGATTTCTGTCCTTTCAGAAGGAATGTTAAATATTATCCTACTCAGGAAGCGGATATTTTACCTTTGGTTGATTCTTTGGATTTTATCAAAAATAAAAAATCCTGGGGCTTTCCGTTTCGGTTTGGTTTTCTGGAAATCGGTTCGAAAGATTTCGAACTAATATCCGAAAGGATGGGAAGAAGTGTCGAAGGACAAAATATTCAGATACGATAAATCCGACGATAGTCCTGGATTTTTGTTATGGCAGGTCACAAATCTTTGGCAGAGGGAGATCCGAAAGGTTTTAGAACCTTTGGATCTTACCCATGCTCAGTTTGTTCTTCTGGCAGTAACGCATTGGTTGGAACTCCATGAAGAAGAGACCACTCAGATCAAAATTGCTGACAGAGCTAAAACGGATCCTATGACTACTTCTACCGTGCTTAGAACTCTCGAATCAAAAAAGTTAGTCAAACGTATCTCTCATGAAACTGATACTCGTGCAAAATTAGTAAAGACCACTTCGGAAGGACAGAAAGTCCTGAAACAAGCGGTCAAAGTAGTGGAAGATTTTGATGAGGACTTCTTTTCCATTTTGGGTGGAAAAAGAAAAGATATGGTTGGCGGACTGCAGATACTTTCCCGGAAATAATCCGGAAAAGTATCTTAAGAATCGCTCATGCTCGAAGTTGTCGGACGGATTACTCTTTGTTCTTAAGTTTTTCAAGTTCCCGGATCAGTTCCTCTTTAGAAACGTTCGGATCCTGCTTTAGTCTTCGGATCAGTTCGTCGGTACTTTCTTTTTGAGAAATTGTTTTAGAATCCACAACCCCATCTAAAATTAGAGGAGAGAAATTTTGGATACTAGGTGTTGAAATCCCCGGTTTCATTTTGTTCAATTCCACCACTGCCACATGTTCGAAAACTTCTTGGACCTGGCCTGGAAATTCCGCAATCTTGATCGGCGTTCCCACAGCGACATTGTCTGTTGTGGAAAATAGCGCGAAGAAGTTTTGTTTTCCTTCTGTTTGGGGAAATGATTCTGCATCTAAAGGAAATAATATTACTCCTGCAATTTCGTTATCTATGGTTTTTCTGAATTTTCCTAGATTGATGGAGATCCTACCCAAGAGAGGATTTCCTATCCTTCTGTAAATGTCTCCGTTAGAAAATACGATCGAGTTTTTGTCCTGAGCAAGCTCAGCAGATCTTCCGGTTCCTTCTCCTATTAATTTGTTGAAATCTTTTACTTTCATAAATGGTCCGAAGGAACGGACTGCCCAGCTTTTAGGATCTTTCGTATTTAGGCCGTGATAATTGCGATGGAACTCTTTGCCATTTGTTTCGAAAAATAAAAGTTCTCTATCGCTTGTCAGAAGTTTTCCTGATTTAACCTTTAATTCGTCTCTGTTTTCGCTCACGCTGAATTGGAGTCTTGTTAATATTTGATGGTTGAATTCCATCTCTCCTTTTGCAGTACGTCGGATCCAAAGAGTTTGTATTTTGATCTTTCCGTCTTGGAGCCATTCTTTGGATCTTTCATTCACATAAAAACCTGCCAGTTCCGGGATCGCTGGTGTAGGCTTGCCTCTTAAACTATCTCCGCAGTTTATGAGAATACCAAACAAGGTTAAGAGAATTACAGATATTTTGAAACGGTTTCGAAACATTTGAATTACGTTAGTTTTCTACTGAAAAGGGTAAAGAAAAAAAAGGGAATTCATATTATCTTGACAAAGGCGTCGTTTCCATAGATCAATGAGTGATTAAAACAATGGACTCTGAGCCGACAGTTTTCCGATCTCAATATTTACTTTCTATAATTTTCTGTATCTTCTTAGTTTCTTGCTCATCCGCGGATGCACCGGTTGCTCAAAAAGGGATCTTAGATTTAACCCATTGGGATTATAGGTCCAACCCGACGCTCAATTTACAGGGAGATTGGTCTTTTTTTCCGAATACATTTCAGTCTGATCTTCATTCTGAAAAGAATCCAGAATTTCGTAAAATTCCAGGAGTCTGGCCAGGCACAGGTTACGCACTTCTTAAATTAAAAATACTTCTTCCGGAAAAGTTTGGGCGTTTGGCGATCTATTCCAAACACCAGGCAACTGCTTTTGAAATTTTGATCAATGGTGTTTCTGCGGGTAGTTCTGGAGAACCTGGGACTAGTTTTGAGACAAGTGTTCCTGATAATAGACCGGTTTATTATGAATGGGACGAGTCCACAAAGGAAGTGGATATTAGTTTCAAAATTTCTAATTTTCATCATAGGTTGACCGGGCTTTGGTTCGATATCCGTTTTGGCGATGCACAGGCACTTTATAAAGAAACTCTAATACTTAGGGATTGGGATCTTTTCCTGTCCGGACTTTTTTTCATGTCCACCATCTATCATCTTGGTCTTTTCTTTCTAAGAAGACAGGACCGAACTCCTCTAATATTTGCATTATTCTGTTTTTGTTTATTCCTTCGTATATTCGTTACTGAGGAAAAACTGATCCAATTCTATTTTCCTTGGGTAGAGTATCCCCTTTCCATGAATTTGGAATATCTCACCATGTATGCTGCCTTACCTTTGGGACTTCATTTTCTAAGGCATTCTTTTCCGGCCTATTTTCCACGAAAATGGATGTTATTATTTTATCTGATAGCCGTTGCATTTTCATTAACCACACTCTTTCCTTTTCCTTTAGCTTCTATACCTGTCCCTTACTATCAGATGGTCTTTTTAACGGGTGTGGCATTTGCAATTGTGGTACTTTTTAGGGCGATTTTCCACAAAGAACAATATTCTCTTGTTATTGGATTTGCGATCTTAGCTTTGATCCTGGCCGGCATCTTTGATATGCTTGCCGCTAGACAGATCATATTCGCAAGGTTTATTATTCCGATCGGCTTGTTTGTAGCAATTCTTACCCAGACATTCATTCTTTCTTCCAGATACAGAGATCTTTATAGGGAGAAGGAAAAACTTTCAGATCGCCTTCAACGTTTGAACGAAACCTACAGCAGATTTGTTCCTATCAGCTTTTTGGAATTTTTAGGAAAAGGAAAGCTGGAAGATATGAGACCTGGGGACCAGATCAAGAAGGAGATGACCATCCTGTTCGCGGATATTCGGTCATTTACTGAAATTTCGGAAAGTCTGGATTCCAAGGAAAGTTTTGAATTATTAAATTCATATATTTCAGAGATGGAGCCTCTTATCCATTCCAATCACGGTTTTGTGGATAAGTATTTTGGAGATGCGATCATGGCTCTCTTCCCGGAAAGTTCCGATGATGCAGTAAATGCCGCAATCTCCATGCAAAATCGTATTTTAGAATATAATCAAAGAAGAATGGACCAAGGAAATCGTGCGATCGGAGTCGGAATAGGGATACATACCGGTTCTTTGATGATGGGTCTTGTGGGCTCCGGAGATCGTATGGAAAGTACTGTAATCTCTGATGCAGTCCATCTTGCTTCTAAGTTAGAGGCTTTGAATAAATATTACGGTTCTAGCATATTGATCAGTGAGGATACTTATTCTAAACTAAAATCTCCGGACACTTTTTTACTTCGTAAATTGGACAAACTTAAGTTTAGAGGAAAGGAAGCACATAGAACAATCTATGAACTCGGAGATCATTTGAGTAAAACGGAAAAAGAAGCATTCCTGAAATCCAAAAGTAATTTTGAAAGGGGAGTGGAGTTGTATTATTACGGGAAATATTTGGACTCGGGAGAATCTTTCAGAGAGGCTTTGCGGATCTATTCCGGAGACAGGGCCGCGAACTTATACTTAAAACGTTGCACGGAACAAATTTACTCTTCCGCTGTAAAAGTGCAGCCCGGTCCGGATCTAGCTTAACATTAGATCATTCTCCATTTAAAAACAAGGTCTCTTCCGCATCCTCTTGGGAATCTTCAGAAGCAGAATCTAAGGACTTACGTACTTTCGCTCCAAGTTTACGAATATTCTCTGCTCTTCCTAAAAGATTTCCTCTGCCTGATTTTAATTTTCCTAGGACCGCATCGTAATTGTCCTTGGACTTGTCTAAAGATTTACCTAAAACTTCTAATGCGGTGACGATCTCTACGATCTTATCATACATCTTACCGGATTCTTCTGCGATCTGTTCCGAGTTCTTGTTTTGTTTTTCCTTTCTCCAAAGATTGGCCACCATCTTCAAGGAAACCATCAAGGTAGAAGGAGTAACTATCAGAATGTTTTTTGCGTAAGCATCTTCTAAAAAATTAGGATCTGTACGAACTGCTTCATAATAAGAAGGTTCCACTGGTAGGAACATCAACACAAAGTCCAAAGATTCTATGCCATAGAGAGACTGATAATTTTTCTTATATAGTCCGGATACATGCTCGTATAAACTTTTGAGATGTCTTTGTAATGCCGCCTTTTTTATATCTTCTGATTCCGCGGAAGCATACTCCACGTATGCAGTTAAGGAAACCTTGGAATCTATAACGATTGATTTTCCGGAAGGTAGTTTGACTACTATATCCGGTCTCAATCTTCCATCCTCCGTTTGTACGGATTCTTGGGCGGTATATTCTCTTCCTTTGACTAAGCCGCTATTTTGGAGGATATTTTCGAGTATTCCTTCTCCCCAATCCCCTTGGGTCTTAGAGTTTCCTTTCAGAGCCGATGCTAAACTTTTAGCATCTTCAGAAAGTGTTTTATTCATTTCTAATAGATTATTGATCTGAGCCTTTAAGTTTGCTGTATCATCCTTATGCTCTTTATGAGAAAGTTCTACTTTAACTCCGAACTTTTCTATTTCTTCCTTAAAAGGACGAAGTAGATCATTCATTTTTTCATGAGTTTGTTGGTTGAATTTTTGGGAATTATCTAATAGGGCCTGATTGGCAGCATGTTTGAACTTCTCGTCCAACTTGGACATTAGATCTTCGAATTCTTTTTTTTGGTTCTCTAATCTTTCTTTCAAAAGATCAGATTCCTTTTTCATGGCTTGGTAATATCCGATCGCCTTTTCTGTTTTTTCAGAATTCTCTTTGAACTCTTTTTCTAACTGAAGGATCCTTTCTTTGGATCTTTGTTCAGAGGTGAGAAGTCCCGCTCTTTCTAATTTTAACTTTTCGTGCTCATTCGGATTGATCCCAGACTCTTTGGAATAGAGTGCTTTTGCCAAGAAGAAGGCGAGGCCAAAGCCGATGAGAAGACCGGTGAGTAATACGATTGCAAATTCCATTTTGACTCCTTTTTGGAATTCGGTACAATTCAGGATACCATATTCCAGGATAGAATTTCCATTTTATAAGGACCCCGGACAAATCTGGGGTCCTTTGTTAAAATTTAGGAATTAACGTTTGCCTTTTTTGCGAGAAGGGCCGCCGGATCCGGAGCCGGAACTTTTTCTTCCACCGCCGCCGCCACCACGGTATTGATTTGAGTTTCGGTTTTTATCCTTATGATCTCGTTTTCCCTTTTGTTTGGATTTTCCACCAAAACGTCTATCACGGTCATTACGAGAAGAACCTTCTTTTTCTCGGAAACCTCTTTGGTCTTGGTCGAAACGCGCACCTGAGTCGAATTTTTCGGACTTCTCTGCGAGAGCTAATTTGAAAAGTGCTGCTGCTAAACGTTCTGCAGGGACCCCTTCTGAGGTGAGCTTCTTTACAAGTTTGGAATATTCGGAAACATCCCCTTCTTCTGCGACTTCTTTAACTATATGAGAATATTCCAAAAATTTCTTTTCTGTGAGTTCTGAAATATCCGGGACTTTTCCAAGTTCCATTTCGAATTCGTGGTCTTCTCTGATCTTGCGTAATGTTCTGAAGTCTTTATTAGAAACAAAACTGAGCGCGAGCCCTTTTCTTCCAGCTCTTCCTGTTCTACCGATACGGTGTACATAGTCTTCAGAATCTCTTGGAATATCGTAATTGACTACAGCTTCTACATCGCTTACATCAATTCCTCTTCCCGCTACGTCAGTTGCTACAAGAACTGTAACAAGCCCAGAGCGGAATCCGGACATCACCTTGTTCCTTTGGTTTTGGGAAAGATCTCCGTGTAATCCCTCGGAAAATACTCCTTTGGATTTTAAAAATTCTACTGTTTCGTCCACTCTAACCTTAGTATTACAAAATACTAATGAAGCTTTTGGGGTATGGAATTCTAATAGACGGATTAATGCCTCTGACTTTAGGCCTTCTCTCATTTCAAAATAGATCTGCTGGATCTTAGGTCTGTCCGCTTTTCCACCTGTGACATCTACGATCTTAGGAGAATCTTGGAATTTTTTAGTGATTCCCATTACCTTTGCAGAAAGAGTAGCGGAGAATAGGATTGTCTGTCTTTCTTCGGGGACTTTTGCGAGGATGATTTCCATATCCTCTAAAAATCCCATGTCTAACATTTCGTCTGCTTCGTCCAGGATCACCATCTTGATCCCGCTTAGAGCCAGGGTCTTTCTGTCCATATGATCCATGGTCCTACCTGGAGTTCCAACGATCACTTGTGGTTTTCTTTTTAATGCCTTGAATTGTTTGGTGATATCATCTCCACCATAGATTGCAGCTACTTCGAAATCTTCTTTATATTTTCCTAATTTTCTATATTCTTCCGCGACTTGGACAACCAATTCTCTGGTTGGGCAGAGTACTAATACTTGTGGAGACTGTTCTCCTTCTTCCAATATTTCTAAACTTGGAATTGCGAATGCTGCTGTTTTACCTGTTCCTGTACGGGAATGACCGATTACGTCTCTTCCGGAAAGAATGAGTGGAATAGCTTCGGATTGAATGGAAGAAGGTTCCGTAAATCCAAGATCGGATACTGCGTTTAAGATGTCCTCGGATAGTCCGAGTTCATGGAATGTTTTTTTGGGTTTCAAAGATTGCTCCTGGGATACTCGCGTAAATTTTTACGTCATCCCCACGATTATGCCTGTCTGGCTAAGAGCTTGGATCTTTATAGAATGGTCCTACTTAAACATAAAGGAAAGATTTAGGCTCAGTTATCGTTTCTTCCATGAATTCAAAGTGACCTGTGCGGCATAGCATTAAAGGTCTTTTATTCTTTGCCTGCCTTCATATATTTCGACTTTAACTTAGCTGGGAACTTTTCGATCGCGTATCTAAGCATTGTCCTGGGCATTTTATGTGCATGTTTATCCAAAAAGTCAGTCTCAGGTTTGAGACTTCTATTACCAACTTCCCTTAACATCCAGCCTACTGCCTTATGAATAAGATCTTCTTTATCTGTTAGGAGTTTTTCAGAGATCTTTAAGGTATCTTTAAAGTCTCCTTTGCGAATAAAAGCATAAGTGGAAATGATCGCGACCCTTCTTTCCCATAGATTATTCGATTTAAGAAGCTTGTATAAGATATCCCTTTCCTTATCTATAAGATAATCTCCGATCAATTCCCTGGAACTTAAATCTACGATGTCCCAATTGTTCACATATTTTAAATTTTTTAAATAAAATAGATGCAGCTCTTTTCGGCCTTCTTCCGGAGTTTTTTGGAACTTCTCACAGAGGATGAAAAATCCTAAAAGTCTTTCTTCGTGATACTTTGATTTTACGATTTTCTGAAGTTCGGATAACGGGAGCCCTTTGTATAATTTGGAAATTTTTCGAAGGGGTGGGACTTTTATTCCTAGGAAAAGATCACCTTCTCCATATTGCCCCTTTCCTGTTTTGAAAAATCGGGAGAGTATTTCTACTGCCTTTGGATCGGAAAGTTTTCGGACTTCTTGGATCACTTCTTCCGCCTTGGAATTTTCTCCCCCTAATATTTTTTTGGGCGCGGCTGTTTTGGATTTGGGCATGGGACAAAATCTAATTTTGTAAGAAGGGGAGGGCAAGCATTATAGAAGGACAAATGTCATGCTCTAAATTCCGGTTTTTGGGCTTGCCAGTTAGGAGGTCCAACAAATCCTAATTTTTAGGAAAGATCTGCTCTCGTATGAAACATAAACCTCTTCATAATATTTATAGTAAGGATATTCTTAGAAAGAAGATCGAGGCAGAGGATTTTAAGCGTACTACTATTTCCTTTTATAGATATGTGATCTTAGAAAATCCGGACCTTCTCCGTAACGAACTATATAGAGAATGGGAATCCTTAGGAGTTCTCGGAAGGATCTATATAGCAAGAGAAGGGATCAACGCTCAATTATCGGTGCCTGAATTTAATTTTCAAAAATTCAGGGATTCCATAGATGCAAGGAAAGAATTCAAAGATGTTCCATTCAAGATTGCGGTGGAACAAAAATCTTATTCATTCTTAAAATTGGATATACGAGTTCGCAATAAGATCGTAGCGGACGGTCTTGCGGATAATACTTTCGATGTGACCAATGTGGGTACTCATTTAAACGCAGAAGAATTTAATAAAAAATTAGAATCTTCTGATACTATCGTAGTGGATGTTCGTAATCATTATGAATCTGAGATTGGACATTTCGAAGGAGCTTTACTTCCTCAGGCGGATACTTTTAGAGAAGAATTACCTTTGATCATAGACCTTCTTCAAGATAAGAAGGATAAAGAAATCGTAATGTATTGCACTGGAGGGATCCGTTGTGAGAAAGCATCCGCTTATCTGAAACATCATGGATTCCAAAATGTGTACCAATTACATGGTGGGATTATCTCTTACGCTTCTGAAATTAAGGAGAAGGGACTGGACTCCAAGTTTAAGGGGAAAAATTTCGTGTTCGACGCGAGACTCCAAGAAACTGTGGGAGAAGAGATACTAAGTGAATGTCACCAATGCGATCAAAAATCTGCAAGGCATATCAATTGTGCAAATCCTGCCTGTCATATTCTATTCATCCAATGTTTGTCATGCGCAGAAAAATTCGATAATTGCTGCTCGGTAGAATGCCAAAAGATCGCCGCCTTACCTGTGGAAGAACAAAAAAAATTAAGAAAAGGTAAAGCGGCCTCCAACCAACATTTTTCCAAGTCCAAGATCAGACCTAAGGTTTTCGAACTTTACAAAGGAAAATAATCCGGATTTTATTTTCAATTTTCGGAAAAACTTAAAATTTCTTGTAATCGTTTTTATTACAAGTAGTCTAAATAATATCATTTTGAAAATTGATGTTTTAATCGTATGAAGTTGAATCGAAAAAATTTCCTACTTGGGACGGCAGGACTTTTATTTGGTTCAGCTGCGATCCGCAGTCTTTTTGAAAACATAAGAGGAGAAAAAATGATGCAAAAGTTACCGGTATTTTTCGTAGGCCATGGAAGTCCAATGAACGCTCTCGGACCGAATCCGTTAGCCGATACATGGGCGGAATCTACGAAAGATTTTCCGGAGCCCAAAGCGATATTAAGTATATCCGCTCATTGGTTTACTAAAGGTACCTACGTAACCTCAAACCAGTCTCCTCCTACTATTCATGATTTTTACGGATTCCCTCAGGAATTATTTGATGTACAATATTCCGCACCTGGCGATCCAAAGTTAGCAGAAGAACTTTCTAAATCGAAAGATGCACAAGTGATCCAAGATGATTCTTGGGGATTGGATCATGGCACCTGGAGTGTACTTAGGAATATGTATCCAAAGGCAAATATTCCGGTAGTCCAATTGAGTTTGGATGCTACCAAGCCGGGAGAATGGCATTATGAATTTGCAAAGTCTTTGTCTAAGCTTCGAGAGCAAGGTGTTTTGGTTTTGGGAAGCGGGGATCTAGTTCATAACTTACGTCTTTATGATTGGAAAAACCAAGACAAGGCGCATGACTGGGCATTGGATGCGAATGAAACATTCAAGGATCTGATCCAAAAAAGAGATTGGAAGAGTCTGGCAAATTACCAAAAATTAGGGACAGCAGTGCAGATTGCCATCCCAACTCCTGAACATTATTTTCCTATGTTATATGCTTTGGCTTTAGCGGATGAGAAAGAAGAGATCCGTTTTTATAACGATATCATCCAGAGTTCGGTATCTCTAACTAGCATGAAGATCAGTTAAGATCTGTTTCTCTCAGGTTGTTTTTTCTCTTCCCCAAATAGAAGCTAAGAAAAGTCCACTGATCAAATGCCATACTCCCCACCAAGCAGCGATGAGTGCCATTGATCCGATCCCTTGAAAGAATGTAAAAATTAAGATGAGCCCGAGTCCTGAGTTCTGAAGTCCTGTTTCCAAAGAGATTGTTTTTCTTTCTTTGTGAGCAAGACCGGCAATCCAAGAAGCAAAATATCCTACTGTTAAAGCAGAACCGTTATGAAGAAGGACCAACCAAAACAAAACAGGTCCGAACTCCACGAAAGATTTCCAGTTTCCTACAAATGCAATGAGTATAAAAACTCCGAGTAGAACCGTAGATCCAATCCTCATCGGCTTTTTTAAAGAAGAAGCAACTTTAGGAAGAAAACGATTTGTAAGAGCTCCTAAGATCAAAGGTAAGACCAATATTAAAAAAATCGAAAGAAATACATCTACAGGATTTAAGCTGATCTCTTTTAATCTGTCTGCTGCGGGAGAATATAGTTTTCCCCAAAAGAAAAAGTTAAATGGAGTAAAGAACCATGCGAGAACGGTAGTAGTTGCAGTTAACGAAATAGAAAGAGGAACATTTCCTTTTGCAAGAAGGCTGATAAAATTGGACATATTCCCGCCTGGACATGCAGCAACTAAGATCATTCCAAGAGCCAAACCGGGGTGCGGTTTTAAAATATAAAGTAATCCTACTGTGAGTGCCGGTAATAATACCAATTGAGAGAATAGACCTACGATCGCTGCTTTAGGTTGTTTTCTTAAGTTCGTAAAATCGGCAATGGTCAATTCTAAGGAGACCCCGTACATGATAAGTCCAAGGCAGATGTTCAGGACAAAGAGTCCTCCCGGACTGAAATTCAATCTGACTAAATCGTAATCTTGCATGTATTTCCTTCGGCGGATGGATTATCCGCCGCCGTTTAATATTTTAGATTTTTTTAAACTATATTTTAGTCCGTCCAGGTGACTAAAATTTCCCTTGGTCCGGAGAATGGTAATCTTCCGTGAGAAACAGAATAATTGTCTATCAAAAGAACATCCCCTTTTTGCCAGGAGAATATGGATAAATGTTTCCAGAATGCCTGACTCACCTTGCCGATCTCCGATACGCTGATCTCTGAATCGTCTCCGAAGATCACATTTGTGTCTTGGTCTTTAGGCTCCACTAACTTCTTCTTTAAGAATGTAAGAACATATAGAACTCCTGCCAGGATCAGGCTTCTGATAGTTCCTTGTTGCTTTAGAATTTTTGCATATTCTAATCTGGCAGCGTCTTGATGGAATACTTGGCTATGATTATGCCATGCTTTTGTTTTTGCAATGGGGTGCTTGCGAACCGCAACCTGCTTATTTGTGAGTTTTAAACCGTCTTCCGGCAGCCATTCTACCTGGAATCTTTGTTGAGCCGCAATCTTCTCCACTTGCTTTTTTTCTTTTGTAGAGAACATCTCATCCCATCGTTTAGTTTTCCAAAGATTATAACGAGAAGCGTTAGGGCCGTCGTATTTGCGGATGTATTTTACTCCCTTAGATTCAAATTTCTTTAATAGATCCGGATCCAGATCCTCGTATATTTTTCGAAGGTCTGCAATCGGGGTTTCTCCATGCGAATTGGGTGCGACGGCACAGAAGAACATCAATTTACGGGGAGGTTTATCTAAGAAGCTCATCTCAGCATGTTGCATGATCGGATAATGAGGGGGAAGTTCACTTGCGGTATGGACAAACTGAGTAACTTTATTTCTGGGAGAAGTCCCCAGATAATCGGTCTTCAGATTTTTGTCCAAGCTGAGAGCAACGTCTTCAAATTCTTGGGCAGAAGAAATTTGAAAACCTCGAAACAATACTGCACCGTATTCTAAAAGATCTGCTTCGATCGATTTTTTATTTTTGGAGATCCATGCAGGTAAAAATCCGGACTCCAAAGCGTTTGTGTCACCCGGGCCGTAAATTCTAGGTAATTCTTTTCCAGGAAAAAAAGATCTTTCCACCCGGCCTATACCTTTCGGCTTAGTTTTGTTAGTAGGAACTTTCTTAATTGCGGATTTGCCAGATCGGGAAATTGTATTTGTTTTCATAGAGACTCTCCCGTTAGAGAATGAAAACTTTTATAAAACGATAGAATGGAAAGGCAAGTCTTTTCATTTCCGTCTTGATTCGTTGGATTCTTCCGAAATACGTATACCATGTGTTCTATTATAGTTGAAATAAGATGAAAATTTCACTTTCTAAAGAAGGTCCAAGTTTTTCCAGATTAGTCTATGGTTGTTGGAGACTACATATGGATCCTAAGGGATCAAGTAGTGACCGTATTTTAGAAAAGATAGAAGTTTGTCTGGAATCCGGGATTGATACATTCGATCATGCGGATCTATACGGAGAGTATGGAAACGAAGAAAAATTCGGAATCGTTTTGAAATCCAGGCCGGATCTGAAAGAGAAGATCAAGATAGTCACTAAGGCTGGAATTCAACTTCCTGGACCAAATCGCCAAGGCATTTCGGTGAAACATTATGATACTTCTGGCAAATATCTAACCAGCTCAGTCGAAAATTCATTAAAAAAACTGAATGTAGATAAGATAGACCTATTTTTGATCCATAGGCCCGATCCTTTGATGAATGCTGATGAGATCGCAAAGGTTTTTAAATCTTTGAAACAAAGCGGTAAGGTCTTACATTTCGGAGTTTCAAATTTCACTCCTTCCCAATTTTCACTTTTGCAGTCCAGATTGGATTTTCCGTTGGTTACAAACCAATTGGAGTTCCATCCATTTTATACTGATCCTTTGGTGAATGGAGTATTTGATCAGGCCCAAGAATTGGGTATTAGGCCTATGATTTGGTCTCCGACTGCCGGTGGGCGAGTCTTCCAACCTAAAACAGAACAAGAAATTGTTTTATATAAAACATTGGAGGAGTTGGCAAGGAAGAAGAGCACAACTATCGATGCTGTATTATTCTCTTGGTATCTATTCCATCCGGCACAATTGGTCCCAGTTTTGGGGACGAATGATCCGGATCGTATCAGATCTGCTACAAAATCTTTTCAAATTCAATTAGAAAGAGAGGAATGGTTTCAGATTTTAGAGGCAGGAACTGGTAAAAGAGTTCCTTAATATAAAAAAATGACCATATAAGAAATTTCTAATTAGAATATAATACTTATATTTATACTGCCCGTTCGATATCAAAACGGAGAATCAAAAATGAAAATCGAACTAAGCAGAAAGGGAATCCCCCTTTTGGTAGGGATCTTATTATTCCTGCTCAATTGTAATGGGGAAAAGGCTGTAAACACGGAAAGTTTACTGGGATTGATCCAGAAGCCGGACCAAACGAAAACTGGAACAAACTATTCAGATCTTGCAGTTATTGATACTGTAAACGGAACCGGAACATTCTCTTTGCTCACTTATAATGTAGCAGGATTACTGGAGCCTTTTTCCAGTTCGAATCCGAGTGAGAACACTCCTTATATGGGGCCTTTAATGACTCCATTTGATCTGATCCAAGTCCAAGAAGATTTTAATTACCACGCAAGTTTGTATGCAAACGATGTACATCCTTATAGGTCTGCTACAAGTGGAGGAATGGGAATAGGTGATGGTTTGAATACATTATCTTATTTTCCATTTTCGGATTTCCAAAGAGTGGATTGGAGCGCCTGTAATGGAACGGATTGTTTAACTCCTAAAGGATTTACTTTAGCAAGACATAAGGTAGCACCTGGAGTATTTCTGGATGTATATAACCTACATACGAACGCAAGTACAGAAGAAGCGGATCTGGCTGCAAGAAGATCGAATGTATTACAAATTCTGAACTTTATAGAATCCAATTCCGCCGGAAACGCAGTGATCGTGATGGGAGATACGAATACAAGATATACCAGATCGGGAGATAATATTCGAGAGTTTATCAATCATGGATTTACGGATGTTTGGATCCAATTGATCCGAGGCGGATCGTATCCTACACAAGGAGCTGACGCCTTAACAGATTGCGAAGGTCATAGAACAAGTGCAAGCTGCGAGATTGTGGACAAAATATTCTACCGTGGGAATTCCTATATTTCCTTATCTCCTAGTTCTTATTTGATCGAAGAGGAAAGATTCGTACATCCGGTCACGGGAGTTATGCTTTCTGATCATTATGCGGTTTCTTCTACGTTCAATTATTCTCTTTTGCAAAACCTTGTATTTAGCGATACATTCGGTGGACCGCATGGAACTGCATTTAACGATGTGAATTCTCTACCTTCTTCTCCATCCGCATCTAAATTAAGTATAAGATCCGGATCTAGAGTGGATGCAGTTTCTTTACAATTAACGAATGGAACTGTGTTAAGTCATGGAGGAACTGGAGGAAGTTTGCAAACTTTGACCTTGGGATCGGGAGAATACGTAAACCAAGTAAAACTTTGTAGTGCGCAAAAAAGCGGTCACACTCGTATTTTTTACGCTCAATTTCGCACAAGTCTGTCCAGATTCCTTACGGGAGGATCTACTACTTCTAGCTGTACTACATACATAGCACCTAACGGCTGGGGAATCGTAGGATTTCATGGAAGAAGCGGGGACGAAATTGATAGCCTAGGAGTGATCTTTGCTCCGGTTCTATAAGTGATCCGGAAAGTATTTCGCTCAAACATTCGATAAAAATCGAAAAAATAAAAAGCGATCCATTTGTTTCTCTTAAGTATGTCCGAGCTTCGATGCGGGATGTATAGGGTTTTTTAGGAGAAATGAATGTTTCGCTTTCTAACTTCAATCTTAATCGTATCTTTTCTTTTCGTCTGTAAGGCCGAAAATTCCCAAAAACAGTCTGAAGATCTTTCAGATTTACGTTCCAGATCCGCAGCAGCCCCAATGCCTTCCGCGGATGAACAACCGATGCAAGAGGCCGAGAAAAAATTGGCTACCGGCAAGGCGGGCGAAAGGGAAGAAGCACCAGAGGATCAGATCAAAACCTTTGCCACTCCTAAGATAGGAGCCCTAAAGATAGGTCGACTTTTAGAATATAAGGTAGATCTAAATTTCGAGACAAAGGACTTTATCGCCGCTCGCAAATTTTTATTAGAACTTTCGGGCAAGTACGGATTTGTTCAGAGTGAAAGTCTTCAGAATTGGGGAGGAGATACTGAACCAAGTATGACTGCAGTCATTCATGTAAAGTCTTCCGATCTATATCAGGTTTTGATGGAATTGGAGAAGATCGGCACTCTCACTTCCGAAAATATCCAAGTGGAAGATCACACCGAAAATTATACATTGGAACAGATCCATGCCAAAAGAGAGAAGATCAGGATCGCAAGAAGAACGGATCTTGGTGCAAGATCAACTCCCAGAAATGCTGCTGAGATCGAAGAACTTATAGGACAATCCGAAGATTCTGCCGACTCGGCTGAATTCGAAAAATGGAAAATTATGGATAGAGTCAATTGGGCAAAGATCAGCATCCATATGTATGGTCCCAAAAAACCGAAGGCCGTGGAAGTTCCTAGTTTTGGAGATGCATTTATTGATCTGGCAAGTCTTGGATTAAAGCTGATACTTTCTTTGATCTATATTATTCCTTTAGCGTTGATCGCTGTGGGAATTTTCTATCTGGTTAAATATGTGAAGAATCGTCTAAAATAAGAGAACGGGGCCTTGGGCCCCGTCTTAATTATTTTGTTTCCGGGGAAACCATGGTTTTTAGCCTAGAAGAAATTAGCCTGAGGGAAAAGATGCCGACTCTGGAAGAAGCTCAAAAAGAAATTATCGCCGAGTTCTCGGAAGCTGCAGACTGGGAGGAAAGATACCAGATGCTGATCGAGATAGGGGACGAGCTTCCTGTTTTGGCCCCGGAATTAAAAACGGAAGATAGATTGGTCCCAGGTTGCCAGTCCAGGGTTTGGGTCGTCCCGGAAGAAAAAGAGGGCAAATTATTCATCCAAGCAGATAGCGATTCTGCTATCACAAAAGGAATGATCGCATTACTTTTAAGGGTTTTTTCCGGAAGGACAAAAGAAGAGATCAAGTCTGCATCTTTGGAATTTTTGAAAGAGATCGGTTTGGACAAACACCTTTCTATGAGCCGACGTAACGGCCTTTATTCCATGGTAAATAAGATTAGAAGTTTCTAAAGTAAAGTATAGGTTAGATTCCCAGTAATTTTTCCCTACCAATCCGAAGAAGAGCCACCCCCACTAAAGTCTCCACCACCTCCGCTAAACGAATCACTCGAAGAATCACTGGAAGAAGAACTCCAATCGGATGATCCGGAGCTCCAAGAGCTCCAACTGCCGGAAGACCAGTTTCCGCCACTGCCTCCGGAACTTTTGGCCGCTATGTATATGATACAAAGAAGAACAAAGAATATAACGAGAAGTGGAAGCATAGTTTCGAGAGAGAATCCTAAAATACCTCCGAACCAATATCCTGCATAAGTTGCCGCCCCAGCTTGCAGTATGCTGAACATTTTTCTCAGAAAGATACCTGCAAGAATCCCGATGACGACTAGGGCTCCGATATAATATCCGAAATTGTCCTCCTCTTCGGAAGATTCGTATCCGGTATGAGTCTCCGGTTCAGGTAAGGTTTCTCCGTCGATAAGTCCTATCACCTTATCGATCCCAGTCTCAATACCCTCGAAATATTTTCCCTCTTTGAATAAGGGTCTGACGAATTCGGTCTGGATCCGTTTGCTGCTGAAATCGGTAACGGCTCCTTCAAGTCCGGTTCCTACCTCGAATCTCATCTTGCGATCGTCTTTTGCTATGAGAAAGATGAAGCCATCACCTATTTTTTTACGACCTATCTTCCATTCTTCTGCAAGTCGGATGGAATAATCCTCTATGGGCTCTTCTCCTGTCGTGGGTATCATCACGATCACCACCTGGCTTCCTTTTCTTTTTTCAAAGGCCTTTAATTTGGACTCTAAGGAATCGGTTTGCTCGGAAGTCAGGGTTCCAGTCAGATCGGTGACCCTATGTTCCAATTTAGGTATCGGAATAGGATCGGCAAAAAGTGGGCCGATACAAAGGCAGAGAAGAAGAAGAAAAATCCGTTTCATATCATTATATTCCGAAAACGTAAAGTAATAGCAGCCCTATCATTTGATAAAGGGCTCGTCGGGTAGCTCGTTCGGATTATGTTTTCCGGCGGGGAAATAGCGGCTTAAGTCCACGGTAAGTTCGGAGATCCCGAGTAAAATGGCTTCTTTCGGTTTTCCGGATCGGAAACCTTCTCCTATTTTAGAAGCGATGGAATCCAATCTGTTTTGTCCGATTTTTTTGTAGATTCCGCGATCTGCCAGTATATGGATCTTCTTTTCGGATAATAGAAGGTAAATTAAGATTCCCGAATTTTCTTCCGTATCCCAAACCTTAAGGAACGAAAACATTTCGATCGCCTTTTTTTCGGAAGTAACGTTTTGTAAAATTTCCAAGACAGATAGTGTGGATTCTATACAGATACGGAGTTCTCCCCTATGTAAAGATTCCGACTTTTTCACCGCTTGGCCAAGTTCTTCCCGATCAGCCTTGCTGAAATATCTTCCAAGTGGACTTAAGAATACGGATTCACTAAGACCTACAGTAAGATTTCTTAATATTCTACTAAATTTATTCATATAATTACCAACTGGATGAGGCCCCGCCTCCTCCAAAACTTCCTCCCTTTCCTCCTTGGAAAGGAACTTTCTCTTCTGCCGGCGTATAGGAAGAATTAGAACCGGAAGAAGAAGAGCGCCTAGATGAGGAGTCATCCTCTTCTTCTTCTTCCTCTTCGCGTTGTCGCCTTCTGCTTTCGTAATCGTCCGACCAGCTGGAGCCACTATCTATGACTGGATGCCGTTTTTGATAATCATCGAGATATCGTCTGATTTCTTTTCGATATCTGAATAGAAGAAAGAAAATTATAGGAACGATTACGAATACAAAAAGAACAAGGAAAATGGAGAAATTATCCATTTCTTTAGGCGTTTCTTGTTTTTCAAAAGTCTGGAAATCTTCCGGCTTAGGAGGAGGTAAGGGTTCTCGATTTATACGTCTGAAGAGTTCGTTTATCCCAGCATCGATCCCTTCGTAGAATTTTCCTTTCTTAAATTTCGGGACTACATATTCCGTTTGGATTTGTTTTGCCTTGGCATCCGATACGGCGGCTTCTAAACCGCGTCCTATTTCGAATCGAAATTTGCGATCGTCTTTAGCGATCAGAAAGATCACGCCGTCATCGATATTCTTTCTGCCTATTTTCCAAGCTTCCGCTACCCGTATGGAAAATTCTTCTATGGTTTCTTCCGCGGTGGTGGGCACGATCAACACTACGATCTGGGCCCCCTTTCTTTTCTCGAACCTGCCTAACTTGATTTCCAGATCGGAAATTTCGGAAGAGGAGAGTGTGTAGGTTTGGTCCGTTACTCGTCCTTCTAACTCCGGAATAGGGATCGATTGGGAAAAAACCGGTCCGGTAATAAATGTGAATAGAAGAATAGCCCAGATTTTCTTCATAGAACGTGGCAGTAATAAGATTTAAAATTCGACCTTAGGTGGTTTGGAGATTTCTGCCTCGTTCTCTACAGTAAAGCTAGGCTTCGGTCCGTATCCTAAAGCTTTGGCAGTGATCACGTTCGGAAAAGTTCTTACTGTGATATTAAATTCTTGGACCGATTTGATATACCGGTTTCTCGCAATAGCAATTCTGTTTTCGGTTCCTTCTAATTGTGCCTGTAGATCCCGGAAATTTTCGTTGGATTTCAATTCCGGATATTTCTCTACGATTATCATAAGTCGAGATAGAGCGGAACTCATTTGGCCTTGTACCTTATTGAATTGCGCGAATAACTCAGGATTATTCAGAATTTCGGGGGTGGCCTGAACTGATCCCACGCTGGCTCTCGCTCTTGCTACCTCGATCAGTACTTCTTTTTCCTGGGCCGCGTATCCTTTTACGGTATTCACGAAATTTGGAATCAGGTCGTTTCTTCTTTGGTATTGGTTTAATACCTCTGCCCAGGCAGCCTTGACCTGTTCGTCTTGTATTTGGATTTCATTATAACCGCAGGAATTTGCGAATAGGGAGAAGAAGAGGACCAGCTTAAGAATAGCGATCTTACGAAAAATTGAAAAAGTGCCTTGGGACATTCCCACCTCCGACCAGCGGAATTTTGTAAGGAAAACGTCCCTTGGCAATCGGTTTTTTCTGACAACATTCTGTTTTATGCCGCCTCTTTTGGGAAATTTTCGTGTTTTTCCAGGGCTCTTTTGCGGATTTCTTCGATGAGTTTGTCTGCGAGCATTTCAGCAAGTGCAGATATTTTTTCTTGGTTGATCGAGTTTCTATATTCGGTTTTCATTGGCGCCTCCTTGTGGTCCGTATATAAAAATACAGCGGGCCCCGGACAAATTGGGCGGGCAGAAAATAAAAAAACCGGGAAAATTCCCCGACTGTCTCACCCGATAATAAATAGAAAAATGGCAAGGGCCGCCTGGTACGAATGGAATTGGATTACAAAACCCGACTCGAGGAAATCGAGAAGGTAGACGGTTATTTTCGTAGGTCCCCGGAAGGGATCTGGTCCTACGAGTTGGATTCTCCTTTAGATACCACTCTTCCGATTGAGGAACAGTGCAGGCTGATCTATGAGAATGCAAGACTCACACATTGCAACGATACCATGGCTAGGATCTACGGGTATCATAACGCAGAAGAGATCAAAGGTGTTCTTTTAAAAGATCTTGTTGGACCGACTAACAAGATGAATATGTTCGGTATTAATGAATTCATTCGCTCAGGGTATAAGATACATGATAGCGAATTAGAAGAAATAGATCTAAGAGGAAAACGTAAGTATTTTCTAAGCTCGGCTTTGGGTGTGGTAGAGAATGGATTTTTACTTCGAGCTTGGGGAGTGCAGAAGGATGTAACTTCCATTCGTGCGGCAGAGTCCAGGCTCAAGAGAACAATCGCGTTAGAAAGTTTACTCACTCAGCTTTCCAGATATTTTTTAAGCGTAGAACCAGGAAACACCACAGATGCAGTGAACCATGCTTTGGGTGAACTTGGAAAATTCTGCGGAGCGGACAGAGCGTTTTTATTTTTATACACTCACGCAGGTCTTACCATCTCAAACACGAATGAATGGTGTGCGGATGGAATAGAACATAGGATCCATCTATTACAGAATCTTCCAATAGAAACATTTCCTAAATCGGATTACGATACGATTAGTAATAAGGGTCATATCGTTTATGATTCTTTGGATAATGTTCCTTCTACACATGCTTCCCTAAGAAATCTTTTAGAAAGAAGAGGGACTCGTTCCTTGGTGGTGGTGGGTCTTTCTTCTCGGGATGAAGAACTTGGTTTTATAGGATTTGATTCTGTAAAAGGTCAAAAACTTTGGACAGAAGAAGATATTTATGTTCTTAGGCTAGTGGGCGATTTGATCGTTCTAGCATTCGATAGACAAAAAAGAGAATCCGATCTAAACGATTTTTATGAAAGAATGAACCATGATCTTGAATTGGCTCGTCTTACTCAAAGATCTTTGGTCTCTAGAGAATTTCCTAGTTCCCCTTTTTATAAAATGGATAGTTATTTCCGTCCTTTCGAAAAAGTCGGGGGAGATATTATAACGTATATCCAACATGAGAATGGTGTGTTGGATATTTTATTCGGTGATGTTTCGGGTCATGGTATCTCTTCCGCAATGGTTTCCGGAATGGCGGTACTTTCTTTTAGGCATCATGCAAAAGCCGGTCTTTCTCCTGCAGAAGGTATCCAACAATTTGTAAAAGATCTAAAACCAATGGTGGTGGAACATCATATTGCTGCCGTATGGGCCAGATTTTTCCCTTTGGAGAAGAAGTTAGTCTATTCTTATGCCGGTCATCCTCCTATTGTAGTATTTAGGGGTGAAGAGAAGATGGAATTGAAAGGTATGAATCTTCCTCTTCTGATCTTTGATTCTATAGAATATTTTAATGAATCTATTAAATTACAAAAAGATGATAGAATAGTATTCTACTCCGACGGAATGTATGAGGTATTCAACGCGGAAGGCAGAATATTGGATCTTCCCGGATTTCAGGACATTCTACTCCAACACAGAGATCTTGGGAATTTAGATGAATATTTGGATCAGGTTGTCTCCGATGTATTCCAATTTTCGGAAGGAGTTTTTGGCGACGATATGGCAATGCTTGTGATTGATATTAAAGGATGAGGAGTTGTTACTCCAAAACCTTCTTCTTTCTTCCCAATAGAAAAACCCCGGAAAGAACTATTATTGTTCCGACCACATTTTCCCAGGTGATAATCTCTCCTAAAAGAATTGCCGCCAAAAATAAAGTAAATACCGGACCAACACTTCCTGCGATGGACGCCTTATTGGAACCAATTCTTTGTATTCCGGCGGTAGTTAAGAATGCAGGCACTACTGTAGTCAAAAATCCTAAGGCAAATCCATATCCATAAACCTGCCAAGGTTGATGCATTAGGATTTCATAATTCTTCGTGAAGAAAAAATGAATAAGAACAAAAACTCCAGACCAGATCATCAAAAGAGCAGTGAATTTCCGGGATCCCAGTTTAGGGATCATCTGCCCGCTTCCTATTAAATAGACTGCGTAAGCCAATGCGGAAAGAAACACTAGGGTTGCTCCGATCCATGCGGATTTTCCTTGTGCTTCTGCGTCGGGTAAAAATGCCAATAGTATGCCTGAGTATGTGAGAGCCACGGAATAGATCTCGATCTTGTGAACCTTCTTCTTTAAAAAAACGAAACCTAAAAGAAGGACAAGTGCAGGGAATGTAAATAGTACAAGTCTTTCCATGGATGCGGATAAATATTCCAATCCCCAGAAATCGAAAAAGCTAGCCATATAATAACCGATGAATGCGAGTAAAACTACGATCCCATAATCTTTTCGGGAAATTGGATTGTCTGATTTTTTAGAAGTTTCTTGGTAAAGAACGTACGCGAAAAATGGAATAGCAAATATCATTCTAAGTGCA
The DNA here is from genome assembly GCF_004770105.1 of Leptospira andrefontaineae. NCBI lineage: Bacteria > Pseudomonadati > Spirochaetota > Leptospiria > Leptospirales > Leptospiraceae > Leptospira > Leptospira andrefontaineae. The sequence goes on along the minus strand of NZ_RQEY01000010.1, from coordinate 243,251 downwards.
AGAACTGTGACTGAGTCTATTCCAAATTTATAAACCAATTTTACGATCACTCCTTTAGACGAGAATAGTACGGTTCCAGCCAGAGCATATAGATAACCCAAGGTTTCTTCGCTGAATCCAAAGGAGAAATGTTCTTTAGTTTTCTCGGAAGTTTGGCTCATTCTTCCAGGTTTTTAGAAGCTAACGTCCTAAAAAGAAATAATTTAATTGTTTTCTGGAAGTGATAAATCCTCCTCCAGGATAAGTGGCGGGGAAAAAGGAATCTCCTCCGATTTCTGAAGTTGCTTTTAGATCTCTGATCTGCCCGTAACATTCTGAAAGATAAAATGCATGTCCGCATCCTAATAAATGATATCCTTCATGGACCATTGTGTTAGCGGCACCTCCCACTAGTAAATGTCCGAGTGATGCGGTATGAGCTAAAACAAATCCTCTGGTACCTGTGGGGCTATCCACTGCTCCTAAAACTTCGAAAGTGGGAATGAAGAACAATGCTAAAATATAAGAAGCGAATTCATATGCAATATCCGAGAATCGAACTCCAGCCAAAGCTAAGAGCCGATCACAACCATCCGGAAGTTCCGCTTTATACAGTTCTTCCATGATTGCTTTGCCAGTCCATCCAGGTCTTTTCCAATCTTTTACTTGAGCTACATTAGCTTGCAGATTGTAGAGAACCAATTCTTCGTTCCAAGAATTGAATAGATAATCCATCCTTTCGGTGGAAACGTTTTCATCTTTCCATACGCATACTCTGATAAATTTCATTTTTCCGTATTCGTAAGTCTCTCTTACCGAAGTTCTGTGGAATCCAACCGTAGTGCAGGAGGTTAATAAGAATAGAAGAAGGAAACGAATATGTCGCATGTTTGCAATTCTTTAGAACCTTAGAAAAACTCCTTGGAAAAGCAAGGACTTTCGTTCGATACTAATAGAGGAACCGTGTGCCTGCACAGTCAAAGTTTTAAGCGATGAATTCTGTAAAACCAAAGAATAAAAAACAAGTGAAGAAGGTCCCTTCTAACAAACGATCTTCTTCTCCTTTATTCCTGCTCTTGGTGGGACTCCCGTTCTGCTTTTTTCTGATAAGTGCAATGTTAGGTAGCGTAATAAAAATAGATCGAGTTAGTTCGGAATCCGCATTTGAGAATAGATTGAATCCGATCGAAAAGGCCTGGAGAGGTCTGAAATTGAAAGTATATGCCTATGAATACGGCTCCGATTATAGAAATAAGATCCCGGAAAACGAGGGACGCGCATTAGGTTTAATACGCGAATCTATTCTAGAATCCACTCTTCCCAGATATCTTTTTCTATTTCTGGCAATTGCCGTACCATTTTACTTTTTTGTAAGGTTGTTCAAGGACAAACCCCAGAAAAAAGCGTTATGGCCTGTGGCTATAACTGCAGATCCTAAGGTCAGAAAAACTTCTACGCTTCCCCCAAAAAAAATCATAAAGAATTAAAATAGATTTGATTACGTTATTATAGCGTATTGAAGATGTCGTATGCTTCCAAGTAGACGATATTCGAATTTTTGTAAAATTATTACCCTAATCGGTATAACCGCATTATATCTCCAAAACTGTACTTTAGATAAAAGGATAGAATTCGCTGGAGAAGATAAACTAGGCCTGGAAGCGGGGAGTAAGCCCTGCGAGGAACTAACGCATTATAATCGTTGGTTTGCACTTTATGGTCTATGGCGTATCCCTGGTTCGAGGGATATTGAGATAGAAAAGAAAGAAGGTAAGGTCTACTTCGCAGAACATTCAGTAAATGGATTGCAGGCCACACTCAATGTGCTTACCGGCTTTTTCAGTACTGTAGTATTCTATAAAGTAACAGTTAGTGAATGTGATTTAGGAACCAGATTCGTTCATAGAGACCAATACGAAAAATTCTTCGAGGAAGAAAAGACTAGAGCTCATGCGGAGTTCTTTTCCAAAACTGAAAAAGAATTAGAAGATGCTCTACGCAAGTATCTGGATAAAACAAGTCCTGCAGAACATGCGGGTAAAAATTACAGCATGATTATCTTAAGAACTGGCAAAACAACCGAAGCCAGAGTAGTGGGCCAAGATGTAGATTCTCTTAAATTGGAAACGGAAGATGCTAATGGACAAAAGCATGAGTTTACTCTTTTGAAAAAGGAAGTATATAAAGTGATCTTTGCCACTAAGATCATTAAGGTGAAAGACACTCCTCCAGTAAAAGAACCTGGTAAAGAAAAACATTAATCTTATCATCGCATCCCTTCTTTGAGGGATGCGATGTCTCGTTTCCAGTCAATAAATTTGCCTACTATAAAAATCCTACTTGTGCATAGTCATGATATTCGCTTATCATACTGATAAGGGGAATTCTCCTATGTTATCCAGTCGTTATTTTTCCAATTCCATATTTTATAAATTTATAATATTATTTTTCGCGATCTTGGTCCTGAATTGTGGACTTGCATTAGGATACCAAGCCGAAGAAGAAGCTGCTCAAACTTCAGAAAAGAATAATAACGATTCGCTACTGAAGGCGTTGGTTTTATTGAATGGAAATTTTGGCGGTTTGCTGAGCTTTTCTCCTTCTCCATTGACATTTTCCGCTTCAACTGGTAAATCTGCGTACGATATTACCGTTAATTATTGGCCAGGTTCAGGGACAGGGGAATTGCGTTTTGATCTGGTTTGGAATGGGATAATGTCTTGCGCTCCGCAAGAAGGAGTGTTCGCTGTTTATCATGACGATACATATCCTTTGACTTTTGCCGATGTTACTTTTGACTGTTTTATTACCGGAACTGGTCAAGTATCGCATATTGTAGATACGGCGATCGGATCAGGACTTCCAAGTTTAGGAACGAACCTCGGAAATTTAAGTGTAACTGTAACCCCTTAACTTAATACAAGTTTTAGAAAGTCTATCTCGCAACTCCGAAACAAACGGCCATCATATCACCTTGGTCAAATTTTTTGACTGCCCAATCCGCTACTTTCTTAGAAGTTTTATAGAAGATCCCGGATCCTTTTTTAGCAGTGAGCCCGCTTCCATACGAGATATGACCAAGAGGAATATAACCCAATTCATTTCCTAAAGAAATAATGCCAGGCAAACTATAATAATACAGATGCTCTGGAACATTTAAATATCTCCATTTAGGTCCCAGATATTTTGCAAGAACTCCATATCTGCAGGTAGAAAGTATCATTCTTCCCCCTGGTTTTAAGTGTTTTAGGATTTTTTGAAGTGTTTCTTTGGGATGATGGAGATGTTCTATACTTGCCCAAAGTGTGATCAGATCGAATTTTTCTTTTCCGTCTAAGTCCCAGGTCAGAAAATCTTTTTGTTCCACGTCCAAGCCGAGTGTTTCTTTTGCAAAACGTACCGGTCCGCTTGCGATATCTAAACCTTTTGTTTTCCAATTTCTGCTTTTTAGATAATCTAAAAAATAACCTGCAGCACAACCTACATCTAACGCGGATCTTTCGGAACCTAATATCCTCTCCCAATCAAAGAAACCCAAATCTTTTAGATTCAAATTGAATACCCTTGCGATCTCTTTTTTGGTTTCTTCCGAATAATAATTATCGTAACCTCTGTCAGTCCTTTGAGTGAAGTAGGAATCTTCATAATACTTGGAAACTTCTTCCAAGCTAGGTTGAGGATTGACCTGAACTAATTTACATTTTTTGCATTCTACTATTTGGAAGATCTCTCCCTTGGGGCTTGCCTTGGAGAAGAGAGGAGTAAAGTCAGAATTAGAACAAGTATTGCAAGGGATAGATTGCATACCATAAGGATCGGCGATTTGTTAGGTTTTCCGACATAAAATGGGGACCAGGTTCGGTTTTAAAGCTTGCTTTTTCGGTAAATTTATTGTTAAACGTAGGAGATGCGAACTTCTCTTTGTCTTAGAAATAAATTTATAACAAGTCTTATCTTCCTTATGCTCATTGCCCATAACGTAAACTGTGGACTTGTGCTTACGGGAACAGATATAGGTAAAGAGTTTCTAGGTTTATCGGAAGAAGATAAAAAAGATCCCGAAAAACAAGGAGCTTTACTGGCCTTGTTGGCAGGTGGTGGTTCGTTGCTTGTATTTACTCCAGTCGCATTGTCTGTAACTGCGGGCGGGACCGTAACATACCAAGTGGGCCTTAGATCGGTTCCTTCCGACTGGACGAGTAAGGATGTAACCGTAGGTTTCGATATAGATGTATCTAGTTGTCCGTCAGGTACTTCCCCAAATTTTTGGCCTTTTTCTTTCAGTCCTCCATATAGTCCTATAAACAATTTGAATTTCAGTACAGTTAATTCAGGAGCCTGTATAGTAAAATATACGGTGAGTGGAGAAGTGACTTCTCAAGCCTCTGGGCTTACTGTTGGTGCTGATGCAGGATCTCTTCCTTTATTGATCCAATTGAATCAAGTGGTAGTAGGTCCCTGAAAGGACTTTACCGTAGAAAAACCGCTTTGCCAGGGATAGGGTTTCTAAAATCCTTCCCCTATGTATAGAATCCTTGCATTGTCCTCTCTCTTAGGACTTTCTCTTTTATTTTCCCAATGCCAGCCGATTGAATCTGTAGAACCTGAAACTTTAAAAATCAAAGCTGTGGGTGATTTGGTTATGGGAACCAATTATCCAGAGAATAAACTTCCTTCAGATCCTAAAAACACTTTGTTCTCTCAGGTGGAGCCAAGTTTGAGAGGTGCAGATATACTATTTGCGAATTTTGAAAGTACTCTGACTGATTATCCTCATTGCGCTAAAAATATAAATCGTCCACTTATCTTTGCTTTCAGAACTCCTCCATCATATGCAAAAATTCTAAAAGATGTTGGATTCGATATAGTTTCCATCGCGAACAATCATAGTTTAGATTTTCACCAACAAGGTTTCGATGATACAGGTAAAAATCTTTCAGAAGCCGGAGTCAGATACACTGGCAAAAAAGGTGCAATCACTTATATGAACGTAAAAGGAATTTCTGTGGCTTGGATCGGATTCAGCCATATGGAAAGCGCTCATAATCATGTGAACCATATTGAAGAAGGTGTGGCTCTTGTAAAAGAAGCTAAGAAAAAAGCGCAATTGGTTTTCATCTCCGTTCATGGTGGAGCAGAAGGCGGACCAGCTCTACACGTAAAAAATGAACAAGAAAGATTTTACGGAGAATATAGGGGAAACTTGGTCGCTCTTTCTCACTCACTGATCGATGCAGGAGCAGATCTATTCATAGGACATGGTCCTCATTTGCCTAGAGCATTCGAATTGTATAAAGGAAAACTGATCGCTTATTCTTTAGGAAATTTCTTGGGATATAGAGTATTCTCTACGAAAGGATACGGCGGTTATTCTTTGGTCTTGGAAGCAGACCTGGACAAACAAGGGAATTTTATCAAAGGCAAGATCCATCCATTGCAGTTAAGCCAGAATGGAATTCCTGCTCCGGATCCGGATGCTAAGACCACGGAGCTGATCCAGTCTTTGACTAAATCGGATTTCCCTGGCAAAGGACCGAAAATTCAGTTGGATGGAAATTTCCATCCTTAATTGAAGTTATTTCATGTAGGAGCTCCTACAAATCTCGCCCCTATTTTTAATTGGAAATTTTACGATTATCTGATATAGGGGAAACGGCTTCTCCCACTAACCCGCCTCCTCCACCCTAAACAGGGTGGGGGCCGCCTTCGAAACCATGTAGGAACTCCTACAGTGGCACTCTAAAATAAAAAAGACCGATATAGGAACTCCTACATCGGTCTTTTACTTAACAAAATCTTAATGTGAATTATTGGGTATTGCCAACCGGCTCCAACGCGCCCGCAGGAGCTTTGAAGTTAATTTCATAAATATCGTAGTAAGAATTTCTCATACCTTTTACGTAAGCTACAGAAACTCCTAAGAAATATCTAAGTCCAAATTTAATAGTGTTTGTGGCAAAGGTCGCGATCTCTTCGTCGGTTATCGAGAATGGATGGATTTTGTTTCTGGTCTCGTCCAGATATAATCCTTCCCAAGTCCCAATCATAGTTCCCTTATATTCTAAACTTAGAATACGCCCTGTAACGGAAAAATTTCTTTTTCCACCTGATTTACTTTTGCTTACGATCTTATCAGGCAGACCTTTTGGAAGAGATCTCTCTTGTAGTTGAGCTCCTATTACTTCGTAATCGGAAGACAATGCGATTGCTTCAAATCTATGGACCCTGTATTGGACCAAAATTTCTTGGTTTAAACTTTTGCTTAAGAAGTTCACCACATCTGCGTTTTCAGGACGTACGCTGAATTCGATCTTTTGTTTTGCCGGAACAAAACATTCGTCCTTCAATTCGTCGCAAGCTTCTGAATCGTTTATAGTATAAACTTCTAACAGACCTTCGTAAGATTCAAAAATAACCCCTCTGCTTTCGAATTGGACCAATTTTGCAACAGTCCAACCCTCGGAATAAGTTCCGGCTGCGGATAAGGATGAGGTAGTTAAAATAAAGATCCCTAATAAAAGAAATCTTAAGGATGGAATTCGTTTCATTCGAGTTCGGTGCTCCCTGTTATGTAGGTAGACCCTAAAGGATTCCCTTTGGGCCACGAATTCGTGAATCCTTTCCGATTTTTATCTTACATCAAGAAAATATTTCTTTGTGAATTCGAAAATGTAGGATCTCCAACATGCAGGTTTCAGAGGAGTTTTGGCCGCCTCCTTCGGATCGGGCTGCTTCGGGTTCGTTGACACTCATCCGGGCCTTGTCCGGACTAAAGCCCTGCGCATCCCTGGCGGGTTCTTGAACCTAAAAATCTTAGCGGTCTTGGCGCCTTTGCGTGATCTAAAAGTCACTGCATTTGCTTCTCACGCGAAGCCGCCAAGTGGAGAAGAGACTGATTGTAGGAGTTCCTACATTGTAAACAAACTCCGTGATCTCAGTGCTCTCCGTGTGAACCAATAAATGCACAAAAAGTTTCGCGCAGAGCAGCCCGGTCTTGCGTAAGCAAGAGGCGGTAAGACCTTTTTGAGATTGCCCCTTCGACTTGGGTTGGGAACCTGGTCTTGCAAGTAGATCGGAAAAGGGAATCCGGTGAAAATCCGGAGCTGTACCCGCAGCTGTAAACGCCTAAACGGTCGGACAAAACCACTGTCGAAAGACGGGAAGGGTCCGAACCTTCGCGTGAGTCAGAAAACCTATCAGAGCTACTTTCAATTCTATGGCTTTCGGGAGTTAAGGCCTCAATGCACAAAAGACCCAAACGATTCGGAAAGATACTTCATCTAGGGCTCTTTTTATTTTCCGTCCAAATATTTTCCCAAGAGTCCCAGAAGACTGAAACTTCCACTGTTAAGGTGGTGGGAAAGACCAGTTCGAATTCTCAACCCGAAAATTTTAGAAAGAATCCAACTGGTTTCCAGACTTCTATCGATCTGGACCAATACAATGCACGTTATACGAATCTTCCGGACGTTTTAGAAAGAGAGGCCGGTGTTAGGATCAGAAGATACGGTGGTCTCGGTTCATATTCAACTCTTTCTCTTCGAGGAACGAACCCGAACCAATCTAGGATCTATATAGATGGAGTCCCTTTTAATAATTCGCAAGGTGGAGAAGTAAATCTCGCGGATCTTCCCTTCGATAATTTACAAAGTATTGAAGTTTATAGAAGTGGCGCGCCCGTTGGATTTTCAGGTTCAGCGATCGGCGGAAGTGTAAACTTAGTTACAAGAACCGGATCCGGACCTCCTAAAACTCGGGTTAATATAGGAGCAGGAAGTTTTAATACCGGAAAAGGTAGCATAACGCATACTGGAACGTATGGAGGGATCGGCACCAGCGTATTCTTATTGGGAGAAAAATCGGACCAAAACTTCTCCTATTTAAATAATCATGGAACCTTACTAGTCAATCCTCTGGACGATACGATCGATAGAAGAAGAAACGCACAATACGAAAGAACTTCGGGTATGATCGGGCTTAGCGGCGATATCGGGGCTACTAAAATTAAATTTTGGAATGATCTAAATTATAGATTTCATGGAATTCCTGGACCTGCAAGTAATCAAACGCAACAGGTTCATCGCAGATATCTTAGAAATACTTCTTCAATTGGAACGGATACGAAAGGTTTATTTGATGGATTATTAAGATTAGAGACTCGGGCCTTTACTTCATTTACGAATGATGATCTATTCGATCCAAAATCGGAATTTTCCAAAGGAACTCCTAATTCTTCCGCTCAGATGGGGCAGTCCGGTTTTCAGATCACTCCTACTTTCTATTTATTAGAATATTATCAAATTTTGAAATTTCATGCGGGGGTAGAAAGGGAAACTTTCGAAAGATCCAGAAGTACACCTCAAAATATAGATTTAAAATACGAGCCTGGGAAAACAAGGACCTATACTACTTTTCAAGTAGAGGACGAGTTTAGATTTTTAGATGGAAAGTTAGTTTTGACTCCGGGAGTTTCTTGGGATTCGTATAGAGACAAATTCCAATCCGACGAACCTTGGTATAGAAAACAAGATCCGTTCGCTTCTTCAATAAAAACCACCGAATTTTCGAATCCTAAAACTGGACTATTATGGAGATTTTGGGAAAAAGAAAATTATTCTTTGGAATTCAAATCCAATATCGCAAAACAATATCGAATTCCAAGTTTCTTAGAACTTTTTGGGGAAGTTGGAACGATCCTAGCAAACGATTCTCTTAAACCGGAAAGAAGTGAGAATGGAGATACTGGTATTACCGGACGATATAAAAACGGAGAACTTAAATCCAATATTACGGTTTCCTACTTTAGAAAAAGGATCAAGGATATGATCCTATTCATTCCGAATTCACAATTCACATTAAGACCTGAAAATGTGGACTCAGCCAGAATTGACGGAGCGGAAGTTTCTCATAAGACGGAATATAAGGGCTGGAAATTTTTATTAGAATATACTTACCAAGAAGCGATCAATACTTCTCCCGCGCCGTATCTCAACGGAAAGTATCTTCCTCTCAGGCCTAAACATGAGATTTCAGGAACAATTGCATATAGAGGAAAAACCTGGGAACTTGGTTTTGAAGGAGTGTATGTAGGAGCCGTATTCAAAGACAGGACAAATGAATACGTAAATTACCAACCTGCTCGCCAAATTTGGAACGCGTATCTTACACTTGTATTATATACTTCTCCCGAGGAAGAGGATCCTAATAAAAAAGGGGAAAAGACTCCCAAAGAACTGCTCTTAAGCATAGATCTTAGGAATATGGGAGATAAAAGAGTAGAGGATATCGTAGGATATCCTCTTCCGGGAAGAAATTGGTTTATCACCTTAAGTGGGAGGTTTTAGTGAGATCGGCGGCACGTTTCATTCTTCCCGGTTTTATTATCTTACTTACCTTCTGCGGGGATATAGAAAGACCACCTTTATATACATTATTCTTAACTCCGAATCTTCCTAATAATATAGGAGTAGTCACCACTGATTTTGCAAGCGGGGGAAGATTTAAGGTATTAAATCCGGAACTTCTTCTTTCTTATCCCGGATTGACACCGATTCATTCCGACGCAGTAGCAAGGTTCGGGAATGGTAAAGTTTATATTCTAAATCGTTTAAATAGGGATAGCGTTCAAGTTTTAGATCCGGATTTCGGATTCCAAACTAGGGCGGAATGGTCCATGGGGGCAGGAACAAATCCTACAGATATTGCGATTGTAGGTCTAAACAAGGCTTACGTTTCACTTTATGGATCTAGAATATTAAGAATCATTCATCCTTTGACTGGAGCAAGTCTTGGGCAGATTGATCTGGGCGGATATTCGGAACCAAGCGCTATACCCGACAATCTTCCCGAAATGTCAGGAATGCAGATCGTAGGCACTCGCCTTTTTGTGACATTACAAAGATTGGATCGAAACGATCCGAGCGGGTATTTCCCTCCTGGGGCTTGGGGGTCTCTTCTTTTAGAAATAGATACTGTAACAGATTCTATTATTTCAACTTATACATTTCCGGTCCCGAATCCTGTAGGCAAGCCTCAGATGTTGGAACTTTTCGGAGAGACTCATTTGGTCTTTGCTGCCGCAAATAGAATGGGTTTTTTAAGCCAGATTGACGGCGGGGTGGTGGCATTCAGACTTTCTTCTCGGACTTTTCGCTCAGGCTTTTTGTTTCAGGAAGCTGCTGCGGGCGGGGATATACTCGGGGTTCAGATCAAAAACGAACAACTGGGTTACGCAAGCGTTCTGGACGCGTCTTTTAATAAAACATTACAAGTATTTAATCCAAGTACCGGGCAGAAGTTGTCGACTTTACTTTTTATTCCTTCTTCTTATGATGCAAGTTTGACCACAATCTTACTTGCGGAGGACGAAATACTTTACGTTTCCAATACCCAATTCACTCAACCCGGAGTTACTATGTTCGATACCAGAGACAATCGGCTTTTAACCCCGGCTCCTATCTCTGTGGATCTCCAACCTTTCGACCTGATACAGCTCAAAGAATAATTCTAATAGAATTCTTGACCCCAAGTCGAAAGCGGATTGACAAAGCCCTAAAAGAATGGATGATCCTTCGTTGTTTTTCGGAGGCCTATTCCTTGATTTCCGATATGTTCCAAATGATTGCTGCGGGCCATAAAGCCCAGGTTATTTATTCTTTAAGAGAAAATCCGGATCTAGCCTCCAAACAAAATCCGGAAGGGATTACTCCTGTACTTTTTGCTCTTTATTACGGCAAAGATGATATAATCAATTCGTATCTTAACTTAGGAATTCCTCTTAATTTATTCGAAGCAGCGGCTTTGGGGAATGAGGAGAGAGTCAAAGAGTTAGTAAATTCCAATCCGAGCATTGTTCACTCTTATAGTCCTGACGGTTGGACACCTTTACATTTGGCATCTCATTTTGGAAGACTTCCTATTATTCAATTTTTATTGGAGAAGGGAGCGGACATACACGCTAAGTCTAAAAGTAAATTATCGATCGGTAATACTGCATTACATTCTGCGGTTGCTTCCTGGAGAGTAGACGCAGTTGCATTACTTTTGGAACATGGCGCGGATCCGAACTTTACTCAAGACGGCGGTTTTTCCCCTCTTCATATTGCCGCTTCCAGACAAGGAAATGAACAGATTGTTACTTTATTATTGAAGAAGGGAGCAAATCCTGATCTTAAGACGGAAGAGGGTAAAACCGCGAGAGAGATCGCTGCAGAAAGAGGGGTTGCTTTTAGCGCTTAGTTTTTACAGTTTTTGATTTTATGATCAACGAATGTTTTTAGATAGAGTATTAAATTTTTCTAATTTTTTGAAAAATTCCGAATAGAACAACAATCTGTATCCCTAAAAGTAGATAGAACCAGTAAATATTTGTCGTATTTATATTTTCTTTTTCGCGTTCTATTCTTTCCGTTTCTAATTCACCTTTCAGCTTTTCAATTTCTAGGCGGAGAAGGTTGATACTAAGAATAAGATCTTCCGTACTTTTGTTGGTTACGCTTTCTTTAATGTAATTGTTTTGGTGCTGCAAAGTTGTTTTTTTGAATTGTTTCCCGGTATCCTCTAACTCCCTAAGTTCCTTTTGAATATTTTCATTTAGAGGCCATTTATTATAAGCTTTTTCTAAATATTCTTTCGCCTTCTTAAAATTCCCCTTTTTCTTTTCTTCTCTGCCAATTCCGATCCAGGCTTGGGTTAAAATAAATTCAGCCTTAGAGTTGGAAGGATCCGATTCTAAAATAGAATTTGCCAATATGGAAGCTTCTTCGAATTGTTTGGATTCTAATAGAATGTTTCCTTCTCGGATCCACTCGCTTTCAATCGGATCTTCTTCTGATAATAAAAATAATGGAGAGATGATTAGAATGGAAAAGACTGTTATTCTAAAAAATACAGATTTCAGAAGTGCAACTTTCATCTGTCGATCCGAATTGCCTTATGAGCATATCTTCTTCTTGGCATAGGTGAAGAATGAGTTACCCAAGCGGAACCTAATGGATTTCCGGAATCCAAAGAATACACGGTATTTTCGGGAATATTAATAGAAGAAGCTCCACCAAAAGAGAAAATTTTACGAGTCTCGTAAGAAGTTTGGACTGCAGGAAAATAAATCGACGCAGGAAGACTTGGGCCTAAGGAAAAAGAGCCGGAACCTAATTGGTAAAACTCGGTTCTATTTGTAGGAATTATAGAAGTAGCAGGTTGAAACACATTTCCGGAACCCGTTGAACCTCCTATAACTGCAAAGTAAACTCCATCTGCAGGAAAAGGATCTTGAGAAGACGGTAAAATACAAACGCTGGCCGCTCCATGTTTGGATTCTCCTAAACTAGGCTCGCTAAAAGAAGTAGTAGTATTTGCCGAAGCAGCAAAACCATCGGTGCTTGAGTTTGCGCTTCCACTATTATAGGTCCTTCCGCCAGTATAAAAAATGACTCCATTGATTGCACAGCCGGACATATCCACTCTATTAAATATAGTAGATGCAGAAGAAAAAGAGATCCATTGGCCGTTAATTCCAAGTTCAGGATAGAACTTTAGAATTGTATTAAATACTGGGCCATTCGTCATATCGGTAGAGTTCGATCCGGAAAGAATATAGATCTCACCACCTATAGAGCCCGCTACCGCTCCAATCGAACCTGAAGGCAAAGAAGATTTTGTTTCCCAAATATTTGTATAAGGATCATACACTTCCACTTTGGAAGAGGAAACATATGTTCCGGAAACATTTTCCATTCCGCCAATCACATATATTTTGTTTTTATGATGAACAATAGAAGCGAAAATCCTTGGACTAGGAACGTTTGTAATGGAAGAATACCAAATGTCTGTTACAGGATCAAACAGATCCACTTCTTTGATAGGGAGCCCGTCATTTCCGATTCCACCTAAGATCCAAATCCCTCTTGTTTTGGGAGGATCATTCGAGATCCATGTGGTAAATTCTAAAATACTACCTTCTTCTATCTTTTGAGATCCGCAGGTTAATATCACTTTATAAGAAGTGTTTGCATTTAAGTTTTTCCATTCTGAAAAATGGGTTTTAGAAGATTGGGTGCTCGGAATAATTCCTTCGCTCGTATACATTGTACCTTTGGAAACTTTCGAACAATTCCAAGAAAGAACAGCAGAGTTCGGGCCTAATTTGGCTACAAATGCAAATTCTGCCCTGGCAGATTCTTCTCCTAAAATTTCAGATAAACCGGCTGCGGTACAAAAGCAAAAATATTTGGATATAAATAGAATTATAAAAACGGAATATATTCCTCTCATATTGCAAGCCCCCAAGAGAATCTTAATCCGGACCTGCAGAAATTAGAGCCTTCTTCTATACTACATTGAGAACGAATACCTATTCGAATAGAAGACCTGGATTCTGTCTGCCAGTTCCAACCGAATTCAAAGATCAGATCCGGATTGATCGCAGAGATCCTTTCATCTCCAGTCCTTGTTAAATTGCTGAAACCGGCGCCGACCAACCAATAAGGGGAAGAATATCCGTAATATTTACCAAAATACAAAGATTGGCTCCATACACTTAAGTTTCCGTTCTTTCCTTTTCCGATAGATGCTTCGGATATGGCCCCGAAGAACCAAAACTTTGAGTTTGCGTCCCTTTCCAAGAATGCGCCTACTCCATATGTGATCGGGAATGTTTGTCCCCATGGTCCCCAGGAATAATATCCGGAGCCGAAAAGACCGATCCTCCAGTCTTTTTGTTTAGAAGTTTCTAATAGATATTTTTCCGGAATGATAGGCACTTCGGATGAGATCTCATCAAAATTATGAGAAAGGATCTTATATCTATCTAACTCAACGAAACCAAGTTCCGTTTTTAAGATAAGTTTGTTCTCTTTCTTTTCGATCAAGATCCCTTTAAGTTGGGTTCCATCCGAAAGTTTGAATTCAGAATAGCGGTAGGAAGAATCCGGGCCCTTCTTTCTGGGATCTATTCGTTGGAGTTCTAATTTGGGAATCCTATATTTTTTCTCTTTCCAAGAGAGAAGAATATACTCCGGCTCTTCCGAAACTTCTTCAGCAATATAAGCATCTCCATTTTTAAATAATATTTCAGAAGTGAAAAGATAAGAAGGGAAGAAGAAGATCCCATAAAATACGAAAGCAAACTTTTTGGACATAAAATGTATTTCAGATGAAGAAAGATCGAAATAGAAAATCCGATCCTCCTTATTGGATGGGATGTGACTTCTTCGAGTAAAAAGAAAGAAAATTATTTTGAATTCGTACAAAATATCCTAATTTGGTATATTTTAAATATTGTATGTTCCTTTAGTGATCTCTCTTCTTTCACCAAATCCAGGAATTCGTGCGGAATATGGATTCTAAATTCCAAAAAAAGCAAATTGAGTAAATCCCAATTCGGGATATTTGAAAAAAGAATGTGGATATTATGACTTTTAATATCCTAAATTGGGATATTTGTGTTTGACATCGAAAATTTTAAACGCGTTAGTGCTTTTATATATAAAGATCACCTTTAGGTGAACCGCTCACAGCTCGGCTATTTCCTTCCGGATCGAATTCCGGAAATTTACAGAAGGATTTAGCAAGCTAATGTTTAGGACCGGAAGATATTATGTAATTATTATATTTTGTAGTGCAATTCTACTTTTAGCTTGGAATCCTCTACGCCCGATTTACTCTTTTTTCTCCACGTTATTCGGATTAGAAACCGAGATCCCTCTTCCATTTCCGGATGTTAGTGTGAATTCTTATGGTAAACCTGGATTTTCACTTTCTATCCAAGTTCCTCCCGGCACTGGAGATATAGTTCCGGCGATCAATATCCAATATTCCGGTTCAGGCTCTGGGGTTTTGGGGAAGGGTTGGTCCTTGGGTGGATTTCCTCAGATCTCTAAAAATCCGAACCTAGGAGTTCATTTTGTTTCTTCAGATGGATACATTTCTTCTCAATTCGGCGAAATGGTCTCTGATACGAATGGGAATTATAAATTCAAATTCGAAAATTTTTCTAAGACAGAGTTCGACGGTTCCGTTTGGAAAGTCCGAGATAAAAATGGGATCATTTACGAATACGGTAAAAACTTTTCCGGAGGTTCAAATTCCAGATTAGATTCGGATGGAGTGCCTATCGCTTTCTATTTGGATAAGGTTAGAGACAGATTTGGGAACGGTTATGATATCCAGTATGATCCCGAAAATTTGCAATCTGCCGATGTATTACCAAAAGAGGTAGTCTACGCTAGAGGAAATGCTAGAATACTTTTTATTTATGAGGATCAATCCGAAAGATTTGGGGAAAAAATATTCTCTCTGACCAAACCTCTTTCTCGCAAGAAAAGATTAGAAAAAATTGAAGTATATTCAAAAGACTCCAGTGGTTCGGAAAACTTAAGCGAACTTTATGAATTCGAATATGATATCTTAAACGGAGATACATTTCTTTCTTCTTTTCATCGTAAAAATTATAAACCGATCACCTTTTCCTATTCAAATAGATCCAATCAGGCTCAGTATGTACATTCATCCGGAAAAACATTCCAGAATTCTTATAGAGCTTCTGACCCGAGTGTAAAGTCTGCTTGTGATGCAACTGTTGCGGCCTGTACCTGTACAGCGGACTGGGGTTGTATTGTTGCGAGTCAATATAGTGCTCCGGCTCTTTGTAAGATCGGAATACAGAATTTTCAGGATATTTGCACAAACGGTGTGGAAATGTCCTTTGCAGTTCCTGCGGACCTTGATGGGGACGGAAGCCCTGAAATGGTCCGTGTTTTAGGAAATATGGACAGCCAAAGATTTTCAGTTTCCAAACTTTCTTCTTGGGATACTGAAAATTTAGATCCGATCTCTGCGATTGGAGAATCCAAAGGAAATCCGATCGGTGTTACCACAGATGGTAAAATTCTTCCGGGAGATTTTAATGGAGACGGTAAGACGGATTTTTTGGTCCTGAAGTCGAATGGTGCTAAGGGGATCGTATATTATGGTCCGGATCTAAATTCTGTGGAATATTCTGAACTCGTTGCGGAAAACCTGCAACAAACTAAACCGTATCATTTTTTGGCAGACGTAAATGGTGACGGTAAAACTGATCTTTTACAGGCTAAAACTTCTACTAAGATCCAGATCTATCTTTCTACCGGTTCAGGTTTCCAAAAATCACAATTATTGAATATTACAGATCCAGGAAGTTCTTTCCAGGGATTTGTGGATATGGACAAGAATGGGATCCCGGATCTGCTTAGGATAAGCGGAACTTCCGATCCAAGATTGATCTTAACATTTTACGATTTTAAAAATGGTAGTTTAGTTGAAATAGAAGAAACTGAAATTTCCAGATCTTCGTTTGGGAATGATGGGGACCAATTCATTTCGGATCTGAATGGAGATGGTTATCCTGATTTTGCATTTTTCTCAGGAGCTACAGGACAGGGCACCATCCATTATTATCCATTCGATGGAAGAAAGTTTAGGACGAATGGAGGTGGTGCTTACCAGACAGTCGGTGTAAATGGGGCGTTTGCTTCTAAACAAAGACTAAGTTCTTCCGCCTCTAACCAAGTGTATGTGGAAATTGATCTAACCGGGGACGGGATTAAGGATAAGGTTATTTATAATTATTCAGATCTAACAAATCCATATTTTACGGTACAGGTTTACGATACTTCTCAGTCCGATTATCTTCCAGGTTTTTCTTTGTATTGGAATCAGGATCTTACTCAGGACTTAAATGGAGATGGGGTCCCGGATATTCTCCGAGCAAATGTAAGCAGTACGGAAGAACCTGATAATGAGGATGAGGATTCTCTTCCTCAAACCGTAACTGTTCGGAATTTTTCAGTAAACATTACGAATATAACATATTATGAAATTTCTATAGATCTGAACGACTATCTACCTTCCGTAAACCCATCTGGAAGTTCTTCAGATAATGCTTATTTCAATTGGAGAAACAGAAAAGAATTTATAGATTTAAATGGAGACGGAAGAGCTGACTTCCTTCGATATGATTCCTCCGAATCTAAATTGATTGTTTCTTATTCAAAAACTGATCCTTCTGGAAATCTGTTTTACTCTGCCGACGGGGACGAGTCTTGGATGACTGGAGGATATCTTCTTCCCTTAGATATCAATGGTGACGGCAAGCCTGAACTTTTAGGCTTGAATGGAGATAAAAAGCCCCTTCAAAATTCCGTGGCATCTAGTATTCCATTTGTGAATACGGTTACTTATCGCCAGATCCCTTATGAATCCAATCTAGAATTGCATCTTTTGAAATTTCGTTCTGATGTCCCCGCAGGCCTTTTGACTAAGATTGAAAACGGTTCTTATGTTTCCGATGGAAATGTAAGTGTACAACTTGAATATTCTCTTTCTAAAAATCATCCGACTGCAAATGGACTGGGTTTATATGATCCGGATCGGCCCGAAATACTTCCTTTAGTATTTCCTGATTTTCTTACAGTTAAACTTTCCCAGAAAGCAGGTTCTTCGATCTTAGGGGAAAATTCATATAAGTATTTCTTCTCTAGATTTTATAGAGGTGGGTTTCGGAATTCCGGGTATTTAGGGTTCCAGAAGATAGAAGAGAAGAATACAATCGCAAGCTCAATTACAGAAACAAAATATGATGCTCCATTTTTGGAGGCAGTCGGAATTCCTACATCTCAAACAAAATCTAAAAATGGACTCAAAATTTCCGAATCTTATAAGAACTTCCAAAAATCTATCTCTTCGAATGGCGGGTTACTGGTCCAGGAAACGAGTAGTTTGGAGAATGTATATCGTGGAGGTCAGTTATTTCAATCTTCTACAATAACTAAAACTTATGATACGTATGGAAATATTACCCGAAAAGATACAAGTATCAACGGGGTCACTGCTAGTGAAAAAGTTTCTTATCTGAATGATTGGAACGAGGGTGTATTAGGAAAGCCTGTAGATATCCAAATTTTAAAGAATGGGGAATTAATATCTCACAGAAAAATAGAATATTCTAATTTTCAAATATCTGCAGTGAAAGAGGAGATGAGTCCAGGCATTTGGAAAACTGAGGCAATCCGATCTTACGACTCTTACGGAAACCCGAATCTTGTAAAAGAGTCTAACGGTAATTTGATCACTGTAGAATATGATAATATTCTACATAAATTCCCAATCAAAATGACCAATGGCTTGGGTCAGGTCACATTAAAGTCTTATGATCTTTCGAATAGTTTGGAATTATCCAATACGGACCAAAACGGAGGAATTTCCAGAACGGAATATGATTCTCATGGAAGGCCATCAAAAAGTTATCTACCTGGGGAGAACGATTGGTCCGAAAAAATCGAATATGAAAACACCGGGGACCTAGAGAATCAGCTTGTCCGAAAAATCTTCCGCCGCAGTAATGGTGAGACTTGGCAGGAAGATTTGAGTAATAATATTACTAATATCTCTAAAAGAAGAAGCAGCCTGGTAAATGGAACTGTTCTCGTGGAAGAGACTCACCGGAATTTGGAGGGTCAGGTCACCAGGAAAATTGATCCATACTTAGAAGGATCCAATCCTTTTTCTTGGACAGATTATACTTACGACCAAGAAGGGAACCAAACCAAAAGTGAAAGAAATGATGGAACAGTGATCGAATCTGAAACCAATGGTTTGATCTCTAAAACCAGGGAATATCTTAACGGAAATCTAATTAAGGAAACGGTTGAGGAGAAGAATTCGCTAGGTCAGATAATTTCATCTACGCAACAAGGAAAGACTACACGTTATTCTTATGATCCCGCAGGTAGAATTTCGGAGATCATAGATCCGGAGAGCGGAACTACATCTATCGAAACGGACTTTGGAGGAAGAAAAACCAAGGTAGTCCATCCTGATTCAGGCAAGATCGAATATGAATACGATCCTAATTCGGGAAAATTATCTAAACAAAAATACCAAAACGGTTCCAGCATACAATATTCTTATGATATTTTAGGAAGAGTTTCCGGAGTAAATGGAGATTCTCCTGAAACCGGAGCAGTGAATTATATTTACGAATATGATGATCCTGAAAAAGAAAACGGGATCGGAAGATTAACCAAGGTTACCGATCCACTCGGGACAACTGAGTTCGGATACGATCTAAGAGGAAACCAAAATATAGTCGTAAAAAAGTTAACGGAAGAGGATCTAGAATTTGTAATTCGTAATAAGTACAATCTGCAGAACCAAATAGAAGAGACTATATATCCTGACGGAAGTATTTCAAAAAACCTATATTCGGAAGCAGGATTTCTTTCCGGGATCACTTTAACTCCAGGCGATGGAAGTGGTTCCGATTTTCCAATCGTTCAATACCAAGGGCCAATCTTAGAGAATGGGGAACTTAAGATCCAAAGACAATTGGGGAATGGTGTCAGAACGGACATATATTATGATTTAATAAAACGTAAACATAGTAGATTTGTTTCGGTTAAAGATACCGAAATTTACCAAAGTATAGAGTATACTTACGATCAGTTCGGAAATTATCTTTCTATCATAGATAAAAAGAATCCGGTTAGGACCCAAAACTTTCAATATGATTCGGTCAACAGGCTGGTGACAGCCTCCGGAGTTTACGGAACAGAAGAATATACATATTCTGATTCCGGTAAATTGCTCCAAAAAGGGAACTTAACCTACTCGTATGAAAACCCTTCTCATAAGAATGCGGTTACTAAGGTAACAGGACAAAATCATTCTTACCAATATTCCTACGACGGCTCCGGAAATATCATCTCTAAGAATGGAGAAAGTTTTCGTTACGATCCTTTCCAAAAATTAAAAGAGATCCAAACGGAAGACCAAGAAAGTATCCGGTTCGATTATGATTTTTCAGGAACCAGGATACGAAAAACAAAATTAAGTGATTCCAGTAAAACAATCAGCTTAGGCGGATTGTATGAGGTTTCCATTTCTCCGGGAAAATCTCCACAACATACATTATATTTCCGAGGAAACTCCGGAGATCTTGTAGCACAATGGACCAGGACGGATGCGGTACTTCTAAGTTATCAAGGTAATAGTATTTCTTCCGGAATATCCGGAATAGAAACTACGTGGAAAACATTAGCTTGGGCGGCAAAAGATAATTCGATCCGAGGAATTAAATATTTATTCTTAGTTCCAGGAACTAATTTAGGTTTTTTATATATAACGATCTTTTTAAGTTTAGGGTTCGGGCTCCTTTCCTTTAGAGAAGGAATTTGGAGATCTGTCTTAAAATTTACCTCTCCGATACTCATCGTTTCTTTTTTTAACTGTTCCGTTTTGATGCCAGGCGGTAATGGGAGTCCACCTTGGTTAGTTCCTCCCCAATTTGATTCCAATACTCCGAATGTGAATACTCCATATGAACCTGGAGGTCCGGGTTCTGGAGCAGGACTCCCAGTGGGTGGTTTCTTATTCCTTCATCCTGATCATTTAGGCTCCATTACAATGGCTACAGACGGAAATGGAAACAGGATCGCAGGCGGGGACCAGGGAGGAGCATCACATATTTCTTATAAACCATATGGAGAAATACAAAGAAACGATTCCTCCGGGCCTGATGTGTTCCGCTATAAATTTAACGGGCAAGAAGAAGATAAAGAAACAGGTCTTTATTATTTCAAGGCAAGGTATTACGACCCAGTCATTGGAAGATTTTTACAGGCGGACTCTGTTATGGATACGACAAGACCGATGGGAATGGACTTGTACATGTATACCGAAGGAAATCCAGTCAGATACACTGATCCAAGCGGAAACAGTATCTTGAGTAGTTTCTTGGAAAGGAACGGACTCGGATTTTTGAACTTTAGTCTTTCATTAAGCACCTTCTTTCAAAATGCGTTTTATGTGAGTTCTCAGCGTTGGAGTGATGCTGGACTAGGAATTGCTGCAACGCTCAACCCTGTAGGAATCATAGGTACTGCTTTGGGGGCCGGACCAGTTGCATCTATGGCAGCAGTTACTGCGGTTGCTACCGGACTTGCGCTTGCGGCCGGAGGTGGATTAGCTGCTGCAGGGGCAGCTGCCTTGGTGACCGCTGCTGCATTTACATTAGGCGCTACCGTTGCGGCTGTGGCAGTGGTGACTGGTGTTGCAGCTGTTTCTTTGGCAGCTGGACTGGCCGCGTCTGCAGCAGGAACAACGCTTCTTGTTGGAATGGGAGCTTTATCAGTCGTATCTGCTACGGTGACTACGGCCCTTGCAATTGCAATCGGGACTGCGCTACTAGTGAGCGCTTCGATACCTATCTTGGGCTCCTCCGGATTAGGTGTTGGGCTCGCCCTCGTAGGCGCAACGCTATCCCCCTTTACTCTTCAGGCATATATAGCGGGTGGATACTCTAAATCAAGTTTCAATAATATACGTTGGGATGAGAAGAATGCTCGGACCGCCGCTTGTTATTCTGTGGCAGGACAGATCGCAGCGGTAGGTGCGTTTGTTGGTTATGCCGGATTGCCTGCTCTTGGAATACCTTCTATATCTCAAATCTTCAGTGCAGATGCATTATATTGGATTGGTATGGCGGGCACAACCAAGAGTGCAGTAACCGGAGATTGGCGAAGTATCGCATTGGATACTATATCCTATTACACTGGAATTAAATATCTAAGTACAATCTATACAGCCGGTGGAGCTATTCATGGGGCTTGCGGGGGAAGTCTGTAAATGAGTAGTTTATGTTTTTATTATAAACGAATACTCATCCTTTCTCTATTTATGTGGGGTTTCACAAATGTGTTATTCTGCGGTCCGATTGGGCCGAATTACAATTATTGGGATATAGAAAGTTTTGATAGTACGTACTTGCGGTTTAATTTTCCAGATTTAGGTCCGGAATCTCAATATTCTCCTCCGGGCCTTTTTGTTTCGGAAAGAGATAAGAAGACCTATTATCTTACGATATTTTTACAGAACGATTGGTTGCCTAACCGTAGTTTACAGCCGGAAGAATGGTATTGGAAAAAGTTTTATTCTAATTGGGAAAGTTTGCCTCCTATCGTTCAGTCTGACCCTAGATTTAATTATATTTCAGGCTGTGAATATTATATACCTGTCCCAGTTGGAAAATCTATCTATTCTATATTTAGCTATAATCGCAATCGTACGGATATAGGCGGTGGAAGTATAACAAAAGCCGTGGATCTTCCGCCTGGTCATTCGGTTCGAATTCATTTTAGAAATCCTGAAACTTTAACCGAAGATAAAATCGATCCTAATAAATATGTAAAATACACTGAGGGAGATCGAATTCTATTTTCTATCGAATCTACTCCTTTGCACATGGACAAGTCTGGCTGCGAGTTTGTGAAATAGGTGTAATGGCTATAAAGTGCGAAGTCTTGAGGAATTACAGACGGATATTATGAAGATAAAGGTCCTTTCGATCATTCTGATCTTCCTCTTTCTTTTTTCAGGTTGTTTATCTGTGCACTACCGAGGCAGAAAGATTGAAAATCATAAAAATAATTTTCTAAAATTTGAAGTTAAGAATTTCAAAGAACGTGGGAATTATGAACCACATAGATTTTTCTATAAAGTAAATCAATATAGATTTATCCTAATGTGGTTGGATCCTGATGTCTATTTTCCTTATCCGAAAGGAGATACAATTCCTCGTTCTATCAATCCATCAGAAGATTATTATATAAATAAAAGGGATGGTCTTACACGCACTAAGATCGATCAATTTTTTCACGGAGATCGCAGAGATTACTTCGCCTATGACTGCGAGTATTGGATGCCTCTTTTGTCAGGCAAGAATGAATACGATTTTTATATCATCGACGAAAACGAAGGACGGAAGGAAGGCGCTTGGCCTGAGTTTGATCTTCCGGAGGATCACTCCGTCAGAATGAAAATTACTCCTGCAATGCGGACAAAAGGCTCCGATCCTGCAAATCGAAGAACAGGTTGGTATTCTACAGATCCGGAGCTTACTAGAAAAGGATTCATTATTGAATTCACGATCGAGAAAAACCGTCCCGGTGAACAAGAACCGGTCTGTGATCTGGGAATCGAATCTTGATCTTATAAGAAGCAATAAATTTAAACTACCAAAGGTAAATGAAAACAATGAAACGAATCTATATCATAATGTTGATCATACTTTTTATTGCGAACTGTATCGCAGTAGATACATTAGGATTAACTGATACTTACAAAGGAGATGTTGCAAAAGATAAATTATTAGCCGCTGCAAAAATAGGGGACTATATGACTGCGAACTCGTATTTTACAAAGCAGGGTTATACCGGATCAGAGTTGGATTCTTATGTGATTGCACAGGTTATATTGGCTTCCTTTGTAGATGAGGCGGTTTTTGGTTTGGATGAATCAAAGTATTATAAAAAGAAAGACGTGGATCATTGTGCCAAAGCCATCCAAAGTTTCGGGGTCGTTCTTGATCAAGACTCTTTTTCGACGTTCTTGAGCAATCGAACTTGTAATTTAAGTCCGAATGATATGTTTCTAGATAGAAATATTGGTAAAAGTTCGAATAGCGGAAAATGAAGTTAATAATTAATATTCGGATTTTTTGGGTGTCTTTCTTTTAGAAACTTTGAATATATTTCCAGACTAATCGGACTATGTAAAACTCCATTCCTTTATGTAGAGATTTTCATTAATTATCTGTTCAAATAGAGAAATGGATGGCGGGAATTGAATGAATAAATATATGTTCATATCGATTGTTAGATCAATTGTTCTTACGATATTCGTTATAGATTTTAATTATTGTACAGTTTCTGTTGTGCAGAAACCGGAAAATTTGAAAACCGATAAGGAGCAATATCCTCATGAAGTGGCGATCTTAATTCCAAAATCAATAAGAGACTATTCATATCCCGGTACTATGATTACTTCGTTTAATATCGGGGAGGCACTCGAACAAGCAATGAAGCAAAGAGCGAAGGCTCAGTTCGAAAACGCTGTCGTAATCGATTCTCTTTTTACTAAACATCCGGACATAAAGACGATTTCGGTAAAGATCAATGATGTTCGTTATGAATTTTATCCGGATAATACGACTGGACTTTTTAGCCATACTATATTCCAAATTTTTCTAACATTAGAGTTTTACGATGGTCAAACTTTGGTTAAATCGGTAAGAGCCGAATCCGGTAAAGTATATCAAGGAATTCCTCCCTTTTTACATGCAGATTATGCTGCTGCTGGTTCTATTTCTAAGGGTATAACCATGACGGTAGATAAAGGATTCGAAAATTTATTATCTGATTTATCTGTGCAAAAATTAATTAATCCTAATGTAGAAATTTTTAACCCCCCAATAGCTCTCGGTCTTCTCGGATCACCGTGGAAACATTGGTGATCCCTCCCTGGAAAAGAAGGCCTAAATAATCGGATAATTTTCTAAGATTATAGCCGTCTTCTCTTGCAAGAAGTACCATCGCCTCGAAACCTGCAGCTACCATCATCACGGAAGTGATCCGGATTGGATGTGCAGGAAATCCGCCTTGCCCCACCATTCTCTCCAAGTCACTGTCCAGTTCTTCCAAGATATACGTCATGGAACCGCCTTGGAATAGATAACCGCGTATAATATCTCTGTTCCTGGTCAATAGATCCAAATGGATTCTATCTTGCATCATTACATGGAATACAGCAAAGTAAGCATCGCTCAAAAAAGCTAAAGGAGTTTCCGCTTTTGCTCTGGCTTCTCTAATTCCTTTTCGGATACCTTCCGCTAATTCATCCGCGATGTCTTGCATTACGGATTCTTTATCTTTATAATAATTATAGAATGTACCTTGTGCAAGGCCACTCTCTCGGATAATTTCTCTCGTGGAACACGCCTCGAATCCGATCGTAGCGAAAACCCTACGAGCAGCGTTTAAGATTGCGTTCCTATTTTTTGTTTTATTGTCCTGTCTTCTGGACCCGGATGTTTCTAATTTCATTTTGAATAACGAATCGATTTTAGTTTATGAATTTTTTTTAATACTGTTTTGGCTGCGTAGTATCCACACATTCCGTGCACTCCTCCGCCTGGAGGTGTTGATCCGGAACAAATATAAATATGAGGATTGGGAGTAGTATATGGGTTCATCTTCGCGATCGGTCTAAAAAATGCCTGAGGAAGATCCGCTGCTCCACCGGTAATTGCTCCACCCACATAATTTAGATTATAAGAATAAAAGTCCTTAGTATTCATGGAATGTCTGGCTAATATCCTGTCTTTGAATCCAGGAGCGAATCTTTCGATCTGATTTTCTAAAATTGCGGTCATGTCCTTTGTAGAACCAGAAGGCACATGACAATATGCATATCCTGTATGTTTTCCTTTAGGTGCTCTTGTGGGATCAAACTGGCTTTGTTGGACCACCAACATATAAGGGCGATCCGGATGTTTTCCCGCCCACACTTCGGATTCTGCTTTTGCAATTTCCGAAAATTTTCCGCCCACATGAACAGTCGATGCAAGTAAACAATTCGGATCTTTCCAAGGGATCGGTCCATCCAAGGCCCAATCCATCTTGAATACCCCAGGTCCGTATTTATAAGAAGAGATCCTGCTAATATAAGAAGAAGATAATGTATTTCCCGCAACTGATCCTAATTGGTCAGGACTTGTGTCGAAAAGGATTACTTTTGTCTTAGGAAGTTGAGATAGATTGGAAACCTTATAATTCGTTTGGATCTTTACTCCGAGTCCTTTTAGATACGACTCCAGAGATTTTGCGATCATCACAGATCCACCCTCTACTACCGGCCAAGAGCGTACATGTCCAGTCAAAGAGAATAGAAGTCCGAGTGCTCCACTTAAGAATTTCTCCAATGGAAAGATGGAATGGCCTGCGCAGCCTGCGAATAATGCCTTTGCTCTTTCTTCTTTAAACCAAGAATTTGCGATCGATTTTGCGGATCGAATACCAAGTAATCCGAATCTCGCTAATAAAAAAGGATGTTTTGGAATACCAAGAGGAGCTAACGCGTCTGACAAAAGTCCTTCTGGATTTTTTAAAAATGGAGAGATCAGTTTTATATAGGATTTTTTATCTGCCCCTAATTCTTTCGCAGTTTCTTCCAAAGATAATTTTAAAAGTACTGCAGATTCTCCATCCAAAGGGTGGGCCACGGAAGCAGTTGGCTCAATCCATTTGAGTCCATGTTTTTCCAAAGGAAGTGTTTTCAGATAGGGAGATAAAATTCCCATAGGATGTGCAGCGGAACAAACATCATGATGAAAACCTGGTAAGGTTAACTCTTTTGTTCGTAAGCCGCCGCCTATCGTATCCGAAGCTTCCAGTATTAAGACTGAAAGTCCGGAACCTGCCAGAACGGAGGCCGCAGCTAATCCGTTCGGGCCGGATCCTATGATACAAATATCATATTCTTCGGAGCTGAAATCCATTATTTAGTCGGCCAAGGTTGGAGTTCCTTTAGATCGGCAACTTCTATCTTTCCGTCTTCTATTAATCCTTTTTCAGCGTCATGGATCCTATAGTTAATAGTAGATTTTCCTAATGGTTGACCTTCTATAAAGATACAGCGTAATTCTTCATCCTTGAATCCACATTGGGCTTGAACGGATCTAAGAAGTTGTTCGCTGTGAAGGTGACCTTCTCCGAAGTTCCATCCAACGACCATTCCTGCTACCAGTTCACCTTCTACCCATTCATACTTTTCAAAGTTCTTAACCGCTTTTGGTACTATTTTTTGGAAGGCTTTTCCGTGTAAGTGCATGAGTCGGAATGCCATTACCTTACTCACTAAACCTACGGATACTTTTCTTTCGTAGAACATATCCAATTGGTCGTACAACCATCCGGAAGTTTTGGTAAGTTTCTCTAATTTTTTATAACTATCTTCTTTGAACATCCATACACTTACCGCCCAGTTCCCTGCATAATATCTCATTGCAAGTAAGAAGGATACCCAATCCGGTCTGATATTCCCGATGATCGGAAGCGCTAAAGAGAATACGAATAAGAATGCCGCAACAGGTGCTGATTCTAATTGGAAAGGAGTGATAGTTGGATTTGCTCCGAACAAGAAGAAACCTGAGTAAACTACTAAGAAGTTCCATTCTATCGGAACTCCCATTGGGAAGTTACTCGTGATATAACTATGTAGGAATACCATCATTCCAAGCCCTAAGTATAGAACCGTTTGAGAACCGGTCATGATCGCAGTAAATAGAACGATTGGAGTTCCCATTTCCAAAACGATCCCCATATTCGCTTTTGCTATGGCGGTAGAAGAAGGACGAAGATCTTCCGGATAATTTTTATACATTGCCTTTCTGAACCAGGCAAAAGGTGTGAATGGGCTATTACTTGCCATCACGCAAACTACACTCGGAAAGTGAGAGTTGAGTTTGGAAAATCCTGCAAATAACCAGATAGAAAGCTGAACGATCATCGCACCTGCGATCCAGTTTTGTGCGAATGCAAATACTACTATTGTTACCCAGTAGTGTTCCGCTCTTGCTGCAAGAAAAACAGTTTTATCTAATATACCAGCAATAACCAAGCTGATGATGATCGGTAAAAATTGTTCAAAGCCGGGAGCAGGGTGGATCAAACATAAAACGGAATAAACTAAAACAGAAGCGTAAGCTACGATTTCCAGAATTCCTCTTGTCCTTCCCCCAATGATTGGAGCTCCTTCGAACAAAGGCATTTTGGTGGTCTTAGGTCTTAAGAAATATAAGAACCCGCCTACAGGAGGGAAATATCTTCCTGTTAGAGGACCACTTCCGCATCCAAGTCCTAAAACTTCGAATAGCAAACTCCAAACGATTGCCTTTTGAAAAGCAACTGGAACAAACCACCAAGAGATGGTTCCCCAGGTTCCGAGACCAGGGCTGAAAGAGCAGAAATAAATCCAACCTGCGATGTATAATGCTATCTTTAAGACGTAAACGATATATGCTCCAAGAGGGGAGCCATAACCTTGGACCGCCCAGGCTTGGCAGGACAAACGTGCCCTGTCCGCGAACGACATTTTCGCCCAGGCCAAGGCATCATAGGGGGGAGCTTTAGGAAGGAACATCTTTCTCTCCGTATTCTATATTTAGAGGGAGTGATATACAGGAGCTTTGAGAAATGTCAAGAAAAAATGACTAATTGGTCACATTTAGAATGTGTTTTATCGTAAATTCTTCTTGGATCCCGCAGTTTTCTAAAAACAGCTCATCGTGAGAAGCGACAATAATCGCCGCCTTAAATTCAAGGATCAGTCCTTCCAGAAATCTTATATTTCCCAAATCCAAATTATTTGTGGGTTCATCTAAAAGTAGAAGTTCCACTTTTTCCGTACTTAAAAGTCCTCTTGCCAATGCTGCCCTCAGACGTTCTCCTCCGCTCAGCGTATGCACCTTCTGAAAAACCGTATCCTTAAAAAATAAGAATTTCGCGAGCCCATTTCGGATCTCACTTTCATCCAATATGGAAACATCTCTTACATTTTCAAAAATGCTCTTAGAATCATCTAATTGGTTACATCTTTGGTCTATATATAGAGTATTCAATTTTCCTAAAGTAATTGAACCTCTTGTTTTAATATTGGAACCAAGTAGCGCTTGTAATAAGGTGGATTTTCCGGATCCGTTTGCACCTTTGATCGCAATCCTAATGTTTCCTTTCCAGGAGAAGTTTAAATTTTCCTTATAGATCCAATCCTGGAATCGAATGTTGAAATCATTTGCTTCTGCTACTAATTTTTGAGAAGGTATTTCTTTTCCGGAAAGGTTCGCATACATGACCGGATCTATTTTTATTCGATCCATTTTATCATAAACTTCTCTTATCTTATCATTCGCTTTTTCTAAACTGGAAGAATTTACTTTTCCTGAAGTGCTTTGAGCATTACTCTTACGAGCTCCTAGTAAAATTTTAGGTGTTCCTCCCTTTGCTGCCGATTTTGCCCCTTTGCGATTTCTTTTTTCCTGTCTTTCTATTTGTTCAATTCTTTCTGCTTGTGCAATATCTCTTTCTCTTCTCGCTTTTTCCAAGGCGGCCAAAGAATTTTTTCTTTCTTTTTCTTTCGTTTCTTCGTAGGAACTCCAACCTCCTCCGTATTTGTTCAAACCCAGATTAGATAATTCTAAAATGGTTTCACATAGTTTCAGGCATTCTCTATCATGAGATATTAGTAGAAATCCGTATTCGTATTCTTTTAGAAATCGGATCAAAACATTTTTCGCTCCTTGGTCCAGATCATTTGTGGGTTCATCCAGGATTAAAAATTGATCTTCCAGTCTTTCGGCAAGACGTACCCTCATCCATTGTCCTCCGCTCAATTGATCACAGAAACGGTTTCGATCAATCCCTGTTAAAAGTTTTTCTCCGTGGAGTGACCAAGAATAATTTTGTAAAAATTCTTCCACAGTGATCCGTTCCGGTTTTTCTCTTTGGGGTAAATAAGAGACTGGAGAATTCCTGGAAATTTTACCTTTGCTCGTTTCGATCTCTCCTGAGATCAATCTAGCAAGATACGTCTTTCCGATACCGTTTGGACCCACAAGAGCAGTACGTTCTGGTCCAAGAGAAAAATTAAGATTTTGAAATAGAATACGCCCGTCCGAAAATTCGAAAGAGACGTCATTTGCGACGATACTTGATTGCATAACAAACCCTTTACGCTGTCCGAGCGCAGATTATAAAAAATCGATTGGGGTGGGTTTGTTTAAGATGCCATAAGACTCCGGTTGCCCAGAGGATTATTAGACTAAAAGAAAAGCTTTAAAATTGCAAGGAATTCTATACTTAGGTTTCGGTTCTTCATATATGATTTTTCGATCCAAGGACGATATCAATTGAACGAACGACGAAATTCCACAGGAGTAAGTTTTGTCTTACTCTTGAATAATTTACTAAAAGATTGAGAGTGTTCGAAACCTAATTCATAAGCGATTGCGGTTATTGGCAAATCGGTAGTAGACAATCTTTCTTTTGCCTGTTCGATCAACTTATTATGAATATGCTGCTGAGTACTCTGACCGGTTAATACGTTCAGTAGCCCGCTCAAATATTTCGGAGAAACATTCAATAGATCCGCTACGTATTGGACCGAAGGTAAACCTTTTTCTCTTAAGTCTCCTTCTCTAAAATACTCTACTAAAATTCCTTCCAAACGATCCAAAATTTTATGATTCGTGATCTTTCTTGTGATAAATTGACGATGATAAAATCTCTCCGCATAATTAAGTAGGGTAGTAATATGGGAAATGATAATATCCTGGCTGAATTTATCGATATTGGAATGATATTCTTGCCTAATGTTACCGACAATATCGTTCAATACGACTTCCTCTTTTTCAGAAAGGAATAGAGCCTCGTTCACCGAATAATCGAAATATTCGTATTTTCGAATATTCTTAGCCAATACGGAATTCCAGATGAAGTCCGGATGGATCAATAAGATCCACCCGGAATGTTCCGGTTTTCTGTCTAGACCGATCTCGATCCTAAAAACTTGACCGGGAGCCATAAAGAACAAGATACCATCGTCAAAATCATATTCCTGCTGCCCGTATTTCATTTTTACGGCAGAGTTCCTTTTTAAAGAAATGGAATAAAAATCGAGAGTCCAACTTGTGAGATTGAAGTCCGGAGAATGTATAATAGATCCATAATCCACTACACTGATCAGAGGATGTTCAGGTTTTGGCAAACCTCTCAACTGATGAAACTCGCTGATGGTCTTAATTCTATATGGTTTTTGAATCTCTTTCACGGTGAGCCTATTTCATTCTCTCATAAGCCGTAGCAAAATCTTTAGCAAAGTCCTTTAATTTGGTCCTTTCCAATATAGGTTGATTTCGGAAATAATCCTCATATAACACTCCACCTCTTCTGGACGCATTCATTTCCATAAAACCTTTTGCAGTTTTTGGATTCATTCCTGCCGCGATCATGCCGTTCAATGATTCTTCATCAGAAATGATTGTCCATTTTAGATCAGGCTTTCCAATCGCTTCACCCAAAATTTTCGCGATTTCGTTCGGTGAAATTTCATCACTTGCGATATAGCGGATACTTCTTCCTTCGAAAGGTTTTTCAATTTCTTCTGCAATCACCTTTGCAATATCCGAAGGAGAAACCCAAGGCTCTATTTCATCTCCCCCATAATTGGATATGATGGATCCTCTTGACTTTATCGTTTGTATAAATGCGAACATATTATAATAAAATCCTACCGGCCGCATAAACTTAATCGAAACGTCACTCGGTAATTTTCTTAAAATATTCTCTGCCTCATGATGAAAAGCAAGTATCCCACTATCCGAATTTGTATGCGCTCCTATGCTACTCAAATGGATCACTCTCCTAATTCCGGATTGTTCTATGGCTATTTTATAACTATTAGCAATCCGGCGAATTGTTTCCATTATATCCAGGTTATGATCAAAAAAGCTCTCGTAGCCGATCGCTTCCATAGCATAGACTATATCCGCGCCCTGAAATGTTTGCGATAAGAATTCGCTATCTTCCATTTTGCCGATAGAAGGAATAGCGCCTATTGTTTCTATTTCTTTTGTACGTTCCGGGTTGCTACTAATAACGGTAACTGAATGACCCTTTCGAATCAATTCTTCAACGAGTGGTTTACTGATATGTCCCAGTGAACCGGTAATAATAATCTTCATAGGTATTCTCCTTAATTAGAGATGCTTTATATAAGCGGTATTTCCTATTCAGATCTATTAAGGATATGAGAAGTTCTTTTTGGAGAGATTATTCGTGTAGCCGAACTTCAGGCGAATGTAGCCGTTTTGCGGGAATCGCATCGGCGATTTTTGTGACCCCGGCTCGATCCTTCGCGGGGAGTTCGAGAGATATTCTTAGAATCAAAACAGCGGGCTATTTAAGCTTTGCTATTGGGCCTTTATTTTTATCTAAGTTCGCATTTTTTGTTGATTTAGTTAGTGTATATTATACACTTTTAAGTGATTTTCAGGAACTGATTATCATTTCTTACGGATCCAATGAAAAATAATACAATGTATTCATACAAATTTGCAAGACCAAGCTTAACGGTCGATTGTGTAGTCTTTGGTGTTAATGAAGATAAGCTGCAGATCCTTATCATCCAAAGAGGTATCGATCCGTTTCGCGGACATTGGGCGCTGCCTGGCGGATTCGTACGAATCGAAGAGACGATTGATGAAGCTGCCATTCGAGAGCTCAAAGAGGAAACCGGGTTAAAGAATATTTTTTTAGAGCAACTATACACTTTTGGCCAAATAGATCGCGATCCCCGGGAGCGAGTCGTCTCAATTGCTTACTATTCCCTTGTAAATTTGCATAACCATTTTGTTCAAGCTTCCACAGACGCCGATAGGGCTGTCTGGTATAATGTTCGAGAATTGCCAAAGTTGGCATTTGATCATGATAAAATAGTAGAAGTGGCATTAGCTCGTTTAAAAGGGAAACTGCGTTATCAACCGATTGGTTTCGAATTGCTTCCAAGTAAATTCACTCTTACACAATTACAGAGATTATACGAAATCATTTTAGAGAAGGATCTAGATAAGCGCAATTTTCGAAAAAGGATACTACAATTTGACATACTAGATCCTACGAAAGAATTCGAGGAAAACGTAGCTCACAGAGCTGCTCAACTTTATCAATTCAATAAGTCGAAGTATAAAAAAATGATAAAACAAGGAATTAGTTTTGATCTATGAAAAACGATATTCTTATGACAGATCTTAATAGTCCTTCCTTGTCTTTTATTTCAGATATGGTTCGAACTTTAAAAACCGAATTGGAATTAAGAAGTTTTCTGGATGTTAATAGAGGTTTCGATCTAAAAATTCATTTGCAGAGGAAAATCCAGCGCATAAACGAATTTTTTAAAATAGAAAATTTAGACAGTTGTGTTATCGGATTATCTGGAGGGGTAGACTCATCCGTCGTTCTAGGATTATTAAGTCTCGCTTCGCAGGAATCTAATTCCCCGATTAAAAAGATATTAGGGATGGCACTTCCGATTTTTAGTGTCGGTGCAACTGGCCAAAAAGAGGCTTTAAGAAAATTTGAACTCTTAAAATCAACTTTCAGTTCACAAAATAATAAAATTGAATTCTTTCAAAAAGATCTAACTCAAGTTCAAGAGAGTTATCTTCGCTTAGAAGAAGGTAAATACTCCCCCTGGTCGGCAGGTCAATTGCTTTCTATTATCCGAGTCCCTTATCTCTATTTTCACGCTGCACTTTTACAAGAACAAAATTATAGATCGATCGTAGTAGGCACAACCAATAGAGATGAAGGGGCGTATTTAGGATTTTATGGAAAGGCCTCCGATGGAATGGTCGATTTACAGCCGATAGCAGATTTACACAAAAATGAAGTTTATACTATTGCTAATAGTATAAAGATTCCGGAGGAGATCATTCAGGCGGAGCCCACAGGAGACATTTTTGATGGGAGAACTGATCAAGAAATGATCGGTGCAAATTATGAAGATATTCGATTCTTTATTTTATTGAAAGATTTCAACCTCGATTTTCAAAAAGTAATTCACCTTCTTTCTGCCAAAACGATTCAAAGTTTTGAAAATATAGAATCGATACATCAAAAAAATCTTCATAAATACAAAGTTGGGCTTCCATCCAGATTTATAGATGTTATGAGGCGAATTGTTGATGGGGGCTGGTCTTGATACTTCATAAGAAACCTGAACATACAAAAGTTCCCGGCTTCTGGGAAATGCCGGCGATAGCTTTCCGGATTCAAACAGGTCTAAATTTTTCCAAAAGGGACACCATTTTAACGGAAGTCGACTATTGGATGAATTTTTTAGATTCCGAAACTTGTCATTCACTTAGGGAATTATTTTTTGATTCGATGATTTTAGCTCCAGTATCGGTCAACGGTCTCATGAACCGAAACTATGGAATCGGAAGCCAAAGAGCCACCGGATGGTCCCTTCAGCTTGCAAATATGCTTTCCGAACTTATTGTCCCTCACCTAAGTGAAAAATTTTGCTCAGAGAAAACTTCCACAGATTGGTGGCAAGAAAATCCAAAGAAAAATCCGATTTGGATTCCAGTGCAAGTTAGTCCACTGTTTCGCTTTATGAAATACGAATCGGGTGGTGAACATTATGCCCACTACGATGCAGGATTCATATATGAAGACGGGATTCATAGGACTTTAAAGTCTTTTGTCATCTATTTAACAACGAATGAATCAGGCGCAACTCGATTTATTCGGGATAATTTAGAAAATATTAATGTATGGGAAAGGGATCATTCAGATTGGGATAGAAGAGTCCTTGAGGAAGAAGTATTGTCTTCCTTTTTGCCTCAAGAAGGTTCGATATTAATCTTCGACCATAGAATCTGTCATGATGTGGATGTATATTTGGGAGAAAAGGACCATCCCCGGATCATTATTCGCGGTGATATAATATATAGAGCAAAATCTTTATGAATATGATTCAGACCTGGAAAATTCAGCGGGACTATTATTACGGCAAACTCTTCCAAGAAGAAGGGATAGACGCTGTGCTAAAAGCAGGTTTTTTCGAAGATCTAAATTTAGATAACGTAGATATTGGCGCTACCACTTCTATTTTATGTACTCCCTACGCTTTCTTAGAAAAACCTAAAACTGATAATCACTGTGTACTATTGCTTACGGGTGCTCTATGTCCTATACATGACGGCCACCTTGAAATGATGATCATTGCAAAAGAATCGTTAGAAAAGGAAGGCTACGAAGTTTTAGGAGGTTATATCTCCCCTGATCATGACGACTATGTCGGTCCTAAAACGAATTCCTTCTTAAATATTTATGAAAGAAATCGAATCGTAACCGAAAAGATTGAAGATTATCCTTGGATCGGTTTGGATCCTTGGAATGGGGTTTTCAATCAAACGAGTATTAATTTTACGGACGTTGTTTTTCGGCTCAAAAAATATTTGGAGCGAAACGCAAAATTAAAGACTAAGATTTTTTTTCTTTGCGGTGGAGATAACTTTCGTTTTGCAGAAGCTTTCAAATATAGTGAAGACGGATGTGTTGTTGTTACTCGAAACGGATACGAAGTCGACGTAAAGAATCAGGAATCCGTTTATCTTGCTCAAGGTGAGAATGGCAGCTCTTCTTCGGAGATTAGAAAATTTTATAAGAAAAAGGATTTTTACGATAAGAACCTTAAAGTCCGAGACGATGGATATCCCATCCCTGAATTTCTTTCTAAGTTTTTTAAGATCGTTGAAGTAGTTTCTCTCGAAAAGCAAAGAGAAAAACTAAAGTTAATGTCTACGGAAAATATGATCAGTTTAGATCCTATGGTTCCTTTAAATTATAATCTATCCGTTTCTAGAATTTTCGACTTACATGGGCATCGGAAACTTGGCTACAAGATGGAAATGTTCAATGAGGATTCAAAATTAAAGGATTTATCTGGTCGTAGCGATATTCTTTTATATGATGATGATATTTATACCGGAAAAACAATGAGTGAGGCGAAATCATATCTAAAAGCTAAATTAAATATTTCGATCGATAGTTTTTTTTCCTTCAATATCAGTCCTGAAAATTACGATCTATTGGATGCAAGAGATCTTTATGCATTTAGCAAGGAGGATCATTGTGGTCTATTAATCGATTTTGGAGACTTCCAACAAAGAGTCCCTTATGCGTTTCCGTATGTCGATCCGTCTATTAGAAGTTCCGTGAAAGATCCGTTTCAATTCTCAATTGCTGTCTGGCGGGAAAATCAAAAGTTTTTCTCCGCTGACCAGAATTTATGCCTCGGTCATTTTCCTTTTTATCAAAGACTATATTCAAAAATAGGATTTCGTTTAGAAACTCCAATACAAGAAATCTTTCAATGGCATATTGAGCTTTTAACAAAAATACAAAAATAGATACCTGAGAGAAGATGCCGTTCCTCTGTACCTACCGGGACTCGCAGTTACCTTCCGCAGCGACCCATGAGGAGCGAGAGCTGTTGGAAATGAATACTATAGAATTTAATAATGAACCGAATCGCATTCGTTTGAATATCTGAAATTCAATTTTCGTTGCGAACAATAAATTACTAAAATAGAATCCCAAAATCCAGTATAATAAGCAGACTTTTGATGACATTTATTCAAAAATTCAAACTTTGTTTGTAGAAAAGAATCGTCATGAATGCAACTTTGAATAGTATCTTTAAGAATAAGAAAGCTAATCCTCCCACTCTCTGTTCGATACTCGATTAGTTTATCGTAAAGAGTTGTTGAAGTTTCTGTAGAATAATTTTGAACGTTTTCAAAGGAAAGTATATTTGCATATTTTAAATCTATAAAGTTATTTAATGTGAAATAGGAATCCTTCTTGAAATGGAAAGGAATACTCTTTATTGGACCATTGTATTGAGAGTCTGTCTGTAATTTATCATTCTCAAACAATATATTTTCTAAAAAGGGTTTGCTTAAATATAACGATTTATATTTCGCTCTTCTTTCCTTTTGTTCTTTAATCATTTTTTCAGATTTTGATTGGAAATTGAAAATCGCATGGATCGGTAAGAATGGGTGATAGTTAAAAATTCCAATTTTAACAATGTCTAAAGCGACCACTAACAATAATAATACGATATTTTGTTGAAGTTTGGACTTATCCAATCTTTCATTTATTAAGTAGTATAAAAAAATAAAATAAAATGAGAGCAGAAATGGTTGTTGTAGAATTATTAATAAATGATAAATTGTAACACCATCCCCGCTATTACCAGCAGAGAAAAAAATTAGATCTACGAAGCTGAGTATGAAATAGAAAATGAAAATTGCTGACTTCATTTTAATTATAGCCCATTCAGGTTTTAGGAAAGTCATCCCTTTCTGTTTTTATTGAACTTTTAGATGTTAGCTGAGATCTTCGATGTTAGCGATAATAAGAATTTGCAATCTTCGAAGTGCGCCTACCAGGACTCGCCGTCACGCTTCGAGTCCTTGTACCTACCGGGACTCGAACCCGGACCCCAGGCTCCGGAGGCCTGTACTCTATCCGTTGAGCTATAGGTACTTATGTAGGTGAGTTTTTGGGAATTGCCCGTGCAGTCAATCTGATTCCTGGATTAGGGATTTTACGTAAATGTCAGGAAAGTTTCCGAGGTTTTTAGCTTACATTTTAATTATCTTATTCAACTTGCCCTTAGGCACGGGTGTAATTGTTTTCTTTTCGGCATTTATTTCTAGCCTGTATTTTGGTCCCGGTTTCGATTTTTTCGGAAGGGGAGAAGGTTGCAATCGATCTGAACGAATCCAAACGCCTCTCTAAACAAGAGTTGGAAGAAAAAAGAAACGGTTGGTATGCAACAGGTCTTCCTGTTTTTTCAGAAGATCCAGTGAGAGGGCAGGGATACGGTGCGAGAGGATTTTTATACCAGAATGGAAATCGTTCTGATCCTTATTTCGAATTCCAACCTTACAAATATAGATTCGGTGCGCAAGCTTACAAGACTACAAAAGGTGCGGATTACTATGAGTTTACTTTTGATAGTCCTTTTCTTTTTGATACTGCGTATAGATTGAAGACAAGTGTTTCCTATAGCACAAATAAGAATTCTCAGTATTTCGGGATCGGAACTGACACGTTACGCGAAATTCAGTATAGGGATAGGAATCAACCTACAGGAGAACTGAAGAACGGAGGTAGCTTCTCCGATCTGGAAGATGCACTTTCTTATCGCAGACCTTCTTCTCCGGGATCCGTTTATCCGTATGAAAGTAATGTTTTGTATAATACATATGAGTTTCGCTCTACTACCGCTACATTCTCAGTCGATAAAACTTTTTGGGGAGCATTCCGCTGGATTATTGCTCCTGAATTTTCTCAAAATGTGATCCGAACTTATGATTATCCGAATGGAAGAATTGCAACGAATGGAGATTATTATTCTGTAGCAAGAGATCCAGCAACTGGTTGGGGTTCTTCTTATCCGAATGGAATATCTAAATTAACCAAAGATTACCAAGCGGGTCTCATCAATGGCTATCACGGTGGAAATGTAAATTATATCCATATAGGTCTTGCTTACGACACTCGAGACTTTGAACCGGATCCTGATTCAGGCGTTCTATTAGAGATGAATTATTCTTCTTCTTCCAAACGTGCCGGTTCCGATTTCGAGTTTGAGAAGTTTTTTACGCAAGGGAAGTTTTTCTATATGCCTTTCCCAAAACTTTTCGAAGAACTTGTGATTGCTGGAAGAGCAGGACTTCATTATTCAAAAGGAGAGGTTCCTTTTTCAGAATATCGTTATATGTGGTCCATCGATGGGCCCATCAACGGCTTGGGCGGTTTACAAACTTTAAGAGGTTATAGACAGGAAAGATTTATCGCTCCTATGATCGGTTTTGGGAATTTTGAGATCCGTTGGAGATTTGGTACATTCAAATTTTGGGACCAGTTGGTAACTTTGAGTCTTGTTCCATTTTATGATTTTGGTAGAGTATGGAACGGATATCATGATATAAGCACCCAAGGTTATAAATTTTCTTATGGTACTGGTTTACGGATTATTTGGAATCAGGCCACAGTGATACTCATCGATTATGCTAAGTCCAGAGAAGATTCTCAATTATTCATCGATATAGGCCAGATTTTCTAAGAATTTTAGAATATAGAAATTTGCTGTTCAGGATTTGTACCTTGTAAACACTTGAGTTCGGCCGGACCAAAAACAAAAATCGGCCTTAGAACAATCAAATAGAGTAAAAGATGAAGATCCAATCACTTGTCGGGTTAATTTCAATTCTGTCCCTGTTTCCATTTGCGCTTTCTTCCTTCTCCGCAGAAGAAGAAACAAAACTGATCGAAAAGGCATTAGTAGAAACCTTATCCACCCAAGAACAAAAAGAAGCCCTCCAAAAATACCTGACCAATCTTTCTAAAAAGAAAAGAAATGAAGCGGTCCATCTGAGAGAACTCGCTTCCACAGAACCAAAACATCATTCTTCTCAGGCTCGTAAGAAGAAGTTAGTAGAACTTGCAGCCCAACTAGACAAGGAAGCTTCTATTCATGAAGAGACCTTAAAAACCCTGCAACAATCCTTAGTTCAATAAGAGATTTTTTCGGTTACTAATTTTAATAATTCTTCCGTTGGGAGTTTCGCATCTAAGCGGATGGTACTCTTCGGAAGAATTTCTTCGTAAGCTTTTTTGATCTTAGTTAAAGCGCTGATTGTTTCAAATCTATCCTTAGTAGTATCTCTGCCTTTCAGTCTCGCCAAAGCTTCCTCAGGTTCTATTTCCAGATAAAAAACTTTTTCCGGTTCAGGAAATCCTCTGTCTAAATTCTTTTTTAAGATCTCTTTTGCGGAGAAAAATTCCCCAGACTGATATGCAGCCGTGGAATACATATATCGATCTAATAGTACGATCTTTTTTTGGGAGATAGAAGGTAGAATATTACGGTTCAGGGAAACTTCTCTATCTTCTAAAAATGCTTCGATTTGTTTTTCAGGAGAAAGTTCAATTTCTCCGCTTAAAAATTTTCGCAAGTACAGCCCGGATTCATACCGAGTTGGTTCCGCAAAACAAATTGCTGGAACATGTTTGGAGGTAAGAAGGTCTAAGACTCGGACAGAAAGGGTACTTTTGCCACTTCCGTCTAAACCTTCAAAAACGTAAAATCCTGGTATTTGTGCCATGCCTTTGAATTGGAAAGCCACTTGACATGAGTGGTTTTGCTTCGAATGCTGAAAGCTCATCTACCGGAATCCCATTCCCGAGGACAGGAATCCATGAAAAAAACCGACAGATTCAAAAATTTCCTGGTGATAGGCATATCCGTAATGGCCGGAGTGATCCTCTCTCCGATCTTGTATTGCGGAACAGGAAACGACAGTGCTTTATTTTTAAATGCTAAATCGGATAGAGAACCAAGCGCATCCGCAAAAGCAGCAGTATCTATTCAAAAAGCATTCGAAGAAGTTTACGAAAATGTTTCTCCAAGTGTTGTTCTAATCGCAACCGAAGGAACAGTAAATGTTCCTCAATACAATGATCCATTCCAAGAATTTTTCTACGGACCTCAAGGTAGAGTAAGAAACCAAAAAAGAAAAGTGAGCGGACTTGGTTCTGGCTTTATCCTCAATAAAGAAGGATATATTCTCACAAACGATCACGTAGTTCGTAATTTCGATAAATTTAAAGTAGTTTTTAAGAATGTAAAAGAACCTGTTTCCGCTAAGTTGATCGGAACAGATCCAATGATAGACGTTGCACTTCTAAAAGTAGAGGCAAACCAAGATCTACAACCTATCGAGATTGGTGATTCTTCCGCAGTGAAAGTGGGAGACTGGGCAATTGCGATCGGTGCTCCATTCGGTTTGGAACAATCCATGACTGTAGGAGTGATCTCCAAAGTAGGAAGAGGTGGTATCGATAATTCTGGAGTTCATTATATCCAGACAGATGCAGCGATCAACCAAGGAAATTCAGGAGGACCACTTCTCGACATCAACGGAAGAGTGGTCGGTATCAACCGTATGATCGTTTCTCCAAGCGGTGGATCTATCGGTTTAGGTTTCGCAATTCCGATCAACGAAGCTAAGGCAATCGTAGAAGAATTAAAATCAGGCGGAAAAGTCAAACGTGCTCGATTAGGAGTCGCGTTAGATGATCTTACGGAAGAGACTGCAAAAGAGCTTAAACTTTCCGGACCGGAAGGTGCATTTGTTCGTCAAGTCCAGAACGGTAGCGCTGCCGCAGAAGCAGGTATCGATGTAGAAGACGTGATCTTGGAGATAGACGGAACTAAGATCAAAACTGCGAATGACGTGGTTTCTAAGATCAGGGCTTCCAAAGTAGGACAACGTGTTTCTATAGTTGTGTTCCGCAAAGGCCAGATCCTAAAAGTTTCGGTTAAGCTGGCGGAGTGAAAAAATTTTGGCAGGACATACCTTAAATCCGGAGGATAAATTTGACGATGAGATATCTCTTCGTCCCTCCTTATTCTCCGAGTTTATAGGACAAAAAGAGATCCTGTCCAATCTAGGCGTCTTCGTAGGAGCCGCCAAAAAAAGAGGCCAGGCCCTGGATCATGTGCTTTTATCCGGGCCACCTGGTCTAGGCAAGACAACACTTGCAGGTATCATTTCCCAAGAACTTGGGACTAGGATCGTAGTAACTTCTGCCCCAGTACTAACAAGAGGGGCAGACCTTGCAAAATTACTCACAGATCTTGAAGAAAGAGATATATTATTTATAGATGAAATACATTCCCTAGGCCGCAAGGTAGAAGAGATCTTATACCCTGCGATGGAAAATTTCATGATCGATCTTCTTGTGGGGGAAGGGATCACTGCTCAAACCATCCAGATCAAATTAAAACCATTTACTCTGATCGGAGCCACTACTCGTAGCGGACTCATCTCCGATCCACTCAAGAGTAGATTTGGGATCCATTTCCGATTGGAATATTACGACGATGCTGAAATGAAAGATATCGTCCTTCGATCCTCCAAGATCCTCGGTTACGAGATAGAAGAGAACGCTGCATTCGAGATAGGAAGAAGATCCAGAAAAACTCCGAGGATCGCAAACCATCTTCTTAAAAGAGTGAGGGACTTTGCAGAGGTAAAGGGAGAAAAAAAAATCCGAATTCCCTCCTGTGAAGAGGCATTTTCCCGTCTAGGAATAGACGAATTGGGGCTGGATAGAATGGACCGACAGATCTTAGAATGTATGATCGATCGGTACAAGGGTGGACCAGTCGGCTTGAAGCCAATTGCCGCAGTAATTGGAGAGGAAGAAAGGACTTTGGAAGACCATTACGAGTCCTATATGGTAAGAGTTGGCTTGATCAATAGAACCTCCTCCGGTAGAGTTGCCACAGAGAAGGCTTATAAGCTGATGGACAGAGTCCCTCCGGCTTTTGGCAAAAGAATAGAAGAAGATGCGGCTCCCGGCCTTTTTTAAAAGCGAAATAGATAACACAGGAGATTTAGGAGAAGACGATCGTCGCCTTCTATTTGCCGCATTTTTCGTATTTGCATTCGCTTCTTTCTTAGTAGCTCACTTATTCACTCGCAATATTCTATTTAAGATCTTGGGAGAAGACCCAATCGTTCAGGTAAAAGAAAGAGCAGAACGAGAAAAAATTTACGAAGTACTATTAGAACAAGAGTTCGTAGACAAAAGGATTAAGGACGAATATAAAGCACTGTCTAACGTAGAGTCTGCAGGTTCCGGCGGGATCACAAAGGAAAAAGGATTTCATACACTTTCTCCTTTCCGGGAATTTGTGATGGGAAATATTTTCAGAAATCCATCCAAAGCAAGCCCTCAAAATTCCCAAAAGAAAACGGAAGAAGAAAAAGTATACGAAGTCGCTATCCTAAAACAGGATCCGGTAGAATTCACAAATCCTAACGAACAAACTCCGGAGCAAACTCCAGCTACCGGAAGAATGACCAAGATCCCATTCAATTATCGATTCCAACAGGATATGTTATTTCGTTGGGACGGAAGTTCTTCTATGAGTGTTCCTACTAAGAAGCTCGTGGGTTACGAATATTTCAAAAGAATGCTTCGCCAGATTGAGCAGAGTTTTTCTCCTCCTGGTGGAGGAAATTTCGGATATCGTGACGGTGCAGGAACTGTTATCAGAGAAGCAATCGAACCTGGAGAAGCAAAAGTACAATTTTTGCTAAACGACGCGGGTCAGGTTATAGATACAAAACTTATCTCTTCCCAAGGGCAATCTCTTGTGGATCAATCCTGTGTGGACGCGCTTAGAGGACAAAACTTCGGAAGAGTCCCTGAAGAAGTAAAAGCCCAAGGAATGATCTACGGAATTACTTTTATCTTCCCTCGTATTTACAGAAGATAATAGATTTCATACTTCTCTTGAAGTCCTGAAGATCAAACGGCACTTAGTTTCAGATTTAATTCATTTCTTAAAGTTTCGAATTTTTCGTTCGGGGAAATTCCTTTTGCATCTATGGAAAGTTCAGAGCGAATTGAACTTACGAAGTACATATCCACTTCTCCCTTTCCTTTTGCTTGGATCTTTCCTCTATGCTCGCATACAAAAAAATCTTTTACTAGTTCGTAAGTGGAACCGGACACATTTAGATGCCCTGGTTTACCTGAGGATTCCATTCTGCTCGCAAGATTGACTGCATCTCCCCAAACGTCATAAGCGAATTTATTGGAACCTATTACTCCGGAGGTCACTGGTCCTGTATGAACTCCTACTCTTAATTCCCAGAAAGGAAGTCCCATTTCTGATTTGGATTCTGCAGTTTTATTCATGAATCTTAAAAATTCCAGACCGGCTAAGCAGTTATCCACTGCATGAGTGAAATTCGTATTTGGGATTCCTCCTGCACACATATAAGAATCGCCGATCGTTTTCAGTTTTTCTAAGCCTAAACGGGATACGATAGAATCGAATTCAGAAAAACAATTATGTAGATCTTCTACCAGATCTTTTGGAACCATCTCTGCTGCAATTTTAGTAAATCCCACAAAGTCTGTGAATAGTATACTCGCCGATTCGTAATAAACAGGAGTGACTGATCCTTTGGATTTTAATTCTTCTGCTACAGGTTTAGGAAGAATGTTCAGTAATAATAGATCTGTTCGGTCCCTTTCTTCCGCGAGTTCTTTTGTTCTTTCTACTACCTTTTTCTCCAGATTGACTGATAATTCTTCGCTGGTGTTAAATGCAGTTGCGATCCTTCTACCCAATAAAGCTGCATCAGCAAACGTCAATAAGAATAGACCTGCAGGAGTTAGATAGCCAGGTCCGACATGAAATTGATAAAAAATAAAATCATTCAGAACGGCTGCAAAGAATATTCCTAAGCCGAGTAACATCAGTTTCGCGCCCTGTAATCCTTTGAATATAGCTATGGCTAACATGACCATACCATATATTCCACCGATTACGATCAATGCTTGGTAATAAGGAAGTGTGTAGCTGAAAAGCGCGGGAGGAAGTACTATAATTGAAAGAATTGGAGGAACGGATAACGTTAAAATGACAATCATGGATGTCCTTCTGAACTGAGAAGGATACAAAGTCCTCATGAACATAGCCATAAAGGGGACTCCTAAATAAAAGGAGAGATATTCTACCCTGATAAAGATATTCCAAGGGACATTCCTGAATGTTTCTCCTATAAATCTTTCACCGCTTGTAAGTACTCTGGAAGTGATAGCAAGACAGGTAAGAGAGAACCAAAGGATCTCCATTTCTTTTTTACGAAATAAAAATAGGCCCATATGATATAAGCCCATGATCAGCAAAGATCCTGCCAAAAACGCGTTAGTCATCCTGTTCCGATCTCTTGCAGAGAAAATTTTAGAAGAATCTCCAAGTAAGATCGGCATTTGAAATCCGCCATTCCTATGGTAGTGATTCGAAATATACATCACTAGATCCACTTGTTTGGAATGAGGAACAGAACTGGTTTGAGCAAGATATTCAGGACTTTCTTCTTCTGGAGAAGTACCAGGATGCCCATTATAAGCGACTAACTTGCCGTTCCAATATAAAGAATATGCGGAACCTTGGCCATCGTCTATTCGTATCGCGAGATCGGGAGTATGTTCAGGAAGATATAATCTTAGGTGATAGGTGATGTATCCGATTGCGGGTAAAGGTTCTCCTTTTAAAAGATGGCCGTTCCATACATCTGGAA
Source organism: Leptospira andrefontaineae (assembly GCF_004770105.1). Taxonomy (NCBI): domain Bacteria; kingdom Pseudomonadati; phylum Spirochaetota; class Leptospiria; order Leptospirales; family Leptospiraceae; genus Leptospira; species Leptospira andrefontaineae. The sequence continues at coordinate 198,649 of NZ_RQEY01000010.1, read as the reverse complement.
TCGGTATAAATCCGCTTGGATCTGAAACCAGATCTTCTTGGAAATTTTTAGGAGGAATGAGTTCCTTCCAATAATATCTCCAGTCTCCGTTTAATTCTACTGTCCCATCTTTTTCAAAATCCCAGTTACTTAGATCTAAGGTTCCATTTTCTGCCTTGGGCCTTTCTTTACCTTTTACTTCAGCACAAGCGGAGAAGGATAAAAAACAAATCAGAATTCCGAAAATAAAAAAACGAGTTGGACGACCTGAATCACTCATATGCGTAGATCAATAGGGGAGAAAAAAGCCATTCCAGCGAGCACTTTTTACGATCCGGTCGGTTCTTTTGGAATTATTTGAGAAAAGAGTTTGCTTATCGCTCGTTTGAGTAGTGCTTAAAATTTGAGGGATATATTTTTCTAAAATTCAAGTAGAATAAGGATTCCGTCGTATTTGAATAAAAAAACTGGACACTAACGACTGCGAGAGTTTTGAATGCGGAACTTGTTACTAAAGATAATTTCCCTTTAAAACAGATCTTTAATCGCCTTCCAAAGTTTGGCGTATTCTTTTTTTCTCTCGTCTTTATCTTTTAATTTTAATAATGTCTTTTGGAATCCGTTTGTGCCGGTGATCCTTACGCGGTTTTCATTTAGAACTTCTACTTCGTAGAAGACTTCGTCCACTTTATAGGAAAAATTCAAAGTGCTCGTGGACTTCATTGGATATTCTTTTTCTTCTAAGATAGCCTTTGCATTCCTGAAGTCCAGGTATACACATTGTGTGTTTTTGAGCATAGGTTCGCAGAATTTTCCTGCAGGAGGAGGGACTGGTTTAACTCCACAGCCTAAAATTAATATAAATAGAAGCGAAAAAGAATATTTCATTTTCTTAATCCTCTACTGGCAATTTCGTTTTCAGGGTTTGATTTTTGGAAAGTATCTCTCTTGCGAGTTGTAAAACTTCTTCCTTTCTATCTCCCGAATTCGGATAATATTCTTCTAATAATACGATCGCTTTTGGCGAAAGGTTCTGGTAATAGAAGATCCTTGCTTCTAAAATTTTAGAACTTCCTGTCAGAAAGTCCTCGTTTACATTTTTGACCCTTCTTAAATAATTTAAGGAAGAAACATATTGTCCCGCCCTAAATTCGGATAATGCGATCAAAAAATCGGATTCTCTTGCGGAAAGTAGTAAAGAGCCGGAGATATCTTGTTGGGAAAGGATCTTTTTCAAGAACTCTGTATTTCCGGAAAGGGCACTTCCCACCAAACAGGTCCAAGCATAACCTGATTTCAATTCAGGGCTTAATTTTTCAGGCTCTATGGAGATCAAAAGTTTATTCAATGCGGAACGACTTAACTTTTGACGAATGGATTCTCCGAACGCAATCAGATAACGGTTGTCAGTCGATTCTAAAAATTCAGGATCGATTGCTTGTGCTCTAAGCGCCTGTCTGTAAGAATCTTCTACAAGGGGAAGATAAGAGCTATCTTGTTCTAAAAATTCTTGGAAACCAGTATATGCAATTTTAGAAAGAGTGACTGAGTCGAATCTAAAACCTAATAGTAAAAATTCATAATATCCGGAAAGGGCGGCATAATGATAAGAGATCCCTTCTTTAGGATTAGAAGTCACGAAATCTTTTGCGGTAGATTTGAATTCTTTGATCTCTCCTTCTTTTGGCTCACCTTTTACTATCCCTTCTTGGAGTAGTTTTCTTTCTTTTTCTAGAAGTAAACGCCTATCTCCTGCGAACAGGTTTTTGATATCTTGCCTGAAAAAAAACGCGATCCCTGCCAAACCTAGGAGGATCAAAAAGAACACTAACGGTTTGTAATTCGCTTTTTTTCTGTAACTTCTGTGATTGGATTGGTAGAGCATGTATAAAGTCAGATTCTAAAAAAAGCCCGGACCTTTCACTTATTTTTTGGGGTTGGAACTCCTACTCTAGCTTGACTCTCGGACCCCTCCTGGATTCCGTGTAAATATGCCTTATAATTATGATTTTGACGAGGATTACGAAACAGGTGGCGACGAGGACTACCTCGACGAGGACGCCGTAACTTTTGTATGCGAGGATTGTGATCATCGTTGGGAAGATGATGCCGAAGGATCTTATGACGGCCCAGAAAATCATATCTGCTCCATGTGTGGCTCTTCAAGCGTAATCGAACTCTAATCTTTTTGCGGTCCGGCTTTTTTTCAAAAGTATCATTTCGGGCCGCTTTCCAAATACTTACTATACTCTTTTTATTTCCGGATTCTACCTATTCGGTTGATTTCGATCAAGTGTATGAATATTATAAAAAAGGAAACTATGACACCTTAGTAAAAGTTTCCAGATCCGGTCTTAGGTCCGGAGAATTGGATTATAAGATCCTTTTATTATATGTCGCTTCTGAGTCCAGTTTAGAGGAAATAGACAAAACTCTTCTAAGCATTTATTCCAGATCTAAGGAACAACCTTCCATTTTTTATAATTCTGTTTTTTTATTTTTAGAACGTGCATTGGTTTTAGAATCTTACGAATCAGGGGCTCGCTGGGGAAAAATTTTCCTAACTAAAGGGGAGGCCTCTGTTCGGTATTCCGAAGGTGTTTACACATATGCGTGTATATTGTATTCTTCTCAGGAATATGAGGCTGCGAGTTCCATTCTTGCGAAACTTAAATCTGTATCGGCAGATTCTAAACTGGGGAAACGGATCCGGATATTAGAGATGAATCTGGAAAAGAGAAAAGAGGAAAAATGAAACCTGGAAAAAAATCAAAGGGTTCAAAGGGTTTAAGGATCCAGACCGGGGAATTAAAAGGGAGATTGATCCCTTCTCCAGTGAGTCCTGAGGGTAAGAGTAATTTTACTCCTGCGATCATTAAAAAATCATTATTTGATATCATCGAATCTTTGCAGTTGCAAGGCCGTTTGAATTTAGAAGACGCTGCGTTTGTGGATCTGTTTGCCGGTTCCGGTCAAATGGGGATCGAATCACTGAGTAGAGGTTTTGCTAGAGCCGTGTTTTTGGAACTTGCCTGGGACAGGTTTGAAAGCCTAAAAGGTGTTTTAGATAAATTAGGAAAACCTCATTTAGTTTTACGTAAAGACGCTTTCAGATTCTATTCCGGTTTTGATATTCCTGAAAAAACAAAAGTGTATTTTATGGACCCTCCTTATTCTTTTTGGGACAAGAAGACAGAAAAGTTGAAAAACGTAGTAGAAGAGATTGCCCAAAACGAACCGGGTGTGGCGGCTATTATTGTCCAGTCTCCTCTTCCTTTGAACTGGGAAGGATTTACTCCTCGTTCTTTCGGAAGGAATACTTTGAATGTCAGAGTTCTGGCTTAAATTCAAAAGCCTAATACGATCAGAATGGACCTCCGGAAATCCTTGGATCCATTCCGGAGTTTTCGTATTTGTTCTGACTCTTCTTTGTCTTCTTACCAATACTTCTTTGCATGTAATGGGAGTGGATATCAGTGAATTTATTCCTCTTTTTTACGGATTGATCCCTTTATTGTTGAGGGACTTAGGCGGAGTATTCGTTTCTTCTTATGCTTTTTTTGTGGGGACAGCGATCTTATTTTTAGGTCCTGATTTTTCGGAATGGAAACATGGAAAGAGGATTAGGATATATAATATTTATCTAATTCTATCTTCTGTTTTGTTTCTTTTATTCTGTGGCTCTGTTTCTGAATATCCGCAAGTATATGGAGAATTTTTCTATTATAGACATTCTTGGATGGTCGGGATACTATATTTTATTACGGATCATTTTTCCCCCTTCTTCTTTAAATTCGTTCTGTTTTTATTTTTAGCCATCCAGGTGATCCGAACTGGACTCTCCTTTTGGAAATCTAAATATTACGAGTCTCTGGTTAGATATTCTATTTTTATAATATTATTCTATTCCTTTCATCTTCTCGGGTCTGCCTGGGGAGTTTTGGTTGCTTCGGCATTTTATTCCTTCGATATTCAATTTTCCCGTTCTAAGAAAAGTTTAGTCTTTGTTACTGTCGCACTTTTGGGTTTTGGATTTTCATTTTTTACTAGAGTTCATGAAAAGAAAGAAGTATCGAAAGATACTTTAGAACATTCTTCTAATACGAATGTTCTTATCATTTCTGCTGACAGTATCCGCCAAGACCAATTAGGATTTGTAAAAGGGGAGAAGGATAAAACCCCGAATATAGATCAATTAGCTTCCGAGTCCCTTGTGTTTTTGGACCATCATTCCACGATCCCTAGGACATTTCCTTCTTGGGCGGACTTCCTAAGTGGAAAATATTCTTTTGAACATGGGATCCAGGATATGTTCCCGGATAAGGAAGATCGTTCAAAATTAGGGAATGTGGTGGCTACGCTTCCGGGTATTTTAGGTAAATCTCATAGAACGTTTGTGGTTTCTTCTTTTGCGGGAGATATTTTTCCAAGAGCGAATTGGGGATTTCAAAATGTAGATGCTCCGAATTTTAGTGCGGAGACATTAACACAACAAAGAACGATTGAGTCTCAGGTTTTCTTTCTTCCAGTTTTGACCGGAACTTTTTTTGGAGGAGGGGAATATCTTTCTTCTATCAGATCTCTTCCAAGCCTGGGGGATGATTCGCGGATCTTGCCCGATCTATTTTCTGTATTTGATAAAAAGGATCGTCCATTTTTTGCCCTTTATTTTTCTTCAGTAACTCATTTTCCATATAGTCCACCTTATCCTTTTTATAAGAATACTGATCCTAACTATTATGGACCTTCTAAATATTTCCGTTTCGTGGATCCGAGTAATTCGGAGAAACCTGATAAAAAAGAGCAGGAGCAAATTCGTTCTATATATTCTGCCTCATTGACTGCTTTCGATTTTTCCGTCGGGAAAATTTTGGAAGAACTGAAAAGAAGAAGTTTATATGACGACACACTTATCATTCTCACTTCCGATCACGGAGAATCCTTGTTCGAAGAGGATCATAGCCATGGTCACGGAGAACATTTGAGAGGGGAGGGTGTTACCAAGATCCCTCTTATCATCAAGTTTCCTAAATCTTTTGAGAGAAAAGAAGTCCGCAATTTTAAAGGGATCACAACTTCCTTGGATGTATTCCCTACGATCTTATCTGTTGTAGGAGTTCCTACAAGTTCCGAGCTTTTTTTGCGAGGGAAGGATCTGACCAAACTTCCAAAGGCGGATACTTGGGCTGAGGATCGGTTTGTGTATTCTGAGACTGGGATTTGGTTTTCGGATCGAGGAGATCATTTTTTCCAGAAAGATAGGATCCGTTATCCGAATATCCTAGAACTTCATACGATCGATCCGAATGACGGAAATAGTGTGACTGTGTCCGATCCATATGCAAAGGAAACCATTCTTTTTTCCAAACATAGAATGCTCCAAACCAGGACCAAAAAGCTCATCTATATTCCGAGTCCAAATGGTGTGTTGTATTCCTGTTACGATAGGATTTCCGATCCTTGGAATACGAAACCACTTCCGGCTTCTTCTTGTGGAGATTTGCAGCGTAAGTTGGAACTCCTACTGATCGGTTCCGGGAAATGGAAGAAGGCGGGAGACTATTTCCTCCCAAAATCGGAACCTTGATCGAACTGTTTTTTCTTTCTTGTTCGGAAAGACTTGAAGTACAGGCCAGAATAAAAATCCTGGAAATAATATGCCCAAAAGGGAAGATCTCCGCTCCGTTCTGATCCTGGGATCCGGGCCGATCGTTATCGGCCAAGCCTGCGAATTCGACTATTCCGGCACCCAGGCCGCCAAAGCCCTTCGAGAAAAAGGAATTCGAGTCATTCTTCTCAATTCCAATCCTGCTACTATCATGACTGATCCAGATCTTGCGGATGCCACTTATGTGGAACCACTGACTGTTGCAGTCGTCCAAAAAATTTTGGAAAAAGAAAAGCCGGATGCGATCCTACCAACTGTAGGAGGTCAAACAGCATTAAACCTGGCATTGGCCTGCCATAACGCTGGAATATTAGAAAAATATAATGTAGAACTCATCGGTGCCAAAATAGACGCGATCAAAAAGGCGGAAGATAGAGAACTTTTTAAAAAAGCAATGGAGAAGATCGGGGTCAAAGTTCCTCGTTCCGGGCTAGTAACGAATCTAAAAGAAGCGGCAGAGATCAAGGCTCAGATTGGACTTCCCCTGATCGTAAGACCTGCATTCACTCTGGGCGGAACCGGAGGAGGGATCGCTTATGACGAAGAAACCTTCGACGAAGTGGTTGGAAAGGGCCTTAAGGCTTCTCCTATCAGCCAGGTATTATTAGAACAATCCGTTCTTGGTTGGAAAGAATTCGAGTTAGAGGTGATGAGAGACCTCGCCGATAACGTAGTAATCATTTGTTCTATCGAAAATATAGATCCAATGGGTGTTCATACTGGCGATTCTATCACTGTTGCTCCTCAGCAGACACTTTCCGATAAGGAATACCAAAATTTAAGAGATATGTCCATCAGTATCATCCGTGAGATCGGAGTGGAAACCGGTGGATCCAATATCCAATTCGCAGTAAACCCTGAAAACGGCGATGTGATCGTGATCGAGATGAACCCTCGTGTTTCCAGATCTTCTGCACTTGCTTCAAAAGCAACAGGATTCCCTATCGCAAAGATCGCAGCGTTACTCTCCATTGGATATTCCTTGGATGAGATCAAAAACGATATTACAAGAGTTACTCCAGCTTCTTTCGAACCATCTATTGATTATGTGGTGACAAAGATTCCAAGATTTGCTTTCGAGAAGTTCCCAGGCACGGACGATACTCTTGGGGTTCAGATGAAAGCTGTGGGAGAAGCCATGGCAATCGGAAGGACTTTCAAAGAAAGTTTCCAGAAGGCAATGCGCTCTCTTGAAATTGATCGATTCGGTTTCGGTTCCGACGGAAATTTTGCTGAACTAGTCGAATTCCATACATTATCCGTTCCTCAAAGAAAAGAAAGGATAGATTCATTCTTACGCAGACCGAACGATAAACGTATCTTCTATGTTAAAAAAGCATTGGAAGAAGGTTATAGTGTAGAGCAGATCCATAACCTTTCCAAAATAGATCCTTGGTTCTTATATCAATTCGAAGATCTACAGAATTTAGAAAACGAATTTGTACAAAAAGGGAATTCCGTTTTAGGAAAACTGAAAAAAGCAGGATTTGCCAATAGACAGTTAGCTTTCCTTTCTAAAAAAGCGGAGATAGAAAAGATACTCTCTTCTTCCCAAACTCCTGATAAGAAAAAAGCAGAGATAGGTTCCGTTCTCAGAAAAGAAGAAAAAAACCTGGAAGAAGTATTAGAATCTTCTAAAATAGAGCCTATCTATAAGAGGATCGATACTTGTGCCGGAGAATTCGAAGCTTATACTCCTTATTTTTATTCTTCTTACGATGAAGAAGACGAAACGAACGTAACTTCTAAAAAATCAGTTATCATTTTGGGCGGTGGACCTAATAGGATCGGACAAGGGATAGAGTTCGATTATTGCTGCTGCCACGCTTCCTTCGCACTACAAGACCTGGGAGTGGAATCCATCATGGTGAATTCCAACCCGGAAACAGTTTCTACAGACTACGATACTTCTGACAGATTATACTTCGAACCTCTTACCTTAGAGGATGTAATTCAGATCTACAAAAAAGAAAAACCGGATGGGGTTATCATCCAATTCGGTGGACAAACACCTCTCAAACTTGCAAAAGATCTGGAAAGTAGGGGAGTTCCAATTTTAGGAACAAGCCCTGATTCCATAGATAGGGCGGAAGACAGAAAACGATTCGCAGAAGTATTAGAAAAACTGAAATTGATCTCTCCTAAGAACGGAATAGCTACTTCTATGGAAGAAGCTAGAAAGATCGCAAATCATATCACTTATCCGGTGCTTGTTCGCCCAAGTTATGTATTGGGTGGAAGAGCAATGCTTATCATCAGCGAAGAAAAAGAGCTGGATAAGTATATGGAGAAGGCCGAAGAAATTTCAGAAGATAGACCACTTCTGATAGATTCCTTTTTAGAAGACGCTGTAGAAGTGGACGTAGATGCACTTTGCGATGGTAAAGATGTATTTATCGCAGGGATCATGGAGCATATTGAAGAAGCTGGGATCCATTCAGGAGATTCAGCATGCGTTCTTCCTCCTCAGTCCTTGTCCAAAAAAGTATTAGATGATATCAGAAGCGCCACAAGAGCACTTGCATTAGAATTACAAGTCAAGGGTCTGATCAATATCCAATATGCTGTTAAGGAAGAAGTAGTGTATGTGATCGAGGTAAACCCTCGCGCTTCCAGAACGGTTCCTTTCGTATCCAAGGCTCTTGGACATCCTATTGTAAAATATGCTACTCGTATCATGATGGGGGAGACATTAAAACAACTTCCTCTTCCTAAAGAAATGGCATTTCCGACAGTAAACGTGAAGGAAGCAGTATTACCTTTTAATAAATTCCCTGGAGTGGATACGATCCTCGGACCTGAAATGAGATCCACAGGAGAGGTGATGGGAATCGCCGACACTGCCGGAGAAGCATTCTTAAAATCCCAGTATATGGCTGGAGAAGAACTTCCTTCTCAGGGAACTGTATTCGTTTCTGTAAATGATAAGGACAAAAAAGATCTACTGAAGTATATCAAGGATCTTTCTGATCTAGGATTCATTTTGATCGCTACGGAAGGAACCCATAAGTTCTTATCCGAAAACGGAATACTTTCTTCTAAGATCAATAAGGTATATGATAACCAGTTCCCTACTGCATTGGATTATATCCGCGAAAACAAGATCCATCTTATACTGAACACCCCTCTTAGTAGAGTAACCAGGGATGATAGTTTTGCGATTCGCCAAGCAGCGATCCGCTATAAGATCCCTTGTTTGACCACCGCAAGTGCAGCCAAGGCTTTAATCAAAGGAATGGTGGAGATGACAGATAAAGGTTTCACTATTCGTTCTTTGCAAGAGATCCATAGTCCTAAGTAAGACATATGAGTTGGGCGACTTCTCGCTTTGCGAGAACCGCGCTCTCCGCTCAATCAGCGAAGCACCATAATAATTCTTTAATATTAGGGCCCTCTAACTTTTACGATGGTGCATCGCCGGATTTCCGCTACGATCGCTGTCGCATTGTGATCAGAATGTCTTCCGACGGATCGGTATACCTTTGCTCATCTATTCTCACGCAAAGCAAGAGGCGTAATTTATACGTCGTTTTGAAGTATTAAGCGCTAATTAATTCTTTATAATTTCTAATTTCTTTCAATTCGCTTGAGATTCGCTCTCTTTCTTCGCGAATCTCATATTCGTCCTGAATGCCCATCCAGAATTCGACGGAATTGCCAAAAAACTTTGAGAACCTTAGAGCTGTATCTGCTGATATACCCCTTTTACCATGAATGATTTCACTTATTCGAGTGGGATTAAGCTTTGTCTCTTTAGCCAACCGATATGCAGTAATATTCATAGGCAAAAGAAACTCTTCATGTAAAATTTCACCAGGATGTATATTTGGAATCTTTTTCATAATAACCTCTAATGATAATCAACTATTTCAACATCAAAAGCATTACCGTCTTTCCATTTAAAGCAAATCCGCCATTGATTATTGATTCGAATACTATATTGTCCTGCTCTATCTCCAGAGAGTCTTTCTAAATGATTTGCAGGAGGAATTTTAAGATCCTCAATTTGTTTCGATCGAGCAATCATCACTAATTTTCTATAAGCAATCGATTGAATTTGATTGGGAAGTTTCTTCGAAAACTCTTGGTCCCATATCTTTTCTGTTTCCTTCGATTTAAAGGAATTTATCACATCTTATATTCCTGTATTCCGTTAATACTGTCAAACAGGAATATCGAATGAAATTTTTAAAACTAATAGTTTGATTGAGTAATCTTCTGAAGGATGAATTTCAGAGAATTTTTTGTCAATAATGAGACTCAAAATCAATTTGACAGTTCTTAAGCCAAGAAGATCCTAAGGGAAACGAGGACTTATATGGAAGAATATTGCCGCCCGATCCGGATTTCAGAAAGGAACTATTTCATAGTAGATCTATGCGCAAATTGTGGCCATGTGCATCTGCACTTCGAGAACGGCTCTTTGAAAATGGACCTTCATAAGTTGGAGGACCTGCATAAAACTGTCCAAGATGCCCATGCTTGGATCTTGGAAGAACTTGCAGGTTATAATTGAAGAAGGCTCGTATCGATTTTTGCCTCTAGCGTATGGATTTATTAAGCCAATATGCATAAATAATCTTAGAATCGATCGGAAATTTACGTTCTATTTGCTCTGCCATTTTCCTATCTATTAGCCGCCTAGTGAGCTTCTGCCAGGCGGAATTTTCTCTTCTTACATTCATTTGAACTTTCAGTAATCGGGTATGGAGTTCCTACCTATTACAAAATTTCTAATAATTATGCCGATTTGACATTTTATTTTAGAATAGTTCTAAATTTTTTCTCTTTCTAAACATTTTTGAATTGTTCTAGAATTAGAATTATTCTAAATATTGGTAAGAGGTATAAATATGAAAACCAAGATTATTAGCGGACTTCTATTTCTCGGAGTCATTTTCTCCCATTCTATTTTGGGAGAAACTTTGACTAGAGAGAATGGAGCTCCTGTTGGAGATAATCAGAATTCCCAAACCGCGGGAGATTCAGGTCCGGTGCTTCTACAGGATTCTCATTTGATCGAAAAATTAGCTCGTTTCGATAGGGAAAGAATTCCGGAAAGAGTTGTACACGCAAGAGGGACGGGAGCCTACGGAACATTCACAAGTTACGCGGATCAGAATGAACTTACTAAGGCTTCCTTATTCTCTAAGAAAGGAAAACAAACAAAAGTATTCGTTCGTTTTTCTTCGGTAGTTCATCCAAGCGGTTCTCCGGAAACCTTACGAGATCCGAGAGGATTTGCGACTAAGTTTTATACGGAACAAGGAAACTGGGATCTTGTAGGAAATAATCTTCCGGTATTTTTTATCAGGGATGCGATGAAATTCCCGGATATGGTACATTCCTTAAAACCTTCTCCGGTAACTAATCTGCAGGATCCGAATCGATTCTTCGATTTTTTCTCACATGTTCCTGAAAGTACGAATATGTTCACTTACTTATATTCCGATTTGGGAACACCGGCAACCTATAGGGAAATGGATGGGAACGGTGTGCATGCTTTCAAATTCGTAAATTCTTCCGGGAAAGTTTCTTATGTTAAGTTCCATTGGAAAAGTTTACAAGGAATCAAAACCTTGAACTCGGATGAATCCGCAAAAATACAATCCCAAGAATTCAATCATATGACAAAAGATTTATATGATTCTATCAAGAAGGGAAATTATCCTTCCTGGGAATTGGAAGCTCAGATCTTGGATCCTGAAAAATTGAACGATTTGGAATTCAATCCTTTGGATCCTACCAAGGAATGGATCCGTATTCCGAATTTGAAAGTTGTGGCTTTAGGAAAAATGACCCTGAACCAAGTTCCGGAGAATTTTTTCGAACATACGGAACAATCCGGTTTCGCCCCTTCTAATTTAGTTCCAGGGATAGAACCTTCTGAGGACAGACTATTGCAAGGAAGACTATTCTCTTATGCAGATACCCAAAGATATAGATTGGGCGTGAATGGTATCCAACTTCCTGTGAACCGTCCGATCAGTGTAGTTTCTTCTCATGGTCAGGATGGGGCCTTGAAATATTCGGAAGGAAAAGGGAATATCAACTACCAACCGAACTCCTACCAGGGAGGACAATCCAGATCCGGAGGAATGTATTCCGAAGAACCGAGTTATAAGTTTTCGAACTTTAAACTAAGCGGCACGACCCAACAGGCGATGATCCGGAAAACATTAAACTTCAAACAAGCCGGGGAACTATACAGAAGTTACAACGAAAAAGAAAGATCCGCTTTGATCAAAAACTTCTCCGGAGATTTGAAAGCCGTTCAAAATCCTAAGATCAAAACTAAGATCATTGCTCATACCTACGCAGCGGATCCGGAATACGGAGAAAGATTAGCTAAGGAAGTAGGAATCGATCTGAAAGAAGTGAAAAAAATAGCAAGCGAACTGGAATAAATTTTTCCGGGATGAAAGAACATTGCGGCCCGAACAGGGCCGCAGGGAAGGGGTTATGAAATTATTTTACTTTTTTCTAATATATTTTGTATGCGGGATTTTTTATTTTTTATTGGCCCAGGAAGAAGGTTATAAAGCGGTCCAAGATGAAAATTCAAAGTTTTATGACTCCGCGAAAGTTGGGGACCTGGTTTCTCTCGGAAAATTTTTAGATTCCGGGATACATATCGAATCCAAGGATTCCAAGGGATACACCGCCTTAATTTATGCAGCCTACTACGGACAGGAAGAGACTGTGGAATTCCTACTTTCGAAGGGAGCAGATCCTTGTTCCAAAGACAATCGAGGAAACACTGCTCTTATGGGCGCTGTGTTTAAAGGTCATCTTGGGATCGTAAAAAGGTTATTTCAGGCAAAATGTGTGGTGGACCAAAAGAACGTCTCCGGACAGACCGCACTCATGTATGCAGCCCTTTTCGGGAGGGTGGAAATCTTTAAAGTTCTTCTGAATTACGGAGCGGATCCGAATTTAAGCGACGATTTGGGAAATACAGTGTTTTCACTTGCAGAAGGGCAGGGACATACGGAAATTTTGGATCTTCTTATGGTAGGAACTCATTCCCATTAGGGGAACTTCATAAATTTATCTTCCGGAACCGATTTCAGGCAGGGCAACATGTGACATAATCCTATAAAGGAAGAAGATAATCTTATAAATATATCAAGGAATCCACAGATCTTTCGATCCTTATACTGCAAGGGGCAAGCTATGCAGATCAGAACGGAAGGGCCAGGCAGAGAAGACGGATATTCACTTTCAGCGGAGCCAAAGGTATCTAACGTCTCCGAAAAAACTTCAGCTCCTTCCGTGAGTTTTATGGATCTGATGAAGTCCATCCAACTCCGTTCCCAAAAGGTTTTGGAAGAAGGGCAGAAGTCCGAGATCAAAGAAGAAAGACCTTCCGAACTAGAAGAATCCAAAGAGCCTGAATTATTTGTAAGATCCGAAGAGGAAGATGTAGAAGAGACAGATTCGGAAGAAGAGAACGAAAAATTAGTTCGTCTTTCCGAGAAGAAGGTCCAAAAGGCAGAACTGGGAGAGATAGATCCCGAGTCGGAAGAAGAGGTCGATGCAGAATTTGAATCGGAAGATTTAGATTCTCCTTTTATTACTCAGATGAGCGTATTTTTAGCGGGACTCGAAGCTAAAAAAGAAAAAGATCTAACAAGTGCTGCAAACCAAGAAGAATCAGTATCATTCAAAAAGACCCAAAAACATTCCAAAGAAGACACTCCTAAGGCTGAACAAAAAGAAGAATCCGGGAATGTTTCCGTTATAAAATCAAATCAACCGGAAGAAAAACGTTCTATTAAAGAAGCCAAAAAAACTCCAGAAAAGGAAAGCCTGGATGAAGGTTTAAAAAGTTTGGAAGAAGCACGCAAATTTTCCAAACCTGCAAATGAAGAGAAAATTCTAACTGTATTAAAAGATTCTCATAAAGAGAATTTCATTCCTGAATCCGATAACTGGAAGATCACCAGAGAGAAAAAACAAGAAACTCTTTCTATGGTTTCCAAAAGCCAGGCAGCTAAAGCAGCTCAGGTGGAAGAAGCTTCTAAATCCGATACTTCCGGTAAAGGTTCCGGGAACCAAGATTTCTCCCAAAGAAATGGGAACGAAACTACATTTACTCTTTTAAAAGCCGGCCTTGGAGTCGTGGAGAAAAACCAAGAAGTTTCTGGACAAAATTCTAAAACTTCCAAAACAAATCCAGGCTCTTCTATGGATCGTTCTCAGATGAAGGAAAACTTCCAGAGATTAGTTCAATCAGCAAAATTGAATATTGTTGAGAATGGTAAATCGGAAGCTACTCTTAGATTGAATCCGAGAGAGTTAGGAAGAGTTTCATTACGCATTACCGTAGAGGACGATAAGGTCCAAGGTAAAATTTTAGTAGAGTCGGATCAGGTTAGAAAATTATTCGCAGGTGATCTGGAACAACTTCGCAAAGATTTTAAAGAACAAGGATTAGATCTTCAGTCCTTAATAATCGAATCAGAGGATTCATTACGCATGAGTTGGGATGGACAAGATTCTTCCCGCTTTTTTGACCAAGAAGGTTTTGGATTTGAGGCTTCCGGTTTTTCGAATTCTTCCGATTTGGAAGAAGTTTCAGAAATGGACTCTATAGAAATTTCGGAATTCGCCGAAAAGAATACTGATAAACGCTTAAACATTTTGGTTTAAGGAGAGGATCATGCCTGAAGCAAACGCAGTTTCTAATGAAGCTACACGTAGCCGTTATCTCGAAGGAGACAGAAGTTACGATTTAAGGAAGCATTTTGATAAATTGGAGAAAGAAGAAAAAAGCGGACTCCAAGGTATCGAAATTCGATCCACTGCAAAAGCATTAGGAAAAGATGATTTTCTAAAATTGTTGATCACTCAACTTTCTTCTCAAGACCCTACTAATCCTGTTAAAGACCAAGACTTTATCGCGCAGATGGCCCAATTCTCCTCCTTAGAGCAGATGAATAATATCTCTCAAGGAATCGGTAAGATGACCAATCGCCAAAGTTTCTCTCTTGTAGGTAAGATCGTATCCGGTCCTGATTTTGTGACCGGAGAGAATGTGGTAGGGACCGCAGGCGCGTTGTTCTTCGATGGAGAAGGTAAATCTTTCGTTAGAGTAAACGGAAGAACCGTAGAAATTGATGCGATCACTTTGATCACCGATCCTGCAATTATCAATCAACAGGAAGGACAAGCAGGAGCACCAGCAGCTCCTAAAACTGCAGCGCCTACTGGAGCAGGATCTTCTCTTAATACGCCTGTAGGAGTTCCTACATCGCAATCACAACAATTTCCAGAAACATTACAAAATCAGAATGTGGGAACTTCCCAGGATCCAGGTTTTGAAGAAACAAGTTCCGGAGCTCCAGGCTGGAGTTTTCCAGGAAAACCGAACGATAGCAATTATTAATTAAATAGAAAATTTCGAGGTATAAGCGCCATGATGAGATCCCTTTATTCAGGAGTTTCCGGTTTAAAAAACCACCAAGTGAGGATGGACGTAATCGGTAACAATATTTCTAACGTGAACACTCACGGTTTTAAAACGGAACGTGTCACTTTTCAGGATATGATCTCCCAAGAGTTAAGAGGAGCTTCCGAGCCTAAGGAAAACATAGGAGGGGTTAACCCTCAGCAAGTTGGTCTTGGAGCATTGATCGCTGCGATCGATAAGATCATGACCCAAGGTGCTTTACAAACCACCGGTAAAAACACCGACGTTGCAATCTCTGGAGAAGGTTTCTTTATCGTTAAAGATGGGGACAAACAATTCTATACAAGAGCCGGTGCGTTTAACTTAGATAAGAATGGTTATTATGTAAACCCTGCAAACGGATTGAAGGTGCAAGGTTGGAATTCCCGCCTCGATGAAAAAGGGAATAAGTATATCAACTCTTCTGCATCCATCGAAGATATCGTGATCCCGGTATATTCTAAAGAACCTGCAAGAGCTACTTCCAAAGTGGATTTTAGATCCAACTTGAATTCTTCAGTGCAAGCAGTTCCGCCTGATGCAACCCAAGAAGAGATCACTGCAATGATCAATGATCCGGATCCTAAGGCAAGAAGAGGACATGTAACTACTATCAAAGTTTTTGATGACCAAGGTGCTGAGAGAGAATTCAAAATGGAATTCTACAAAGTGCGTGAGAATACTTGGAAAGCAAGAACGTCCTTAACGGATTCTACTCAACTTTCCGTGGATGTTGCTGCTACCGGTGGACAAAACACCCAAATGCCTGGTCTCACCGAGCTTGAGTTCGGATTCACTCCTGATGGAAAGATCGTTTATGTTTCCGATGGAACCGATGTGATGAACACTGGAAAACTGAATGCGAAAGTTTCTTTCAAACTTCCTGGAAACCCACAAGTTCAAAGTTTTGATCTGGCTTTAGGTGAAGCCGGAATGGTAGACGGGATCACTCAGTTCTCTTCCGACTTTACTACTAAAGCAGTAAAACAAGACGGATACACTATGGGATATCTGGAGTCCTTCTCCATTGATAATTCCGGAACAGTTACAGGTGTTTATTCCAACGGTATAAAACAACCTTTAGCAAGAATTGCAACTGCAGTTTTCAATAACCCGGCCGGTTTAGATAAGGCTGGTGATACGATGTTTGCCTTCTCCAATAACTCGGGTGAACCTTTGATCGGAGAAGCCGGTATCGCAGGTAGAGGAAAGATCAACGCAGGTCTATTAGAAATGTCGAATGTGGATCTATCTGATCAGTTTACTGATATGATCGTTACTCAGAGAGGTTTCCAAGCGAACTCTAGAACGATCACTACCACAGACCAAATGTTACAGGAAGTCCTGGGTCTGAAACGTTAATCGTTAACTTAGATCTCCTATTCATTTTGTTTGCGCCCGTTGGATTTCTTCCTTCGGGCGTTTTTCTTTTGTTGCAACTATAGCTGCACAGTTTCACGCCAAGCCGCTAAGTAGAAAAGGTTCTCCAGTTATAATCCAGTATCTTCTTCTCTTTGCGCCTTTGCGTGTAAAACCCCTACCTAATAGTAAAATCTATATTATTTCAGATTGTAATACTTATACTTTTTTCGAATCTGATCTATAACGTTATACTAGAGACTAAAACCGTGAGAGAAAAAAAGAAAAAAGTCGGAACAAAAAACAAATCCGAAGCAAAGAATAATAGATTTGGATCTATATTTTCATCTAACCAGGAATTGTTCCGGGATTGGGATCCGGAGGAGACTTCTTCTTTTGCGGGACTTTTCGAATATAAATCCGTAAACTCTGGCACAGTTTTAATATCTTCCGAAAAATCTTCAGCCTGGTTCTATTTTCTTTTAGAAGGAAAATGTGAGGAATTCACTAAGGCTTCTTCGGGAGAAGAGCTAATGGTCCGAAGCCTAGGGGCCGGTTCTCATTTTGGAGAGGCCGGATTTTTCCATTGGAAAGAAGGGAAGTTCGGAGTAAGAACTGAAACTGACTCCAAACTTTTAAGGATCAGTACTAAGAACTGGCATAAATGGGAAACCGAACATCCTGAAACTTCTAAACGTTGGAAGGAAAGATTAGAAACCAAAAGATTTTTTAGGATGGCTTCTTATGAGCCTAGTCATAAAGAACTTTTAGGATTTATTTCTAATCTAGAATTATTATTTCATATAGATCGAAAAAAAATAGGGGAATTGACTCCTTATTTGAGATGGTTGTATGTTCCGGGCGGAGAAAGGTTGATGCTCCAAGGAGAACCTGGAAATTCACTTTTTGTAATATTATCCGGAAGATTTAGATACAGTGTTTCCGACGACCAAGGAAATATCACCGGCGAAGGAGAATTTGCAAAAGGAGATATCATCGGAGAGATGTCTTTACTTACAGGGGAGCCTCGTTCCGCTTCTGTGTATGCTGTACGTTCTTCCCAGGTAATCCAAATTTCCAGGAACGGATTCAGGAAATTTATCTCTGAATCTCCAGAGGCTTTATTTCATGTGACTGAAACAATCGCCAGAAGATTGGGACAAAGAAATAAAGAATCTTCTCGCTTTGGTAGAAAAGTCCATACGATCGCATTGGTCCCGATCACAGAAGGTTTTCCGCTCAGACATTTTTCAAATGAACTTTCTAAATCCTTAAAATCATTTGGTTCTACACTTCCTGTAAATGAGGAAAAACTTTCTAAATTCTTAAAAGATAAGAAGATCTATCAGAAAAATGGAATGAGATTCGGGATTCCTGATATTCTTTCTTGGTTCGGGGGACTAGAGAAGGAATACGATAACGTTGTATTCGAAGTGGGCCCTTCTGGAGATGCACTTTGGACGGAAGCGAGTCTTAGACAGGCTGACCGTATCCTTCTTCTTGCCGAAACTGGAAGGCCTATATTAAAAAACTCTTATTCTTGGAATTTGCTCCAAGGTGAAAGCCTGGGCGAAACCACGAAAGAATCCGTAATTTATTTGGAAGATTCTTATAATCGTTGGGAAGAACTAGAAAATACTCTTCATGAATTGCCAGGCCAAAAACTTATTTTGAGAAAGAATAGAGCAGGGGAATTTGATCGTATCGCAAGAAGATTAGAAAGTAGATCCGTAGGAGTTGCTCTTTCCGGTGGAGGAGCGAAAGGTTTTGCACATTTAGGATTACTCAGATCCTTAACCGAAGCTGGTATACCGATAGATCTGATCGGAGGAACTAGCTCAGGCTCTATCATGGCCGGCTTATTTGCTATGGGGTATGGATTCGATGAATCTCTCAGATTGATCAAAGAAGTTTGGATAGAAGCAAAACTTACAAGAGATTATACTCTTCCATTCGTATCTATTCTGAGAGGCGCAAGATATTCCAGAGCTATCAAAGAATTTTTCGGCAACAGAAAGATAGAAACTCTGCTGATCCCATTTTTAGCCGTAGCATGCGATCTTACGAATTCGAAACCGAAAGTATTCGAAGAAGGAGAAGTTTGGAAGGCGATCAGGGCGAGTACCTCAATACCTGGGATTTTTCCTCCGTTCTTTACTGACGGTGCTTTGTATGTGGATGGAGGACTTTGGGATAATCTCCCTGGATCTCTAGTGAGAAGAAAAGGTGCAGATGTTTTAGTCTCTGTTGATTTAGGTGCAGGTTCACAACCGAATAAGGACCAAACTTACGGATTACTCGTTGAGTCAAGATTTCCTGGAGAAGGACCTTCTGCCTTAAAACTTTTGGGAAATCAGTTTATGAAAAAGGAAGATAGATATTCCTTCCCTCATATAGGTGAGTTGTTCATGAGATCCATGTTATTATCCAGTCGAAATAATCTTCTTAAAACAAAAGAAAATTCTGATATATTCGTCGAATTACCGGTAAGAGATTTTTCTACATTCGATTGGGATGATTACAAAAGATTATATGAGATAGGTTATGAACATTCTCAAAAATTTGTAAAGGATTGGTCCAAGATCATTAAAGATAAAGTATATTCCGAAAGAAAGACGAATTAAGCCAAACGGCCGTTTTTCGAAAGAATATCCAGGGCCAAAACTTGAAAAAAACTCCTTTTCACGATTTTAAAAGATGCTTAGGATGGGATAATCAGGATGGAATCCAAGTTTAAGCAATATATCGTAACGGATTCCGCTATTCTTGCTGGAAGACTTTCGATCCTCCGTACTAAGATGACGGCTGAGCTGATCAATCTGAAAGACTTTTTCGAGTCTAGTGAGATCAGAGACACTCCACAATTCGTAGACATTTTATTTTATATCTCCGACAAAACATTAGAGTCGGAGCACAGTAAGATCAGAGAACAACTCAAGAATAATCCCCTGATCTTGGCCAGGTTTATTTTGAATGCGGATCTTGGCTACGAAGGTTATAAAAATACCGAAATTGAAGATGATCTGATTTTCGGAATATTACCTGAGGTCACTTCCGATCTCCATCTTTCTAAAACGTTTGTAAACGGATTTCTCCATCTGCATATGATCACTGATCAGTTTGATCTATTGCATAAGATCAATACTGCAAAATATGAGATCAATCGACTGACCAGAATTGGTATTAGTTTAGCAAATGAGAAAGATTTTGATAAACTTCTTAGAGAGATCTTGTATAGCGCAAGAGAGATCTGTAACGCTGACTCCGGTTCCTTGTATTTGGTAGAACAAGATGATATAGGTTTTGTTCGAAATTTACGTTTTAAAATTTCCGCATTGAGTATCGATACGGAGGAGTTTATTCTTCCGATCAATAAGTCCAGCATTGCAGGTTATGTTGCAGAAACGGGTAAGGTTTTGAACATACAAGATGTTTATGATCTGCCTGAGGATGCCGAATTCTCCTTCAATAGTAATTTTGATATATTATCGAATTATCATACAAAATCCATGCTCGTTGTTCCTATGAAAGGTCATAGGGGAGATGTAGTAGGTGTTCTTCAGCTTATTAATCGCAAAAGGAATTTTAGCCAAAAATTAACTGTTGAACAAATGAAAGGGGAAGAAATCCAACCTTTCGACGATTATTCCAGTCAATTAGTGCTCGGAGTTGCAGGACAAGCTGCAGTCGCCATACAAAATAATTATCTCTTAAGAGAGATTGAAACATTATTCGAAGGATTTGTAACTGCATCAGTAAATGCGATTGAAGCCAGGGACCCAACCACAAGTGGTCACTCTTTTAGAGTCGCAGTATTAACTGTAGGACTCGCAGAAACCTTAGATCGAGTTGATTTCGGAAAATATAAGGAAACAAAATTTTCCAAAGAACAGCTGAAAGAGATCAGGTATGCTTCTCTACTCCATGATTTTGGAAAAGTAGGAGTGAGAGAAAAAGTTTTGGTAAAAGCCAAAAAATTAGAAGATCTAGAGATCAGTTTGATCGACTGGAGATTCCGCTACTTAAAGAAAGATTTTGAATCTAAATTGAACTTAAGAAAAGTGGAATATTTAAAAAAACATGGGCCCGCAGGATATTCCGATTTTGAAAAAGCGATAGAGTTCGAGTTTAACGAAGAATGTAAAAGACTCACCTCTATGTTCCAAATTATCAGCCAGAGTAACGAACCTTCTATTTTAGAAGAGGCGAATTCTCAGTTCTTAGAAGAGATCGCTAAGATGCAATATATCACCACAGAAGGAGAAAATGTAGGACTCATCTCTCCTTACGAGTTTGGATTTTTAACCATCAAAAAAGGTTCTTTAGATTTTGATGAAAGAAAAGAGATCGAATCCCATGTGGAGCATACATTCCAATTTTTGAGTAAGATCCCTTGGACAAACGATCTTAAAATGGTGCCTACGATTGCACATGCTCACCACGAAAAATTAAATGGAACAGGATATCCAAGAGGACTTTCCGGAGAAGATATCCCTATCCAATCCAGGATCATGACCATCTCGGATATATTCGATGCTCTAACGGATCAGGATAGACCTTATAAGAAAGCGGTTCCAGTAGATAGAGCCTTGGACATTTTAGAAATGGAAGCCAAGGAAAATCATTTGGACGGGGATCTATTAAAAGTATTCGTAGAATCCAAGGTCTGGGAAAAATTAAACCACCAAGGACATATTAAATAAATCTAAGGTTCTTCTCTGGACCAATCGGAGACAAGTTTCAGAAAATGTTCTCCTCTTTCTTCAAAATTTTTATATAGATCGAAACTTGCGCAAGCAGGCGAAAATACTACAGACGATACTCTTGCTCTTCCTGAACGTACTGCAGTTTTGATCTGAGAAAAACCTTCTTCTAAATTATCCGCTACGATCAAATGAGAACCTAAAATAGGAGAGATCACCGGAGCCCAGGTTTCTCTCGCTTCTCCTATTAATAAGACCCAACCGATACCTGAGGCCAAAAATTCTTTCAGAGGTTCCAGAGGTTCTGCTTTAGGTCTTCCTCCCAAGATCAGGAATGTACCCTTCTTATCCTTCCAGGTACTTAAACCTGCGAGCATACTATGAAGATTAGTGGATTTGGAATCATTGATAAATGAAATACCCGCCGCTTTACCAGCATGCTGGAAACGATGAGGAAGACCTTTAAATGTACCGATCAAGTTTTGTATATGTTCCGGTTTTGCACCTATCGATTCAGAGGCTAAGATAGACGCGGCCAGATTATCTAAATTATGGCCTCCAGGAAGAGGAAATCTTTTTGTGTCATAAACAGCGTTTGCGGTTTTGATTGTCCTTTCTTCTTCCGAGATGATTGCGTCGTTTCCTGATTCTCTACCGAATACTAAAATTTTGCAGGACCATCCTAATTTCTGAATCCTTTCTTTAAAAAGTTTGGAACTAGTCACAAGAGTATGACGAGGATTAGTGTTGTCTACGATCCGAGTTTTGGCTGCAAAATAATTGTCCAAACTTTTATGCCTTTCTAAATGATCGGAAGCAAGATTTAATATTACAGATACGTTAAGTTCCAATGGACCAGAATCTTCTAACTGATAACTGGAAAGTTCCAGCACGGAAAGTGGGACCGGTTTTAGACAGAAATCGCTGAATGCCAAACCGATATTTCCTCCGGCAGTCGCTCCAGGAAAATCGGCAGAAACTAAATGTGTAGTAAGGGATGTGGTTGTGGATTTTCCATCCGTCCCAGTAACTCCGATCAATTTTCCGGAATAGAACGCTCTCGCTAATTCCACTTCGGAAACTACCGGGATCGCGAGAGAATTCGCTTGGGAAATTACGGAATGAGAAGGAGAAATTCCCGGACTTTTTACGATAAGTGCGATTGGAAGAAGGTCCGCTAAAATTACATCTTCGCCTACGAAAGTTACATCTAAATCTGGAAGGGGTACCGAATTACAAAGAACAGCATTCGCCTGTCTCTCTTTCAAGAGTCGGAGAGCCGCCATGCCGGAAACTCCCCCGCCGAGAACCAGGACTCTTTGGCCTAATAAGGAGGTAGGAAAATTCTTCATCTTGGGGAACTTGGTTGACAGGCTATTTTTTGCATCGAGAATTGTCTCTAAATTATCGCTAGGGTAGGTTCCTTTGCTCGATCATAAGGTACAGGACGGAGTTCTAATAGTTTACCTCAAGGGACGTTTGGACGTTTCCATTGCAAACGAGGTGGAAGAAAATCTGAACGATCTAATTGATAACCAAGGACATACCAGGGTTATTCTGAACATGCAAGACGTAGACTATATGTCTTCATCTGGATTCAGGGCTTGCATTTCTACACTTAGAAAATTGAACGCAAAAGAAGGTGGTCTCAAAATTTGTGGGATCAAACCGGCGGTCAAAAGAATTTTCGATGTGATCGAATTAACCTCTCTATTTGATATCCGCGAAACTGAGGACGAAGCGCTTCGAACTTTTCGTGCATAACCGATGATGGCGTTACATCGGGTTCTCCAAGAAATCGTAGAAGAAAAAAAAAGGGAAATTGAAACCATTCCCGAATATAGGCCTGCTCCATATTCTGGAGTAGGTTTGTGGCAATCGCTTCGTTCCCGTAAATTTTCAATCATCTCAGAATGTAAAAAAATGAGTCCTTCTGCCGGGATAATCCGGCAAGAATATGATGCTGTATCCATCGCAAAAACGTATTCAGAATGTGGTGCTACTGCGATCTCTGTCCTCACCGATAAAAAATTTTTCGGCGGGTCTCTGGAAGATCTCAAAAATGTTTCTTCTCAGGTGAATTTACCTATATTAAGAAAAGATTTTATAATAGATTCAAAACAAGTTGCGGAAGCTCGAGAATTCGGAGCAGCTGCAATTCTACTCATCGTCCGCATCCTCACACCTGAAAAACTCTCGGAACTCATTAAAGAAGCTAAAAAGTATAATATGGATGTTCTCACTGAGATCCATACGGAAGAAGAAGCTATAATCGCAACAAAAGCAGGTGCAAATATTGTTGGGATCAATACTCGAGACTTGGATGATTTCAGCATTCATCAGGATCTGGTCCCTAAGGTAGCTTCTAAACTTTCTCCTAATATAGTGAAAGTAGGAGAATCCGGTGTAAAGAGTAAGGCAGACTTGGATGAATTTCGTCCCCATGTGGATGCCGCACTTATCGGGACTTATTTTATGGAAAAAGCGGATATCCGCAAAGCTTGGTTGGAACTCTTCTAAAATAACGCTTCGGTCACTTCGTGACTTCCACTTCGCATCGCTGCCGCTAAGATCTAATATAAGACTTTTTTCTAAAACGTACGTTTGGAGAACTGACCTTCTTCTTTTCCGATTGGAAAAAAGATATTGCCTAACGAATTGTGTGGAATGTAAAATGCCCTTTCGTCTTTTTTAAGGCCAGTTGGGAGGTTTTTTCATGGCGTTTGAAGAATCAGGGGAAGGTTCGAGCATATTCGGATCGATCGGTGACTCGTTCAAAGGAATGTTGACTGGAGTAGTATTATTCCCACTTTCCTTATTTTTGATATATCAAGTAGAAACTTGCGAACAAGCAAGCGCGGCTCTAAAAGGTGCATTACCGGCAGCTGATGCAAAACCGGGGATTGCATCTTACGTTACCGGTAAGTTAAGCGCTGATGCTTTGGGTGGAGAGTTCGTAAAACCTGGAAAATATATTTCCTATTCTCAATCTTCCGAAGTATATGCTTGGGAAGAGACCGTTGACGAAGATTCTAAAACCAAAAAGAAAACATACGATTGCAAATTGGATTGGATCTCTTCTCCAAAAAATCCTAAAAATTTTAAAGATCCTGCATGTAAGTCTAAACCTTTCTACCAAGCTACGGTAGATGATAGAAGTGACGTTGCTTCTGATGGGAAAGTAAAAACGGATGATGGTAAAACATATAGCGTGAATTTGACCAAAGTAGATCTTACTTCTGCTGTGCCTTCTATTCATCCCGAATCAGCGGAGTTAACCAAAGGAATTGCTGAAGGAGATCATATCTACTTATCTCAAAAATGTGCGAGCGACCAAAGTGATGGTTGTGAAAGGATCAGTGTATCCTTAGTTCCGATTCCGGATGAAAGTATGACTTTTGTGGGAGCCGTGAGCGGAAACTCAATCGGTCAATTTACCAGTGAAGAAGGTAATAAATTTTTAAATGCATCCGTGGGTGATTTCCAAACCACTATGAAGGACATCCAAAGCGATGATAATACTAAAAAATGGCTGATGAGGCTAGGTTGTTTTATCGCGATGTGGGTAAGTTTTAATCTTCTGGCAGGACCATTACTTTCTCTTTTAAGTTTTGTTCCACTTGTGGGAGAATTAGGAAAAGCTGCACTTTCTATCGTTTTCGGAGTAGTGGCATTTGTGATTACTGCTGTTACCATTCTTCTTGTGAAGTTCTGGTATATTTGGTTGATATTGGGACTTGCTGCGATCGGTTACGCTATCTATAAAAAGAAAGCGGCAACAGCATAGTTTACATATTCAAAATGTAATAAAGAAAAGGCCGGGAATTTCTCGGCCTTTTTTATTTTTCCTGGTTTCTGAAATCAGGTATTGTCAATAAAAACTTTCCAAAAAATTAACGTGCGTTCATTCGAAACCTAGATTAAATCATGCTTTAGAACATGATTTTAAGTGGAATTCTGAGAAAATAAGAGACGTATAAGACAGTTAAAAATAACGTACGTTATCCCAAAAATCATCAATTATAGTGAAAAAAGTCCTTGTCTATACCGTTATAGTATGTACCAGTATAGCGATCGATACACGATTCGAACAATTGATATAAAAAAAGATTGAAGGTTTTTTGGAACCACGGTATAAATAGAAGCCGTTCTGGTTCTAAAAAATAACAATTGTTCAAAAAAGCGAACATGGACCCAGAGAGGTTTAAGGGATGAAGATGCTGCCAATAGGAGAAATCACCAGGGGAAAATTTCGCCTTCTTGATTTTAAGAAAAATATAATTTTCATTTCTCTTATATTCTCATTATCCGGGGCTTGCTCTCATGCGGGAACGGACAAGAACGGAATTTCTCAATTCTCAGATAATACCGACGACTACCAAGGTGTTTCTTTATTCAGTTTTTTGAATCCTTATCCGGTGGTGAAGAGTTTTTTTACCAATATGGACCCGGTTGGCTTCAATGACGCCTTGGGTGATGCGCTCTCCCAAGCGCCAAGAACAGATAATTTAGGTACAATTCGCGCATTAGAATCCGCAATGTTGCAGAGTAGAACTAGTGTTCAAACTCTTTCTTTGGGTCTTGCGGACATGATCGAAAAGATGCAAACTTCGAATCCTGCCGCATATTCTTCTATCCAGCCGGTTTTTGAAAAGATACGTCATTATAATAAACCTGTGGTTCGCAATCTCATGCCTCTTGGCGCGAATCAACTTTTAATAGAATATAATACTAAAACTGCGAATCAAGTCGCGACCTCCATACACGATACCGCTGATCTTCTTGTAGATCCGGACACTGTGGACAATCTTCATGATATAGAAGATTTTCTTTATAAAGGATTACGCAAAAATACCACATTCCGCACGGGAGTGGAGAATCTATTAGGAGGATTTTTTGCTCCTTCTCTCCTTACGGATCGTTCTTTAAAAGAAGGATTTATTTCTCTCGTTTATGATTTCGGCGAGATGATGTATAAGGCTGCCGGGTTCGCGGACCAGATGACTCCTCAAACCTCATTTAAGAATTTTATAATAAACGCTGAGAACTTCTTCACCGTAAATACTACTTCTCCTGCAGAGCCAACTGCTAACGAATATTCGACGAACGCGGCTTATAATAATCCAGGTGGTACTTTAAAACCTGCTGAATTGAGAACGATGTTACGAGATTTGTTCGTAACGATTAAGGGATTAATTTTTGCTCAGGGAGATGTAACTGTAAACGTTCTGAAAGAGACCGCTAAGAATGCATACTTACTCGACTTTATGCGTAATTCTTCCGGTTCCAGCCAGACATTCAAAGATCTTCTGCAATTAGATGGTGACGGACGAAATCGCCAGACGGATGTGGAAAGTCGCCCTCTTTCATCTCTTGAGACACTATTCATTGTTCTTACACTTGCAGATAATTACGGTTATAGATGGAATCCGGTTGATTCCGGAAATAGCAGCACAACTCAAGTTGTTAATAATGCATTAACTGATACCGGCCCAGTAACAACCGGTGGTGAGCTGACCTTAGGTGATGCAATGTTTAGTATGGGGTCAGCGATTGGAACCGGTGATTCATTCAATTTTAAGAATATTACTGAATTAAGCCGCACAAGTTCGAAGGTATTTAGAGACGGATCGGTATACAGAATAGGTTTCAATACTAGGGTTCTATCTATTTTAGAAGCCGCTTCCAGAGGAGAGACTCTTCCGATTACGGATACTTCTACAGGTGGCGCTGTAATGAACGAATCCCAATTTGACAAACTTTATAATAAGACAGTTCCATGGATGTTGGATTGGATCGTTAAAGTTACCTTAGAAGGATATGGTCCTTATTATAGCCAAACTGATGGTGGCGGGCAACCTATTGCGCCGAACGGAAATCTCTTACAATACCAGCCTAGTTGGAATACTTCCAAATATTATATTCAAATTGATCCGGGAACGGGCGGAGAAAGAAGAATTTATCTTGGGGGAGTGGATCAAACTGCCGCTTCTGCCGTATTAACTAATAAAGGATTCTATTCTCTAACCGAAACAGTTCCTGCTCCAGTCTTAGTAGCAAGTGCAGAAGAAGCGTTCTATAAAAATTTACAGTGGCTACTATACGAAAAAAGATTCGTAGCAGTTCTTCCTGTTAGGGCTAAGTTAGCTGCTACAGTTACTTACCAAGAAGCATTATTTATCACAGCGATCGGAAATGGGATCATGGGAATGATGAACCTAAGCCCGAATTGTGGTCCGTTAAAAGATGATTGCACAAACTTCAATGGGTTTTGGAAGAAGAAGGGAACTCCACTTAAGTCTTTTGATTCAAATACTCAAGCGGGACCTTGGGTAGTTCAAGATACGAATCTTCAGGATCTATCCAATGAACCTGCTGATTCGGCTTTCTTGGTGGAAGGATGGGGTTACGGTCTAGCAGGTAACGAAGGTTTCCAAGTTACTGCAGTATATTCTGCTTTGTTCCCTCTTTTAATTCCAGATCCAGCTACTGTGTATGGAATGATTCCTCCCGTAATATCTCAAAATGCGGGTGTGATCAAGCAGCTTGGTTTCTTGGGGACGACAGATACTCCTCCTTCTCAAGTAAATACTAACTGGAATAAAAGAAATCGTTTAACTCCTTTCATAGTCGCATTGGCTAAAGCATTGGGTGATGATGCTAAAATCCCTGCGAATAGAACTGCAGGAAAAAATCCTTATAAACTTTTTACAGGACTTGCTGAAATCTTTTCACGACCATATGTTTTTTTTGGCCAGGATGAAACTGCAAGATTGGGAGACAATCTTCCTGCAAAACCGAGCTTTATTCAAATTCGAACTGTAGGAATTGCCTCAGGATTGAGAAATCCCGCAGCTACTCCTGTTGAATACAAAGCTTCTAAAAATTACAGAAGTCTTCTCAGTGTTTTGATAGAAGGTACATCTACACCAACAAGCACTGATCGCAACCGTATGACCGACGGTCCTTTGGATCTATTAAGTAAAACTGATATTCTTTCCGGACTCATCAAGTTCACCACAAATCTTGGAGATCCTGCAAAGGCAGATGCTCTGGGAAAGGTGATGGATGGTCTATCCGGCATCTTGGGCCAAACAAAACTTTGGTCAGATTGTGGTGGAGAAGCGAATTTCCAAACAAACTGTCCGAACCAATTCGCTATCGATGAAGGGATTGATTGGTTAGTTTATCGTATAGCAGATAAATACGATGATCGCCCTCGAAATGATCTATATGCCCCAACCTGGGTAAAAGTAGATGATCTGGTCAGAAGGATCCGTGATTACGTTTCCAGATCTTCCGGATGGTCTTTAGTGAAATCTTTGGATTTCTTATTGGATCTCCTGTTGGATATCCAACTCACAGCGAGTGAAATTACAAATACTTTGGATCTAATTTCTTCTCTCTTCTATGTGGGAGATGATACTGACCCGAATAACACTGCTCTGGATACAAGAACTTATACTCTTTCCGATATTTTGACCACAAGTCTTCCTCCTGTTTTGGATTCTATGGCTCCTTATGGAAGGAACTTATACGCAACAGGTTATCAATTAGGTAAACCTGGAAGCTTCTTCAGTTTCTTAGAGAAGAATGCGAACATGTCTTCTCAATACACTGTAGAGGAACTATTCGAAAATACTAAAGTACTTCTGAGATCCGATATGATCCAAACTTCTCTTATGGATAACAGGGCATTCCTTTATTCTGCGGGGACATTGATCGGATTGTTCGGTGATATTTATGAAAGAGGTCGTCGTTTCTCCGGATCAGACGCCTTCTTCTATGACAATTGGAATAATGGACAGCCCACGTCGACGTACTGGGACGATATGAATGCGATATTCTCACTAAGATGAAAAATAGATATATAACGGGACTACCGACACAAATGAAGATGCAAACATTCAAAGGATTTTTACTTATCAGTTTCGCTGTGCTATTCGTATCTATTGGATGCGGGGCAGAAAAACAAGCGAGCCTTTCTGATTCAATCTTTGCAAGCCTCGGGATCGCTACTGATTCCGGAGGAAGCCTTCCTACTAGTGCGTCTTTAACTCCATATAAAGACACCGATGAACCTGCGACTCTTCCTGTGGATTTTGGAACTGCCGGGCCCCAAGCATTATTAAATTTATCTTCTACCGACCAAGTAGATCGTTATAAAAGTCTGGAGATTGTTTTCTCTGAGCCTATGACTCAATCTACAGTGAATGGTGATTTTGTTCTGAAGGAAAAAACCGGAACCTTATTGCCGGGGCCTGCTGCTGAAAAGGGCGGATCCTTTTATTGGAAATCTGGCGGTAGATTGATCTTTGACCCTTACAAAGAGTTGAAGCCGAATACTACGTATCAGCTAACTTTGACTAGTGCTTCTCAAGGTTTAGAAGGTGGAAATCTTCAACCTTATACAATAGAATTTACTACCGAGCCCGATTATCTGATCGGTGCTACGTTAAACGGAACAGCAGTTGGTCCTGCAAATTCTTCTAAGGACTTAACCTATACAGACGCTGCTCCTGGAACAATCGCGATGAACTTGAACGCAAGTTTTTCTTCTCCGATCAGCGGTACGAATGCCATCCAGACGATCAAACTGAAACATTTAAGCTCTACCGCGGAGCATGTGATCTGTGCCGCTCCTCCTTGCGATATGACCGTTCCTCTTGCTTCTTCTTTAAATCTGAATACCTTCTCCGGAGCAAAAGTGGGCTTAAAACCTTTCCAAGGTGGAAATGCTTATATCTTTGAGATCACTACTGCTAACGGTAAAGTATTCCGTAGATCATTCGGATTCAATTATGGAAAAGTAAATACTTCTCCATATGCTTTAATCACGAATGGTGCGGCAGTGATTGTGGATGAGACCCAGGCGTTAAAATTGTTCGGCCAAATTTTAGAGAGATTCGCTAAAAACGATTATAAGATCGTTAATAAATCTTTTTCAGATTTTTCGAATAATCCGAAGAGTACCGGGAAAAGAACTAGCCATTGTATCGATTATCATTCAGAGATCAATTTTATCCGTAGTTTCGGTGATTCTACAGACCCTGATAATGGAGACGGATATTGCGGAGCAGCAGGTGCAAATCCCGGAGCATTCGTAGGTAATGGATGTTTCTTAGGTTGTTCCGACTTCGATATGGACGTTTATATTACTGGGGTTAATATCCCTGCTATGACTGGAGCTGATCCTACGATCACTGCAGGTTTAAGTGTTCCTGCAAATAATAACCTGAAAGTGAATATTAACGGTCGTAAGGCGATCATCAATCTTGCTATCATCGCAAGAAACAGGAATGCTATCGGTATAGGACTTGTAGGCTCCGGTAGTAAGTTCTATTTCACTACTATCGCAGAAGTGAATTTAAATGAGACCGCAAGTCCTCGTGCCGCAGTAGCAAATACGAATACTATCGTGGATTCGAATGGGGAATTTAATATTGCAATTAAAACTCCATTAACAATAGCAGCCCTACCTGCAAATACCACTGCCGATAATTTTTATACAAAAGAATGGTCCGACCATTTACGTGTAAAAAACAATGCAGGAGATCTGGATTCCGTCGACTATGTGGATTCTACTTCCTGGGCAGCGGACCTTTTATCTTCCGTGACTGCTTCTATTGCGAACGGAATGGTTCCTGCTCTTAAACCTGCAATCACTCAATCCATGCTAAAAGACGTGATCCAAAAGGTTGCGCCTAACGCGTTGAATGCAGTTGTGACTTCTTTGGCGAACCCTGGTTTGGATGTTATCTTACCGGATTATCTTCCGACACCTCTCCAAAGTTTCCCTCTTTCCTTAAAATTGAAATTCCAAACGGATGTAGCTCCTACAGTTTCTGGAGCGAATAAAGGATTAGTTGGTTCTGCTTCTGTTGCTTTGGTAGCCAAGAATCCACTCATAAATACGGATCCGAATTATCACGGACACCAATTGGCTTCTGGTTTTGTGAGCACTCGCCCTGTTCCTAATGCAGATGCTTTGACCAAAACTTTCCCATTCTCTAAAAGTTCCACGAACCCTGGACTTCTTTTGACCCTGACTGCAGATACTGTTACTCAGGCCGCTTATAGCCTCTGGCAAAACGGTGCATTAAATTTAAGGATCAATAAACCTTTTATAGATTCGATCACAGCATATGCGGGTTCCGATCCTCTATTCCAGTTGACCCAAGAGTTGGTAAAAGTCGGAACTCTTCTGAATATTTTGGCTCCAGGTAGATCCACTTTAGTAGGTTTGAATCCAAGCGATTCTAGTAAGTTAATCCAAAATGTAAAACAGTCGGATGATGTGGATATTGATGTATATGCGATCCATGCTCCTAACGGTGAGTTTAAGTTTGGCGGAGCGAATTCAATTCCTGCATTAGTGGTGAACTTTACGGATTTGGAATTAAGAATTTATGGAAGAAGACCGAACGGAACTCAGATCGGGTATCCTACCTTAAGTTCGATAACCTGCTCTTCTGCGGCAGCGGATAATGCCGCAAACAGTTGTCGTTATCTTCTGAATACGGTGCGTGTAAGTATCAAAGGGGATGGGTCTTTCAATTTTATTCCATTTGTGAATCCGGATCCTACCGGAAAACCACAGTATAATAATTTGAACGCGATGAGTCTTGTGATCAAAAAAGACGAGAATAGTATGGCCTATACTCTGGATATTCTTGAAGGAAATTCTGTGAACCCATTCGGTCTGGATCCTAAGGGAATTTTTCAAGTAGTAGATCCATTGATCCGTTCATTGATCATTCCTTTAGTGAATAACGTATTACGCCAAGTGCCTTTGCCTAAATCTCTGAACGTTTCGGCTATTACGAATTTTTCTTCGGGTGCGGTATGTAATCTTCAGTCTACTACTGATAAATTGAAATTGATCACTATCCCGATCCCGAATACGGAACCTTATCCGTATCTATTCGGAGGTCTTCAGTTCCAAGGAGCTGCTGCTACAAATCCTGGAACCGTGGTGCAATGTCCTTAATAAGTTGTATAGATAGGAATAGAATAGGGTAGAGTATAGAAATATAATATTATAAAAATAGAATAAATTCCTAACCAAAGAGTTTTCTCCAAAATTGAAAATAAACTCTTAAGGGCCGGGCCGGTTTTTCGAAAGAAGAAGGTCCAGTCCGAGGTTGGATAGGCACTGACGGGTGCCGATTCCGGCCGAATTCGAAAGAAATCATGCGATTGAAGACTGGAGAAAAAAAATGGTTACCGGATTGGGTGAAAGAGATAGAATTTTTATTAAACGGACGGTTGTTATAACCTGTCTGACGCTCCCCCTTATGTTTTTGGGATGTAAGGATTCCGAAAAAGGGGGTGGAATGCTCGATTCCTTCCTTAGTTCTATTGGGATACCTATCGATGATGGAGGTTCTATCCCCGGGACTTCCAATAATATTAATTATACTGAAACGGATACACCTGCTACATTGCCTGTTGATTTCGGGACTGCAGGTCCTCAGGTCCTTCTTAATTTAGCTAGTCTCACCCAGGTAGATCGTTATAAAAGTTTAGAGATCGTTTTCTCCGAACCGATGGTTTCAAGCACGGTAAAGGCTGACTTTGTATTTACGGAAGATAACGGGACCCTTCTACCTGGACCTCCTACTGAAAAGGGAGGAACTTTCTATTGGAAATCCGGTGGAAGATTAGTATTCGATCCTTATCGGGAATTAAAAGCAAATACTACTTACAAGCTTACTTTGACCTCTGCTTCGAAAGGTTTGGAAGGTGGAAGTTTGCAACCTTATACGGTCAGCTTCATTACCGAGCCGGATTATTATATTACGATGTCCTTAAATGGTACTGGGGTAGGGCCGGCGAATTCACAAAAGGATCTGACTTACTTGGATGCAACTCCTGGTACAATTTCTATGAACCTGACTGCTAGTTTCTCCAATCCTAGTAATCCAAACCAAATCCAAACTATTAAATTAAAACATATGGGTTCCACTGCGGAACATATAATTTGTGCAGCTTCTCCTTGCGATATGACAGCACCTTTAGCTTCTTCATTGAACTTGAATGCTTTTTCTGGAGCAAAACTAGGACTAAAACCTTTCCAAGGTGGGAACGCTTACGAATTCCTTATCTCTACTGCCGATGGGAAAACCTTCCGTAGATCATTCGGATTCAATTATGGAAAAGTAAATTCTACTCCTTATGCTTTAATCTCCAATGCGTCTGCGGCTGTTTTTGATGAAGCACAAACTTTAAAGTTATTTTCCAATATTCTACAAAGATTTGCTCATGCGGATTTTAAGATCACAAATAAAACTTTTAACGATTTCTCCGGATCTCCAAAGACTACTGATGTCGCTCCTCTTAGAGATCCCGACGGGAATGGGAATTTTTCAGATAGAAGATGTATAGATTTTTGGTCTATCACTGCCAACGATTTCCCTATTTCTGTGAACTATGTGAAGACTTACGGGGATATGGCAGGTCAATTCGGGAACGGATATTGTGGGATCGCAGGAAATACCGGTGCATTCAATATTACTGCAAGCTTTCTCGGAAACCTTCCTATGTGGTTGGATGTTTATATCAATAATGTGGTAGTTCCTCCTTTAGCTCCTGATAATACTACGAATATTACAGATTCAATTTATGTCCAAGCGGATGGCGTAATGGGTGTAGACCTAAACGGAAAAAGATCCGTGATTGATATCACTACTATCGGATATTCTCATGATTGTACTGGTCTTGCTTGTTTGTTAGGAAATGACGATACATATGGATTCTCTACAACGGCTACTTTAAATCCGAACTCGCCATATACTTCTCGTTTGGCGAGAGCGAAAGCAAATGCAAGCTTCGATACTGCAGGTAAGATTGCAGTTACTATCAAAACTCCATATACACCTACGGACGGGATAAACGGGAACTTCTATGTTTCTGAATGGACCAATAATCTAAATGTAGCCGGAGTAAATTTACTCGCTGCTACGGACACATTAGGTTCATGGCTTTCTCCTATTACTGAAAGTGTGGCGAATAACGCGGTTCCTCAGGCGACACCATATATAACACAATCAATGCTGAGAGATATCGTGGAAAGGGTATCAGTGGAGGCAATGAATGCTGTATTAGTTTCTTTGAATAATCCAGGTTTGGATGTTACTTTGCCTGATTATTTGCCAGCACCCTTGAATAATTTCCCTTTATCTCTTAGATTGATGGCGCAAAATGATGCGATCGTTAAATCGGATGGTACGAACAAAGGGATTTTAACTTCTGCAAGTGTATCTTTGGTGGCAAAAACACCTCTTGCAAATACGGATCCGAATTATCATGGACATCAATTAGCTACCGGTTTTGTAAGCACTCGTCCAATTCCGACAGGATCAGCTATGACAAAAACATATCCATTCTCCAGAAGTAATGCAAATCCTGGCTTACTTCTTACTTTGAATGCGGATACTGTAACTCAAGCAGCTTATAGCCTCTGGCAAAATGGAGCCTTAAATTTAAGGATCAATAAACAATTTATAAATCAGATCAAGCAGTATGCAGGCTCAGATCCTCTTTTTGAGTTAACTCAAGAATTGGTGAAAGTTGGGACTTTGCTGAATATCTTATCGCCAGGTAGACCTTTGGTTGGATTAAAACCGAGCGACCCAACCAAATTTGTTCCGAATGTAAGTGCAATGGATGATGTGGACATAGATGTCTATGCTATACATGCTCCGAATGGTGAGTTCAAATTCGGGGGTACAAGTTCTCTTCCTACCTTGGTTGTGAACTTTACGGATTTAGAATTAAGAATATATGGAAGAAGACTTCCTGGAACCGATGTTGGCAACGGAAGTTCTGTGCCTTGTAGCGCAGCTGCGGCAGATAACGCTGCAAATAGTTGTCGTTATCTGTTGAATACAGTGAGAGTGAGTATAAAAGGGGATGGGTCTTTCAATTTTATTCCTTTTGTGAATCCGGATCCTACGGGAAAACCTCAATATAATAATTTGAATGCAATGAGTCTTGTAATCCGTAAGGATGAGGCCAGCATGTCTTATACAATGGACATTTTGGAAGGGCCTACATTTAATCCTTTTGGTCTGGACCCTAAGGGAATTTTCCAAGTGGTTGATCCTTTGATCCGTTCCTTGATCGTTCCTTTGGTAAATAACGTATTGAGACAAGTGCCTCTACCTAGTTCTTTAACTTTGGATGCGATTACGAATACAAGCTCTGGAAATAAATGTAATCTGCAATCCACTACGGATAAGTTGAGATTGGTAACTATACCTATCCCAAATTCGGAAGCTTATCCGTATCTGTTTGGTGGACTTCAGTTCCAAGGAGCATTTGCTTCAAATCCTGGAAATGCGATCACCTGCCCTTAGGATAAAAAAAGAGGCTCAGTTTCCTGAGCCTCTTATACATTCCAAAATTGTTCTAAAAGATTTACATTTTTCCTCCGCCGTAAGTCTCATCACTTGGAACGGAATCTTCCGGAGTCCAACCTTGAGGTGTATGGCAGGATAGGCAGTTCTTTAAGGAAATATTCTTTTTCATCAGGTCCTTGAATGGAGGAAGAGATTTGAATTTTACTATAATCCCCTCGTAAGAACTTCTTTTAGGTTCTTCTCCGCTACCAGGATAATAGCCACCATTTCCTTTTTCCTGCATGGTTCCGTCTTTTGGATCTCCTGTTCCATTCATCAATACCTTACCTTCACAAGTGCAGAAGGAAGAATCCTTGGTTTTATGGTCATGGAATGCGGAAAATGCAGTTCCTCTTACTCCAGCAGTGGTAGTAGGAGTGCTCACTTCTAATTTTTTACCTTTTAGATTTACTAGTTGGAACCAAGCAAATCCACTTTGTACTTCCAGTTTACCATCTTTGGATTCGTTGTATAGACTGGAAATTTTTAGTTTTGTATTTGGAAGGACTTTGAATTCGGAACCCTTATAGAGTAGGGTAGTTTTAGAAGCGTTTCCTGTAGAAACTATATCTCCTTCCGAAACTAGGTCCCCTTGTTTTAAAATGTTCCAACTTCCCTTGCCGCCTTTTTGTAATTGTACTTTTCCGATCAGGAAGGAAACTCTTGCGTCCTTCTCCTTATTTTCTTGGCTCACTAAAACCAAAGAACCGATGGAAAGCACTAAGCTTAAGATCATCCACACTCTTAGTTTCATAAATATCTCCTTAAAATTCGATGGTGGTCCAAAGAGTTAACTCTTTGTTCAGACGGCCGTAGGATACGATCCCGTTATTCGCACCGCCTTGGAATTGTTGTAAATACTCCGCTTTGGTCCTTTCGTTTCCTGACCCGTCCACATAAGATTGTTCTCTGTCTCCGTCCTTGTCCCTGTTTCTGGACTCTGTGTATCCGATAGAAACACGTAAAGAATCCGTAATATTCCATTCTGCGAATACGGAACCTCTCCTGAATGAAGAACGAACAGAATAACCGGAAGAATTCACCAGAGGTCCAATACTATTGGTTTGTATATTCCAATAGTCCGATTCTGGACTTCCAGGCACGATTTGGTTGATCTGAGTTCTGTTTGCGGCAAGCATTCCATCTCTTCCGC
This sequence comes from Leptospira andrefontaineae, assembly GCF_004770105.1. Lineage (NCBI taxonomy): Bacteria > Pseudomonadati > Spirochaetota > Leptospiria > Leptospirales > Leptospiraceae > Leptospira > Leptospira andrefontaineae. Next base: position 161,931 of record NZ_RQEY01000010.1, on the reverse strand, counting down.
TCCCTCCTTCTAATCTACCTACGATCCGGAAATCTCCCCATCCTAATGACAACCAGGCGTAAGCGGCAGTTCCCGTGGAATCCAAACCGGGAGTTATTGCTCCGAATGGTTTGGAAACATCTCTGACTTCTCCGCCTTTTTGTTTTCTGAACACATATCCAAGTCCGAAGTTAAGAATTTTTTTACGATCAAAATTAGCTTCTACCGCATAAGAGTCACTTTCTAAGGAACGAACATCTTTTCTAAGGTTGGTAGAAGGATTATTATCCGAGGCAAGACATGCTGTTCCTTCCTTACAATCGGAAGAAGTGGAACCTGTTAAATTCGAGGATCTGTAAAAGAAATGAAGACCAATCCTATTCTCATCACCAATCTTGGGTTCATAAGAAAGTCTGGAAGAAAGGTCGAAACCGGTTGAGTCTGTGTTTTGGGTCTGTCTGTATCCTTCTCCGTTGGAAAGAATAACTTGAGCGGATAAAGTGTCCCATTTTCCGGTTCCACCTAATCCGATATCTGCGGGAGCAGGCGCAAATCCTAAACTTTCCAGAGGTCCTTTATCCACATATCTCCATCTCCAATAATTTTTCCATTGGGTGTATGTATGTGGGAGTTCCTGCATTCCGAACGTTAGTGAATATTCGCCGAGTCCAGTTTCCCAAGTTTTGCGAATAAGTGCTCTTCTAATCCCTAAAATATATGGATTCGATTTAGCTCCTCCATCCATTCTTGTATCCGCACTTACTTGCGCAGAACGTAATAATTCTCCCCATAGTTCCAGGTTAACCCCTGTTTCCTTAAATTCCTTATTAATGGTTAAAAGGGTCCAAGGAGTGGAGAAGCCAGGTTCTTCATTCTGATATGCGTTAGCAAGACCGGAACCTCCATCTCTCATTCTCTGGTTATAAGAAGGGGAGAGAATACCACCAATCTTCAAACCGTAAAAACCATCCGGTTCGTCTTTCTTAGTTGTAACTATTTCCTCTGCGGATAGATGTACGGATCCCATAATAAAACATGCTGCAGTGATCAGTTTTCGAATAGATGTCTTCTTCAAAGAGGTCCCCCTCGATTACTTACCGACAAAAGTCGTAAAGAAAAAATTTCGTTTAGATAAACCTATCCTGACTCTCTTGTCTACCAGACTTTGTATTTAACAAGCGGGTCGATCCGATTTCTGTAGTTTCTATTCGATTGGAATAAACGATACTTTCCCTGGAATAAGATTGTAAAAAGGGAATCGACGGGTTAAAAGAATACAGGATCACTGGAGTCGGAACCGGAAAAAATTTTTCGACCATTCTTTCTATGCGCACTTTTAAGATATTATTCTGGTTAACCATTAACACGGTCATCGGCACAATGAATTCGTTGTTAGTCGCTCATAATTCCAAGGCGCCTTTCTGGAAGGTGTTCTTGGCCACCCAGGTGACCACACATTGTGTATGCTCTATAGTGGAATTTTCAGTGGAATTCCTGAATCGGATGAACAGAGGTGCATTTTTCACCGGCGCTTTCCTGGTAGTCGCTTCTGCAATCGCTTCCGTCTTAGGAGTCGCGTCAGGCGGAATCATTCATGTATTATTATTAGCAGGGGAAGGAGTCGAAAGGCCACACGGAGGATCTTATAATATTCTATTAAGCAGTTTAATACTGGCACTTTTCATTTCCTTTTTGGAAAAATCCATGCAGATCCTGATAGAAAGAAGGAAGAAGATGGAAAGTGAGCTGAAAGATATCCAGTACAGGACCTTTCAGAATCGGATGGATCCTCATTATCTGTTTAATACTTTGAATACAATACATTCCTTACTTGTAACGGATCCTCAGAAAGCGGATAACGCCTTAATTTTACTTTCAGAAACGTATCGATTTTTATCGGATCGGATTTTTGAAAAAACAATCCCATTCTCGGAAGAATGGGACTTTACGGTAAACTATCTGGAATTGCAGAGAATACGATTTTCGGATTCTTTGACGATTAAGATCAAAAAAGTAGGGGACTTTTCTAGACTTCGGATACCACCTCTAACCTTACAACCATTAGTCGAAAATAGTTTTAAACATGGATTGGAAAATCGTTCCGAGGCAGGGATTTTAGAGATTAGCGCTTCCGAAAGTTTTGGAAGAATAAAAATAGAGATCAAAAATAATGGGAACGAAAAACAAGAACATCACTTGTTACCTGAATATAAAAAGTCCGAATTCTCTCGTACCTTAAATAATATAAAATCCAGGTTAGAGTATAATTTCGGAGAAGCGGAACTCAAATTAGAAAAAGATAAATTTGGAATCACCACATTAAGATTGGAATTCGCATCAAGATGAATAGCGTGCTATATAAGGTTTTAGTGATAGAGGATGAGGTCCCTGCCCGGGACCTTCTCCGCAAATTTTTGGAAAGTTGGCCCCAATTTGAAGTGGGCGGGATCGCAAGAACAGGATCTCAGGCAATTGACCTTCTCAAAAAAGAAAAATTCGATTTGGTATTCTTGGATATCAATCTTCCTGAAAAAACAGGTCTACAAGTTTTAGAAGAAATAGGTGAGAACCTTCCAGTATTGGTATTCACCACTGCTTATAGGGAGCATACACTTAAGGCATTTGAAGTGGGTGCTTGTGATTATCTGTTGAAGCCATACACTAAGGAAAGATTTTCCGCATGTATGGAAAGGGCACTTCATCATCTGCAGTTAAAATCGATTTCTAATGCAAGAGCAAGTGGCGAGCCTGATCCTGTATTCGTTTTCCGTGATGGAGGTTTGATCCATCGGGTTTTATATGCGGATCTATATTATCTCACCGCGAACGGAAAACGTTCTGTTCTTCATACCAAGGACGGAGATTATGAAACGGCTAAACTTCTTGGCGACCTGGAAAAAGAATTGCCTAAGACTGATTTTTTACGGATCCACAGGAAACATATGGTGAATCGTAATCTTGTCTCCGCTGCAAAATCGCAAGCGGGCGGCGCGTATACAATTTATCTGAAAGATGAGGATGAGACGAATCTACCTGTCGGAAGAGAATTCGTAGAAGGAGTGAAAGGGCTTTTCGGAAAGTGAGTGGGCGGTTCCTCGCTTCGCTCGGACCGGGCTACTACGGGCTTCGGTCCTTCGGACTTCCCCTGCGTATCCCTACCGCAGCACAGGTTTTTCACACAGAGGCGCGGAGTCTCAGAGGTTTTCAGCTTTATGTAGGAGTTCCTACATCGTAAGTAAAACCGCCCCCGCCCTGCATTGGGATTGGGGGGAGTGGCCCGTGGGAGAGCGCTTACACGAAATATCACAAAATCATTCCTTCGTCAACAAAATCCCCCACTACAAAATCATGTTGGAATTCCAACATGTGGAACTTCTACCAAGGAATCTCTTTCTTATCTCTCAGAAAAATCCCACTCGGACCGTTCTTATCCAATTGAGCTGCCCAAATAATTGTTTCAGCTCCATGCTCCACGGAACGAGTTGCCGACTTGCCGCCCATATCTGTTCTCACCCAACCTGGGCAAACCGAATTCACTTTAATATCATTGCCTGAAGATTCGGAATGAAGTATCCTAGTTAGAGCGTTCAAAGCAGTTTTCGAAATGCGATATGCGGCATAGCCTGAACTCATATCATAAAGTTGCCCCATACCTGAGCTAACATTTACGATCCTTCCGTAACCATTCTTCTTCATTACGCCTAATATCTTTTGGGAAAGAAGAAAAGGTCCTATCAGATTTGTATCCAAGGTTCCTTGCAACATTTCTAATGTGGTGCTCTCGATAGAACCGCTGTCCAGATACACACCTGCGTTATTCACAAGTATATCGATCTTAGGGTATTTAGAGAGAATTTCCTCCAAAAACATATCGATAGAATCGGGATCGGAAACATCTAATGCGAAGGCTTCTGCGGAGCCGCCTAATTTTCGGATGGAGGATGCAGTTTTTTCGGAATCTTCTTTTTTGCGGGAAGCGCAGATAATGTGGGTCCCTGATTTGGAAAGTTGTTTGGAAACTTCTTCGCCTATGCCTCGGCTCGCGCCTGTAACGATTGCAATTTTTTTGTCCATAAGACTTGGACTAATCTTTGAACCAATTTTTATATTTAAAATATAAAATCATGCTTCCTGGAATGGCAAGCATCGTGGCAAGGGAGGCGCTTAGGATCAGTTTGTTCCCGTAAGGAAGGTCGGCAAAATTCATCCCGAAAAATCCGGTTAAAAAGGTGAGGGGCATAAAGATCATCGAAACCAAGGTTAATCGTTTGATGATATCGTTTGTCTTCTGGGAAAGGATCGAGAAATATGCATCCATCGAGTTTCCGATTAGGTCCCTATCCATATCGATGGTTTCTACAAGTCTACTCAAATGATCGTATACGTCCCTAAAATAGAAACGTACCCTTTCTGAAAGGAATTTGTCCTCATGTCTCATGATCAGATTCAGAACTTCTCTTTGGGGAGAAAGGACTCTCCTCATTCTGACCAAATTTCTTTTTACATATAATATATTTGTAATGAAGTCGGGCTCTATTTCACTGATTAAGATCTGATTTTCCAGATCTGTGATCTGTTCCGAGATCTGGTCTAAGATCGGAAAATTTGAATCCACTAAAAGATCGAATAAAAGATAAAGAACATGGTCTGTTCCCTTAGAAGCAAAATTTTGTTCATTAAGAGTTCGATTCCAAAGTGAATCTATCAAAGGCTCCTTATACTCATGGACTGAAACGATAAACTTACGATTAAAAAATACATGTGTCTCGGTTGCAGAAAAAGACTGCTCTCCTTCCGATCTGAAACTATGAAGAACGATGAATGCATGATCTTCATAGTCTTCAAACTTAGGCCTTTGGTTTCTGTTCACGCAGTCTTCTATTGCAAGATCATGGAAACCGCAGTTTTTAGATAAAAAGAAAAGATCATCAGAGGTTGGATTTTCCACATCTATCCAAACTTTTTCTTTATTCAGAGTTTTTTTCAGGGAGAAATTTTTCAGGAATGCTGGATCCGTTTTTCGCGTTACAGCTTTGGAAACTGAGTTTTTTTCTTTTGGAGTGGGGAAGGAAAGAAAACGTATCATCTTATTGTCCTAATACGAGTTTCTTCCGAGAGCCTTTTCAGCCTTAGGTATTCTCCAATGCGTAAACTATATACGCGCGGAAATCTTCCAGAGTGAACTCTCTCTTATTGGTCAAATGATTGATCATATAACCAATGATCGCAGAAGTAAGATTTTTTACTTCAAACTCTGTGTAATTCGGTTTTAGAGCCAAGATGATCTTTTTAGAATTTTCGTAAAAGATCAGATTCACCAAATGAATATTTCGTTTTTTTAATCTATGGATCTTTGGTTGGAGCATGAGACTCCAATATAAACGGAGATATTCTTCATTCTCCTTTACCAGTTTAATGATCTGTCCACCTAAGAATTGGATCAGCTCCGCTCTATTCTCCGTAGTATTCAATTTTTCCGGAAGATATTTTTTTAGGATCTTATCATGGGACTCGATTATCCCTTCTAAAATAGATTCTTTAGATTCGAAATAGCGATAAGCAAGACCCAAAGACAAACCGGCTCTCTGAGCAATTTGCCTCATTGTAGAGCCATGATACCCTTGTTCTGAAAATAATTTGAGGGAAGTTCTTAGGATTAGGTCTCTTGTATCTTTGGCCATTGTTTACCGAATGGAATAGAGAACCTTTCTGGATCCGATCCTTTCCCGATTGGTTTCCATTCTATTCTTATAACCGTAGGCCTTTTCAGGTTTTAATAGAGAGAATAAATCGTACAATTCGATCTCGAATTGGAGCATAACTTCTGCTATTTCTTCCGGAAATTTTTCCAAAGATTTCATAGCATCCACACAAACATGTCTGGAATTGATCTTATCTGGACGTATCTCTTCAGCGATCTTTCTGAAATTTTGTTTAGTGATCGTTCCGCCCACAGAAGTTTTTTTACCTCTGTCTTTGGAGATTGCAATGATAGTACGAGTGACTTTCATTACTTCTTTATCATCCGGGATCATTCCCATAGAGGCAGAAAGATCCGATCTTGCAGCAGTCACCTGGTCCAAATCATCGAATGCACTGGAGTCCGCGATCTCCAACAAATTTTTATAACCTGTGATAGTTTCCAGGTTAATTGCTTTAGTAACCTTGGAGAAAGTCACAGGGCTAAGCATACTTTTAAGAGTAGAAATAAAATTTTTGAGAGCATAAGAAGATTCGATCATAGGTGCGGAAATTCCCTCGATCTCTTCTTTTACAAGCATACGGATATCGGTTCTGGCTTCTGGCCCGCCGATCTTGACCGTGACCGGAACCAAATCTTTAGCCACGATATGAAGCGCTCGGATCTCGTCCGAATCCATATCTTCCGTTTCCGTGCCTCCTTTCAATCCTACGATAGGATAGCTCTGTTTCAGAGAAATCAGGTGGCGGCGAAGTTCGACAATTTTGCGGTCTATTTGCTCTTTCACGTTTCTAATATCGTCCGTTTCGAAAAAACAGTAAGGATTTTTAGGAAAAAAGCTGTTCGGGAAGCTTCCTTTGTGTCTAGCGCCTTTGCGTGAGACAAAAATAGAGAAATTTCACGCGAAGCCGCGAAGTGGAGAAGGTCTGGAACTTATTGTATTTATTCGAGGATCTGACTATCTTATGACGCCAAAACTTCCTTTGTTGCCCGCCATTAGTTTTTTTCTATTTTTCGGATGTTCCGGAGAGGACATGGAAGAGATCAACGGAAAGAAAAAGGAAGAATTCAATCCGGTTGCTAACTATATTGTTTGTGTTGCCCAAACAAATGCCTGCATTGAATCAAAGGGAGAAGATTGTTTTGTCGTAAGAGATAATTCTAACTATTTTGAGGACGGAGGGGGCGGTGTAGAGGCCTTCTGTTTTGATAGAACGGCAGAAACCATTTTCGTTACCGAAACCGGCGGCATGTAACAATTTCCTTCGCGGACTCAGTGGGACCCGTAAAGTAGGTTTCAGTCTTCCGAATTGACGGGAAATACCGATCCAGTATCAATAGACCTATGAGCCAGCCCAAGGGCAGTACCTTTTTGAAAAAACTTCCTACATGGATCCAAGAAATTTTTGGAGAAGAATCAGTAGATTCCACTCTTTCCTTCTTTTTTATCGTTTTATTAGTTTTAGCTTTTAAATCCTCAGTATTGGATGCGAACAATATCCCTTCTGGATCGATGCTCCCCACTTTGAAGATAGGGGATTTTCTATTCGTAAATAAGATGAGATACTCTCTTCGACTTCCATTTACGGATATAGAACTTAAAAGATACGATGATCCTAAAAGAGGGGATATCGTAACCTTCATACCGCCGGACGGAGCAGTTTTACCTGAAGAGAAAGAAGGTTGGTTCCCGAAAAGATTCGTAAAAAGAGTGATCGGTCTTCCTGGAGATAGAATACGTATCGTAAAGGTCCAGCATGTGAGAGATGGATTTTCTGCAGACTATGGTAAAATAGAATACATGGAAAGAGGGAAAACGGAATTCTCCGCTTATGATTTTAAGGATGCAGAAAAGGGTAACCTACTCGATGACCTGGACGACGATGCAGCCGTCCAATTTTATCTTTTCAAAGAAAAGAAACCGAACTTCGAACATTATGTGATCGAAGGAGATTCTCATCCCTATGCTCACCAACAATTCAAAGAGGGTGCCTGTTTTCAAACCACAGGTTGTGTGATCCCTGATGATCAATATATGATGATGGGAGACAACCGTACAAATTCTTCCGACTCCAGATTTTGGGGATTTGTTCCTCGCGAGAATATACTCGGAAAAGCTGCTTTGATCTATTTTTCCATTAATTGGAAAGACCATGTATGCGCTTATAAAAGTGCGGAAGACCTTGGAATGAATGGACGTTATGCCCAAAAATACGATTCGGAAGAATTGAGATCGAAATGTGGGGATATCGATTCTAATATGAACTGGTTCAAGAGTACTGTATTCTATAGAATCCCTAGGATGCAGGTCCGTTGGTATCGTATTGGAACTGTATTGGAATAATTATGAGCGACCCGGATCAAAAACCTCCAGAAAATAAAGATGTTTCTCCCTGGCAGCTTGCAAGTGTCGGGACAGAGTTCGCTTTTATCATCATTGCTTCTGTTTTTATAGGAAGATATCTTGATGGACGTTTCGGCTGGTCACCTTTCGGGATCTTGTTCGGGGCGGTTTTTGGATTCGGTTACGGGATTTATTATCTTCTCACCAGAGTTTCCCAATTCGATAAAAAGGAATAAGTTCTACCTTTGGGAAAGAAGGACGCAGATGGAGAATTACAACCTAAAAAGTATTATTTAGGTTTTGTTCTACTTCTACTTATCTTTGGATTATGGTTTCGGTCCTACGAGGTTCCGGACTCGGCCTTTTGGAAGGGAATTGTAATATCCCTTTTCCTATCTTTGCTTATTTACAATTTTAGATTTTATCTACTTTGGAAACATTCCAAAGAAGGTTTTTTGATCCAATTTGGAACGACTGTTCTGTCTTTTTTTATTCATTTAGCCGTTTTAGTACTGTTTATCTGGAGAGGCGAACATGAAGGTTTTGTGATTGGTTTTTTTATTGCCCATTTCGCCAACCTTTTAATATTGGTATTCGCAAGGTAACCCCTTAAAACGCCTCAAAGAGCGGTTTAAAGATACTTTGCGGGAAATAGAACCCTGGGTGGTGCTCCCAAAACTCTTCTTTCCTGTCGTTTACGAGAGGACCCTTTTACAAGTATGTTGAAACAAATCTTCGCAACCGCATTATTATTGTTCTCACTTCCATTATTTGCTTCCGAGGGAGAAGCTTCCAAACCTTTCGATTTGAATGAGGTTTTGGTTCACCACTTGATGGACCATGCCGAGTTTCCTTTCAATGTGGGTGGAAAAAAAGTTTTCGAAGGGCATGAAGGTTTTGATACTCATGCAGAAAACATCTTTGTAGATCATTCAACCGGCCATAGATTCCATTTTGTAGGCGGTATCGATCTTCATATCACTCGTCGTGTTACGATGATGTGGATTGTTTCCTTCCTTCTTCTGATCGTATTTATTCCTGCGGCACGTTTGATCGCAAGAAATCCTTTAAAGATACAAAGTAGATTCGCTAACGCTGTAGAAGCTTTTATAACTTTCTTGAAAAAGGATGTTGTGGACGCAAACACAGACGGCCACGGACATTCTTATTATCATTATATTTTCACATTATTCTTCTTCATTCTATTCTGTAACCTGATGGGACTCATTCCTCCTGTGGGAGAAGTGATCCAACTTGGAATTGAATCCGTTAATGCAGGCGAAGAAGTTTCAGCTGCAGCAGAACATGCAGCGTCCGGCCACCATGAACCGATCTGGATCGCGAAAGTTTGGAACGGAATTACTGTAACAGGTGATGTTTCCGTTACTGTTACACTTGCACTCATCACTTTACTTTTGATCTACGGAACTGGATTTGTTTACCAAGGACCAAAGTTCATCCTTCACTCCGTTCCGAATGGAGTTCCTGCTCCACTATACCTTCTAATGTGGCCATTGGAGTTTATTATCTCTCCTCTTGCTAAAGCATTCGCACTCACTGTGCGTCTTTTAGCGAATATGACCGCAGGACACGTAATTATCTTAGCGTTACTCGGATTTATCTTCCAATTCCAATCTTGGGGAGTTGCGCCGATCTCGGTTTTCGGAGCTACCGCTATCTATTTCTTAGAATTATTCGTAGCCTTCTTACAGGCTTACGTTTTCGCTCTTCTAACCTCGCTCTTCGTGGGCTCGAGTATGCATAGGCACTAATTTTAATAATAAGCGTTTTGATTTCAAATAGGAGAAAGTAATAAAATGGAATTCGGACTAGGATACATTGGAGTAGGAATCGCAGCTGGACTCGCTATTTTAGGCGCAGGACTCGGAATCGGAAGAATCGGTGGCTCTGCTGCTGAAGGAATCAGCCGTCAGCCTGATGCAGCTGGAAAAATCCAAACTGCAATGATCATCTCTGCAGCCCTTATCGAAGGTGCGGCTCTGTTCGCAATCGTTATTGCGTTCCTTGCTGGTGGAACTTTAAACACAGCAGTAAGCAAAGCATCTGCCGCTAAAACTGAAGTTTCTGCACCGGCTGAAGGTAAATAATCTTGTTTCTCTTGGCAGCTGACAGGGGATTAGGCGCACTATTAGACGTTAATCCGGGTCTGATCATTTGGACCCTGATTACCTTCACGATAGTCGTCATTATCCTTAAAGTTTTCGCTTGGGATGTGATCCTCAAAGCTCTGGATGAAAGAGCTGAGACCATCCAAAACGATATTCGTAAGGCTGCTGACGTACGTTCCGAAGCGGAATCTCTGCTGAAAGATTATGAAACAAGAATCGCTCAAGCAAAGGACCAAGCTAACGGAATCGTAGCGGAAGCTAAATCGGACGCTACTAACCTGAAAAACAAAATGTTGGATGATGCTTCGAAAGAAGTGAAGGCTCTTAAAGATACTGCACTGAAAGATATCGAACTCGCAAAATCCAAAGCATTGGCAGAACTCCAAGGACAGATCGTAGACATGACCGTTCAAGTTGCGGCTCTGGTTCTGGAGAAACAGTTAAAAGCGGACGATTATAAGTCCTTTATCGAGAACGAGTTAGGCAAGATCAAGAAACTGAGCGCGTAACAAATGAGCTATTCTGCGATCCCAAAAACATACGCGGCCGCCTTTGCGGACGCTAGTTCTTCTCCGGAAGAAGCCGAACAGGAATTGGATTCTATCGTAAGTATTTTCCGTATAGAACCACAATTCCGCGATTTTTTCGATACCCCTTCCGTTAAAAGGGAAGATAAGGAAGCTGTTCTATTAAAGACCTTCCAGGGGAAAATTTCGGAAATCACTCTGAACTTTTTACAGGTGCTTCTTCGTAGGGGAAGATTTTCATTTCTTTCCGAAATTCACGAAGCTTTAAAAGAAGAACTGGATCGTAAAGCAGGAAGAGTTCGCGCGAAAGTTAAAAGTTATCCCGCTATGGATGAGGCTTCTCTCTCCAAATTGAGGGAAGTATTAAAAGAAAGATTCAAATCGGAGTTCATCTTGGAAGCAAGTGAAGATCCGAGCCTTCTCGGAGGTTTCGTGGTCAGATTCCAAGACTTGGCGATCGACTCTTCCATGAAAAGCCAACTTAAGAAAGTAAGGCAAACCTTGCTGGACAGCAAATTACCGGTCGGAGTGGTGTATGAAAATTAAAACAGACGAAATTACGTCGGTCCTCAAACAGGAAATTTTAAATTATAAAAAAGATCTGGGTGTCGAAGAAGTCGGAACTGTTCTGGAAGTAGGGGACGGTATCGCTCGAGTTTTCGGTCTCAGAAACGTGATGGCTGGAGAACTCGTGGAATTCCAAAACGGAGTTCGCGGTCAGGCATTCAACTTGGAAGACAATTCCGTGGGTGTGATCATTTACGGAGATTACAAAAATATCCGTGAAGGATTCTCCGTTAAAAGAATCGGAAAAATCTTAGAAGTTCCAGTAGGACCTGAAATGCTCGGACGTGTGGTAAACCCACTCGGTGAGCCTTTGGATGGAAAAGGACCAATCAATACCAAACATACTCGTGCGGTAGAAAGTCCTGCTCCTGGAATTTCCAAAAGACAACCTGTTGAAGAGCCTCTTCAAACCGGTATCAAAAGTATCGACGCAATGATCCCGATAGGCCGAGGCCAAAGGGAGTTGATCATCGGAGACCGTGGAACTGGAAAAACTTCCATCGCTCTGGATACGATCATCAACCAAAAAGGTTCCGGAGTTATCTGCGTTTACGTAGCGATCGGACAAAAAGCTTCCACTGTAGCGACTATCGTGGAAAAACTAAAAGCAGTTGGAGCTCTTGATTACACAATCGTAGTTTCCGCTACTGCTGCTGATCCTGCTCCTCTGCAATATATCGCTCCTTATTCTGGATGTTCCTTCGCGGAATACTTCATGTATAACGAGAAAAAAGCTACCTTAGTTGTTTATGATGACTTATCAAAACAAGCGGTTGCTTATCGCCAAATGTGTCTTCTTCTTCGTAGACCTCCGGGCCGCGAAGCTTATCCTGGAGACGTATTCTATCTTCACTCTCGCTTATTAGAAAGAGCGGCTAAATTGGATGAGAAATATGGAGCAGGTTCCTTAACCGCACTTCCTATCATCGAAACCCAAGAAGGTGAGGTTTCGGCTTATATTCCGACTAACGTGATCTCCATCACTGACGGTCAGATCTATCTGCAATCCAACTTATTCGCATCCGGGGTTCGTCCTGCAGTAGATGTGGGTATCTCCGTATCTCGTGTTGGTTCCGCAGCTCAGATCAAAGCGATGAAACAAGTCGCTGGAAAAATGAAACTGGAATTAGCTCAGTTCAGAGAGTTGGAAGCATTTGCTCAGCTTGGAACTGACTTGGATCCAATCACTCAGGCTCAGTTGGACAGAGGATATCGCATCGTTGAGATGTTGAAACAACCTGTTTCCAGCCCTTATCCTGTAGAAGAACAAGTGGTCGAAATTTTTGCGGTAACTAGAGGACATATGGACAAGGTTCCTGTTCCTAAAGTTAGAGAGTTCGGAGCACATTTATTAAACGTTCTTCGCACACAACAGCCTGAAGTATTGAACGCTATTCGCACCGAAAAGAAAATTTCGGACGAAGGAAAACTGGGAGAGGTTATCGCCTCTATCGCAGCTGACTTTGTTAGGAACCTGAAGTAAGCGGAGAAAAATCTTGGCTACACCTCGGGAAATAAAGAAACGGATCAGCTCCGTTAAGAACACTCGGAAGATCACTCGAACTATGGAAATGGTTGCGACAGCCAAATCCAAAAAGTTGAGTGATCGGGTGAATGCGTCCCATCCATTCTCTAATAAAATTAAGGAATTGGTGGGAGCGCTTGCATCCCTTGCTTCCGTAGTAAAAAGTCCTTATTTAAGAAAACCGAATGCGATTCGCTCGGCAGCTCTTCTTGTGCTCACTGCAAACAGAGGTCTTTGTGGAGGATATAACTCCAAAACGATCCGTTTAGCAAGAACTCGTATCCAAGAATTGAAAGACCAGGGTGTAAACGTTCGACTTTTTGTCGTAGGTAAAAAGGGGATTTCCTATTTCCAATTCGCAAAAGAGAAAATAGAAAAAACCTATACTCATATCGACGATAAGTCCGGTTACAAAGAAGCGGAAGAGTTTGCAGACTTCTTCTTGGGTTTATTTGCAAGGGAAGAAGTGGATTCAGTAGAAATTATTTCTACAGTTTATCATTCTTCTGCAAACCAAGAGCCTGAAGTGACTAAGGTTCTTCCATTTGAAGCACAAGGAGAAGCTAACGTAGGTTCCAACGTTCTATATGAGCCAAGCCCGGCTGATATTCTGGAATCACTTCTTCCTTTAGTAGTAAAAACTGCATTTTTAAAGGCGATCTTGGAAGCGAATTGTTCCGAGCAGATCGCAAAGCGCGTGGCCATGAAATCCGCAACGGACGCGGCCTCCGAGATGATCAAACTTCTGACCCGCGGTTATAACCGTATCCGTCAGGCTAAGATCACTCAGGAGATCTCGGAGATCGTAGCGGGTGCGGACTCGCTAAACTAGTTCTGGTATTGGAGTACTTGGATGAGCAAAGGTAAAGTAAAACAAATCATCGGATCCGTTTTGGATATCGAATTCGAGTCCGGACATCTGCCCGAAATTTTTAACGCGCTTGAAATCGACGCGGTCGTAGAAGGCAAAAAGGAAAAAATTATCGCTGAAGTGCAACAGCATATCGGTGGCAGTGCAGTAAGAGCGATCGCTCTTTCTTCCACAGACGGCTTGGTCCGAGGACAGGAAGTTTCTGATACAGGAGCTCCTATTTCCGTTCCGGTTGGGGACGTGACTCTCGGAAGGATTTTTAACGTTCTGGGAGATCCAGTCGATGAAGGCGCTCCTATCCAAGTGAAAGAGCGTAAGCCTATTCACAGAGCGGCTCCAAGTTACGAAGATCTTTCCCCTAAAACGGAAGTATTCGAAACAGGGATCAAGGTTATCGACCTTCTTGCACCTTATATCAAAGGTGGAAAGACCGGACTCTTCGGAGGAGCCGGAGTAGGTAAAACAGTTCTTATCCAAGAGTTGATCAATAATATCGCGAAACAACACGGTGGATTCTCAGTATTCGCAGGTGTTGGTGAAAGAACCAGAGAAGGAAACGACCTCTGGAGAGAGATGAAAGAATCCGGAGTTATCAACAAGACCGTACTTTGTTATGGTCAGATGAATGAGCCACCTGGTGCTCGTCTTCGTGTTGCTCTTTCTGCTCTTACAATGGCGGAACATTTCCGCGATTCCATCGGAACAGACGTATTACTCTTCGTAGACAATATCTTCCGTTTCTCCCAAGCGGGATCAGAAGTATCGGCTCTACTTGGACGTATGCCTTCTGCGGTGGGATACCAACCGACTCTTTCCACAGAGATGGGTGCTCTTCAAGAGCGTATTACTTCTACTCGTAAGGGATCTATTACTTCCGTTCAGGCGATTTACGTTCCTGCGGACGACTTGACTGACCCTGCTCCTGCGAACGCATTTGCTCACTTGGATGCAACTACGGTTCTTTCTCGTGCGATCTCCGATAAAGGAATTTATCCTGCGGTTGACCCACTTGATTCTACTTCCCGCGTGATGAACGCAGAGGTTCTGGGTGCGGAACACTACGGTGTTGCTCGTGAGGTTCAAAGGATCCTTCAGCGTTATAAAGATCTTCAAGATATTATCGCGATCCTTGGTATGGACGAACTTTCTGAGGACGATAAGGTTCTTGTTGCGAGAGCAAGAAAGATCGAGAAATTCCTTTCTCAGCCTTTCCACGTTGCCGAAGTATTCACAGGATCTCCTGGAAAATACGTAAAACTTGCGGATACAGTTCGCTCTTTCAAAGAATTGATCGCAGGAAATTGCGACCACCTTCCAGAGCAAGCCTTCTACATGGTAGGAACCATAGAAGACGCGATCGAGAAGTCCAAAAACCTGAGAGCATAATCGATGGCAGCCAAGCTAGACGTATCGGTAATCTCTCCAGAGAAACTACTCTTCCACGGCGATGCGGACAGCATCGTCGTGCCTGGAAGCGAAGGGTTTTTCGGAGTGTATCCGGGCCATACTTCTCTTGTTTCCCTGCTTGGGATCGGCGTGTTGGAAGTCCGACAAGGAAATAAAACCAAAATCGCCGCTATC
Source organism: Leptospira andrefontaineae (assembly GCF_004770105.1). Classification (NCBI taxonomy): domain Bacteria; kingdom Pseudomonadati; phylum Spirochaetota; class Leptospiria; order Leptospirales; family Leptospiraceae; genus Leptospira; species Leptospira andrefontaineae. The sequence continues at coordinate 146,707 of NZ_RQEY01000010.1, read as the reverse complement.
GAAGGTGGGTTTTTCGAAGTAAGAGACAATAAAGTCACAATTTTGACGGACCACGGCAGTCTGAAAGAAGATATCGACCTTGCCGCGGCCCAAAAAGCCCTAGAAGAAGCGGAAGCTCTTCCTGCCTCCAACGAGAAAAATACTCTCGTCCTAAAAGCAAAAACCCGAATTTTAGCGGCTTCCCGCTAATATTTAGGGGTTCCAAATTCCGAAAATTATTAAGGGACACTTCTATCGGTTAAGCCCGAAGAAGTTCCCATATACGAGAAGGTCTTCTAATATAAGGGGACTCTCTTGGAATTTTTTCGGATTGTATTTCCTGCAACTTAGGAGATCCTCCGAATTAGACAGACGGATTTTTAGCATACTGTAGGAAGCATGGCGGACGATTTTACGATAGACGAGGGAGAGGGGTTTCCAGCTGGAAATGGAGAGGATTTTGATCCGAGTGAAATGAGCTTGGACGAAATAGATTCTCTCTTAGCTAGCGATGGCGATTCCTCCGATTTTAATTTCGATTCCGTTCCGGGAGATTCTCCAGACAGCGAAGGCTTTGAGGAATTACTCGCTTCATCCGGAGATGATTATCCGGATGATATTCCTAGTTTCGAACCTGAAGAAACCGATTTTGGCTCAGACCTAAGCCAATTAGATGAGTCCGTCCATTTGGATGAGGATTTTGATTTCGAACTCACTGATCCAATGATCGATGCTGAGATCGATAGACTTCTGGACATCGATGATGATCTGAATTCTCCTCCAACATCTTCTTCCTCCGCTCCTTCTTGGAAAGAATCATCTCCTTCTTCTTCTCCTGAAAATCATGAGGATGCGTTCGGAGACTTAGGTTCCTTAGACTTGGGAGATTTCTCCCAGCCTGGAGATGTTCCTTCTTCCGCATTCCATTCAGACGACCAACCTTTTGATTGGGGCGGAGACTCATCCGACCAAGACGAAGTAGTTGGGCTCTCAGACGCAGACCTGGACGACGAGGCACCGATCTCACTTTCAGATGATGAATTACATAATATTGATATAGGTTCTAACCTTGCAGACTTCTCCATGGACGATGAAGAAGTTTCTGCTCCGGAAGATTCCGGTTCCAAAACATTCGAAGACGAAATAGTATCCGATGACGAAGGTCCAATTTCCCTTTCTGAGCATGAGTTAGATGATATCATGGCAGAGGACTTCAGTCCGAACATGGAAGAAGAAGGATTTGGGGATCTGGGTGGAGACGATATCTCCATGCCTTCTTCCGAATTGACTGAAGATATCAACTTCGAAGGTGAAGAAGAAGAGAACATCGCACTTTCTACGGATGAGTTGGATCATCTTTTAGAAGGTGATGGTGATTCTTCTGAAAACAAAAGTTCTTTCGATGAAATGGGAGATTTCGGAGACCTGGATCTTGGTTCCGTAGCAGAAGAACATACTTCTTCCGATTTAGACATGGAAGAAGAAGAAGCGAATGAGCCTATCGCTCTCTCTGACGACGAACTTGGGAATTTATTATCCTCAGGAGATGAGGACGAAATCGAAAGTATCCAACTAGACGATCTGGATTCTGTAGGAGCTCCTACAGCAGAGTCGGAATTTGGAATGGAAGAAGGAGGAGACTCGTCTTCTGAACTAGACCTAAGCGATTTTAATTTTGATTCTGAGCCGGACGGACCTAAAGACGAATTCGGTGGAGAAGAAGAATCTATATCTCTTCCTGTTTCCGATTTTGATAATTTCGGAATGAGCGAGGAAGAAAATCCACTGGATACAGGATTGGATCTGGGAGATTTCGAGGATAGCGCTAAGTCCGAAGAAAAAGCATTCGAAGAAACTTTGGGAGACTTCACTTCCGCAAGTGACGAAGATATATTAGGAAGTTCCGATTCCGATCTGATGGATTTCTCTCCTACAGAAACATCCGAAAAAGATTTCTTCTCCGAAAATTCCGATCCGGATGAAGCGATTGCACTTTCAGACGATGAGCTTGGGAATTTATTATCTTCCGGAACAGAAGAGGAAGAAGAACATACCGGGACTTCTTTAGACCTTTCTTCCGACTTAGACGATAACGAACCGATTGCACTTTCGGACGATGAACTTGGAAACTTACTTTCCGGAGAAGAAGAAACAGTTTCTTCCTTAGATTCGGAAGAAGACGAACCGATCGCACTTTCAGACGACGAGCTCGGAGATCTATTATCTTCCGGAGAAGAAGAAGCTTCCGATGCGGATATATTCGCGGATGCTCCACCATTAGAGCATGATGATGCTGCTCCTATTGAATTCGGGGACTTTAGTTTAGACTCAGAAGCAGATGAGCCAATTGCACTTTCTGAAGACGAGTTAGGACATTTGTTGGAAGAAGAACCTGAAGTCGAAACGGCTTCTTCCGATCTGATGGAAGATTCGGACGAACCGATTTCACTTCCGATCAACGAGTTAGACGATATAGGAACGCCTGATGTATCTTCTGATTATGATATAGATTGGGACGGACCTGTTGCGGATCTAAATGATCTTTCTGCAGGAGAAGAAAATGCAGTTGCTGCACCTTCCGACTGGGATCTAGGGGAAGAAGCAGACGAACCAATCACATTATCCAATGATGAACTGGGAAATTTACTCTCCGACGAAACTCCTGAAGGAGTAAATTCGGAAGACTTAGATTCTTTATTATCTTCTCCTCCTGAAGCAAATGACTTAAATGCATTAGGCTCCTTTGAGGATGATATCCAAATTTCAGGTTTGGATTTTGCGGATGATGTAGGCGGAGAGATTATCCCAACTATAGAGAAATTGGCTCCGGAACCTGAACTGAACTTTATCTTAGATGAGTATGCGGATGAGAACGAACTTTCTCCAATAGAAGAGATCCGCAATGCTGGAGCTGCCGCAGAAGAATCTGAAACAGGCGAGGCAATTCCGACTCAAGATGAGATGAAACGAATTCTTCTTTATTTAGATGAGTTACTCGGAAATCTTCCGGACGATATGATCCGTGACTTCTCTCGTTCCGACTATTTCGAACTTTATAAGAAATTAATGAAACAAATCGGCGTTTGACGATGGGTCTGTTAGACAAGGTCACTCGCCTCATTCGTTCCGGGAATTTAGAATCCGGAACTAAAAACTCTTCCTCTTCGGTTGCAATTTCAGGAGAGGAAAAACCTTCTCTTTTAAAAAAGTCCATGGCAGTACGTGCCAAAGGTCTTTTAGAAAAAGCAATGGATTTTGGCGGAAGAAAAGAGAAGGTCGCTTCTGCTTACGAAGACCCTACTAACTTTGAACCCGCAACTGCTTCCACTTCCTCCGAGGAAGATTTTAGTTTTGATTCACCTTCTGCAGATTTCGGAGATATCGATTTTGGTGCGGACACTTCGAATAATACTTTCGCAGGAGAAGATTCGGATGCAGAAGTTTCCTTTCCTGATACCGCTTTCGGTGAGGAAAGTTTCGGAGAAGATGCAAACAGTGACTTTGATCTATCTTCCACAGATTTCGGTTCTTCTGCAGAAGAAGAATCGGATTTTGAAATAGACCCCGATCTTGGGTTAGGGTTAGAGGATTCTGATCTTGGTGCGGATTTTGGAGAACTTCCTGAAGAAACTCCAAGCAAAGGATTATTATCCAAAGCTGAAGAAGCAAAAGAGGAAGAAAAGATTCCTTCCGGACTTTCCAAACCTGATGCTATCAAGGATCCATTCGATGATTGGGTCAAGGATGCCGAGAACCAAGCAAGCCAGGAAGCGGGTCGTCCTTTCAACAAAGAACAGAGCGATACTGAAAATGCTCAGTTCTTATTTGATGATGATTCCGATTATTCTACATTGCCTATCGATTTGCAGATCGCTTCTCGCAAAAAGTTAGAGAACTATTTATCTGCATTCGAAATATCAAAAGAGATCTCCGCATCAAAGGATTTTACTAATTTCTTCGAAAACCTAAGCTTTTCCATCCAAGGACAGATCGGCGCTGAATCTATTGTAATATTCTCTTCCACAAATGGAGAATACGATGTGCTCCGAGTTGTGGAGGCGCAAGGGATTGGAGCAGATCCTGACTGGGTTTTGGAAGTAGGGGATGAGAGTTACCAAGCTGCGTTAAAAACTCCTTCAGTCGTTTATGCAAAAGAGGTCTTAAAACATTCTCCTCCTAAAAAAGAAAAAGAGATCCTGGAAAAAACCGAAGCAGAGATGCTTGTCCCAATTCGTAGTTACGACGAGTTTTATGGAATTATAATATTAAGTAAGACTGTCGAAGGTGAAGATTACACGATCGAGGATCTGGAGTTCTTAAAGATCGTAGGAGAAATGGCCGGATCCGTATTAAGAAGGATCATGGACCTGGAAGCACTTCACGTAGAAAATGAACGCCTGAACCAAATTGTCAAAAGTAACGAGAGGATACTCGCTACTGCAAGAGATCTTGCCGGAGTCCGCGATATGGACGAGGCATATGACTATTTAGTCGAAGTATTAAAAAAAGAACTAGGCTTAAGACGTTGGAGTTTCTTACTTTTAGATAGAAGCAGCAGAAAAGAATACAAAGTCTTTGGAACAAACCTTCTTACGCCTGATACTTCCGGAAAGTTCAGACTCGGATTAGATTCTAACTTGGTTGGAATAGTTGCTAACGTGCCTGGAGTTTTCAGGATCGCAAATTTCAGAAAAAATCCAGAATTGTTATCTCAATTATCCAATGATGAGATAGGACTCATGCATGATTTCGACATTCTTCCGTTCTTAAATTTGAACTGGCTTGTGGGAATGTTATTCATCCATGAAACCGAAAGGCCTTGGACAGATACTGACCGAGAAACTGCAGTAGGGATTTCCGAAATTGCTTCTCCAGTTCTTTCCAATTTATTAATGCTGGAAGAAAGAGACGCTGTATTTAGAGATCCATTCAGTCCTGTAGAATCCAGAATAGACGAGGCGATCTCAAGAGCTTCCAAGATAGGGACACCTTTCAGTCTTACAGTTTTCAAAGTCCAGAATGCAACCAGAATGGTCCGTATCAAAGGTGCTGGATTTTTTGCTCATTACTGCGAAGAACTCAGAGCATCCATACAGGAAAATCTGGGAGAAACAGATTATTGTTATAGAGTCGGCCAGGGAAAATACGTGGTCGTCCTGGACGGAAAAGACAGAGAAGAGACCCAGATCGTAGTTCGTAAGATCCGAAACAGAATTGTAGAATTGGATAGAAAGAACAAAGACTTCCAGACTTCAACAGCCAATCAGACTCTTTGTTATCCTGCAGATAGCAGAGAGAAAGAAAGAATGTTGGAACTGATCGAAGAATCTTGATTTAGTTTATCTGGATTGTGCTGTAGGAATTCCTACAGTGGTATCAAGATCGCCCCCGCCCAGGTTCGGGTGGGGGGAGTGGCCCGTGGGAGAGCTCAGTTTCCCATATCACAAATTCCTTTCTTCGTCAACAAGACCCTCAACATCGGATTCATGTAGGAATTCCTACATTTCCGATATCCCTTAATATTTCTCGTAATTCAAATAACTCTTTTGAAGTTCAGTCTCCTTTTTAAGGAGACTGGCATTTTTGATCGTTAGCCAAATTTCCCAAAAGATTGAATATATTTTGATAAGTATTTAATTAAACATTGACTTAATTAAATAATCATTTAAATAATAGATTATGAATGCTTTTGCCGCCCTTGCAGATGATACAAGAAGGGAAATAGTGAGATTGGTGGCTAAAAATGGAGAACTTACTTCGACCGAGATCGGGCAAAATTTTGAGATAAGCCCACCTGCCATTTCTCATCATTTGAAAGTTCTAAAAAGCGCCAAGGTCCTCAACATGAAGAAGGAAGCGCAAAAACGTATCTATAGTCTTAACGGATCGAGCATTAATGAAATGGAAGATTGGCTGCTGGATATAATCGATCTATGGAATAAGCGCCTGGATAAGTTGGATCGATACGTATTAAAGGTTAAAAAGGAGAGAGCCCGTGATAAAAAATAACGTGGAAACAACTATCGAAGGTAACAAGGTCATTTATAAAAGATATTTTGACGTATCGACAGAACTTCTCTTCGAAGTATGGTCAATGCCGGAACATCTTGGAGAATGGTGGGGGCCGGACGGATTTACATTAACTACTAAGCATATGGATTTTACAAACGGCGGAATATGGGAATTTATCATGCATGGGCCGGATGGACATGATTATAAGAATAAGATCCAATTCACTGATATCAAGAAGCCTTATCATATTCTCTACACACATCTTGGAGACGGTGAAGGCGATCAGGATGTTCATTTTGAATCTAAGATTATATTCGAAGAAGTCGGAGAGGGCACGAACTTAACGATGGAGCAGATCTTCCCGAGCAAAGATGAACTTGAAAGATTGAATGAAAAATATGGAGCAATCGAAGGAGCTAAACAACATATCGGCAATCTTGCTAAGTATTTGGAAAAGCTTAAGAGCTACCCGCCGAGATAGATCCTTGTAGGAGTTCCTACATTTTTCTAAGGCCGCCCCCGCCCAGGTTCGGGAGGGGGGAGTGGCTCGTGGGAGAGCGCTTACACGCCTACCATAAAGTCGCCGATTTGTCAACGAAATCCGCGCTCACAATCCCGTGTTGGAATTCCAACACGGCTGGAGCTTTACTTCTTCTTAGTTGAATCCACTAAATCGTAGAATTTCTGAAATAAGTATCTACTGTCATTCGGACCTGGAGAACTTTCCGGATGGTATTGGACCGACAGAAGAGGATAACCTGATTTCAAAATACCTTCTACAGTATCGTCGTTTAGATTGATAAAAGAAATCGGTTCTTTTTCGGAAGTTTCCGCAACCACAGCAAAGCCATGGTTCTGAGAAGTAATCTCCACTCTACCGGTCTCCAAACTTTTTACAGGTTGGTTTCCGCCTCTATGGCCGAATTTCATTTTTTCAGTTTTCTTACCTAAGGTTAGGCCAATGATCTGATGGCCTAGGCAGATTCCGAAAAGAGGATAATTATTTTCTAATATGGCTTTTGTAGAATCGATTGCGTAAGTACAAGCTGCTGGATCTCCAGGACCATTCGAAAGGAAGAAAGCATCTACGCCATCTTTCATAATTTCAGAAGCGGGAGTTTGAGCAGGGTAAACAGAAACTGCAAAACCTGCCGAGTCTAAGAGGCGAAGGATATTTGTCTTCACGCCATAATCATAAACTGCTAGTTTATATTTTTTTCCTGAGCCAGATCCGAACTCGTATTTTTTATCAGTAGTGACAACCTTCGCGAGGTCTGCGTCTGCGATCCCCGGGAACTTCTTCACCTGTGCTAAAAAAGAATCAGAGTATTCATTTGCGACAAAGATCCCTCCGTTAGGAGCTCCATTTGTGCGGATGAATCGGGTCAACTTTCGAGTGTCGATCCCTTGGATCCCTGGAATTTTATAATCTTTTAGAAATTGAGATAATGTCTTTTGGGCCTTGAAGTTGGAAGGACGATCCACATATTCTTTCACGATCATTCCGGCCGCTTGGATCTTTCCGGATTCCATATTTTCCGGATGGATACCGTAGTTTCCGATCATCGGGTAGGTGAGAGTTACAATTTGATTGGCGTAGGAAGGGTCAGTCAGAATTTCCTGGTAACCCGCCATAGAAGTATTAAAGACGATTTCCCCAACGGACTGGGTTTCGTAGCCGAAGGATTCACCTTCGTATACGTCCCCGTTTTCTAAAACCAAGAACGCTTTCATTAAGGACAGGCTTTCGCAGCGAAGGCAAGGGTCAAGTGGAATCACCCAGAATTTTGTAGGAACTCCAACAAGTTCATAAAGCAAAGTTGGGCGGCTCCTCGCGATGCTTCGGACCAGGCTGCTACAGGCTCGGGCATTCGCCCTCGTCACTTCGTGACAAGCCCTTCGCATCCTTTCCGCAGCGACAATCTTTGTGAGCTCCGTGCCTTTGCGTGAACCAAAAAAAGAAGTTTCACGCGAAGCCGCAAAGCTAAGAAGATTTTGGATATCCGATTGAAGAATCTTTTCCCCTTCGCGGCTTTGCGTGCCCCATGATTGCTTGCGAAAAAAACCGCGTATCGACGGAATGGAAGCAGGGGTAGCTGTGGCAGTTCAAAATCAGTCAGTCAAATTTATCTTACCGGATGGAAGTTCTAAAGAAGTATCCTCCGGTTCCTCATATAAGGATTTTATAGAATCCCAACTTCCGTTCTTAAAGAACAAGGCGTTAGCAGTCCGCTTGGATGGCACAAACGTTTTGGATTTGAGCCGGACCATTGATTCCACAACCACCCCAAACACCACACCTAAATTGGAAGTTTTGACCTTCCAAGACAAAGAAGGTTGGGAGACCTTCCAGCATTCCGCGGCTCACTTGCTCGGGATGGCGGTCCAGAATTTATATAAAGATGCAAAATTAACAGTTGGTCCTGTGATCGAAAACGGACCCGGGTTCTTCTATTACGATATCGATTTTACCGAAACCGTGATCACTCCTGAAGATTTTCCAAAGATTGAAGCGGAGATGAAGAAGATCGTAGATAATGACCACGAAGTTTTTCGCAAAGTTTGGGACAAAAAGGAAGCGATCTCCGTTTTCGAAAAAATGGGAGAGACCTATAAGGTAGAGATCGTTGGCCAAATTCCTGACGACAAAGTTTCTATCTACGGAATGGGGGAATGGTTCGACCTTTGTAGAGGACCTCATATTCCTCGCTCCGGATTTCTGAAAGCATTCAAGTTGACTGCACTTTCCGGAGCTTACTGGAAAGCGGACAAAAACAATCGTATGCTCACCCGAATTTACGGGATCGCATTCCCAAGTAAAAAGGAATTGGACGAGTATGTTTTCCAACTGGAAGAGGCTAAGAAGAGAGATCACAGAAAGATTGGAAAGGAAATGGATCTATTCTCTTTCCAACCGGAGGCTCCTGGTTTTCCTTTCTGGCATCCCAAGGGAACTACTCTTTGGAATGCATTAGCGGATTATATTCGTAAAGAATGTGCTAAGCGTGGGTACCAAGAGATCAAAACTCCTGCAGTTCTTTCTTCGGAGTTATGGAGAAGAAGCGGTCACTGGGATAACTTCAACGAGAATATGTATTTCGTTGATATCGACGAAGAAGAATTCGCGATCAAGCCGATGAATTGTCCTGGTTGTAGTTTGATCTATAAACACCATCTTCATTCTTATAGAGAACTTCCTCTTAGATTTGCTGAATTAGGAAGTGTGCATCGTCACGAGTTGCACGGGGTTCTTCATGGACTTTTTAGAGTAAGAGCATTCACTCAAGACGACGCACATATCTATGCACCTTTGGAATATCTGGAAGCAGAAGTGCTGGATATCATCGACTTCACTTTTAATGTGTATAAGAAGTTCGGATTCCAAGAATTTAAAACTTATATCGCAACTCGTCCCGAAAAATCACAAGGAAAGGACGAAGATTGGGAATTTGCTACCAACGCTCTCAAGCAAGCTTTGGAAAAAAGAGGAATTCCCTACGCGATCAAAGAAGGGGAAGGTGCATTCTACGGACCTAAAATAGAATTCAATATCAAGGATTCTATTGGAAGAATGTGGCAATGCGGAACCGTTCAAATAGACTTCTCCATGCCGGATCGTTTCGAATTGGATTATACTGATTCTGATGGCGCCAAAAAAAGACCGGTCATGGTTCATAGAGCAATCTATGGTTCCTTAGAAAGATTTATCGGGATACTGATCGAACATTTCGAAGGTAAGTTTCCACTTTGGCTCTCTCCTAACCAGATACGTGTTCTAACCGTAACTGAAAATGTGCAGGAATACGGATCCGAGATCTTAAAAAATCTGATCGATTCCGGTTTTAGGGCAGAAGGGGATTTCCGAAATGAGAAGATCGGCGCAAAGATCCGAGATTCTATCCTGAAAAAGGCAAATTACCTTCTGGTATTGGGCCAAAAAGAGAAGGATTCCGGCACAGTTGCGGTTCGAAAACGAGGCTCAGAAGAAACAATTTCTATGTCTTATTCCGAGTTCCGCTCTTTACTGGAAAAGGAAGTCTCAGAAGGACTTTGAACTAAATTCTACTTGATGAACTAGGCTATCCGTAGAGAAAATCGCTTGAAAGCTAGCCTACTAGCCAAAAAATTGGAAAAAACCGGAGATTGAATGCAGAAGAGGCCTCAACCGAAACCCACCGATAAGCTATTTACTCATAGAATTAATGAGAAAATTACAGGGGTATCCCAAGTAAGATTGGTGTCGGATGACGGTGCAATGATCGTTTCTTTTGACGAAGCATTACGACGTGCTAAAGAAGAGAACTTGGATCTGGTAGAAGTATCCGGTGACCAAGAGATTCACGTCTGCAAGATCATCGATTACGGTAAATATAAGTTCGAACTACTTAAAAAGAGTAAGGAAGCTAAGAAGAAACAACACGTAATCAACGTGAAAGAAGTGAAGATCCGTCCAAGGATCGAACAACATGATTACGATATTAAAAGACGCCACGCAGTGGAGTTTCTTCAAAAAGGTGACAAAGTTAAAGTCAGCCTTCGCTTTCGCGGTCGTGAAATGATGCACTCCGAACTCGGGATGAACGTAGTCAATCGAATGGTAGAAGATTTGAAATCGGTCGGTACTCCGGAAAGAGAACCAGTGTTAGACGGCCGCCAAATCGTTGTAGTTATCACACCTCTTGCTGCAAAGCAATAGAGTAAATATTCAGGAATTATCGAGGTAGGGGAAATGCCTAAGCTTAAAACAAATAGAGCCGCAGCTAAACGGTTCAAGTTTTCCAAAAATAATAAAATAAAACGGAAGAGTATGAACACCCGTCACATTCTTACCAAAAAAGGACCTAAAAGACGTCGTCGTCTTAGAGGAATGACCTTGGTAGTGGATGCGGATTGGAAAGCAATCGTTAGACTCATGCCTTACGGAGTTCGATAATGCCACGCGCAACAAACGGAACCATACACAAGAATCGTCGTAAAAAAATCCTAAAAACCGCAAAAGGTTTTAGAGGAGCAAGATCCAAACTTTACAGAACTGCGAAATCCGCAGTAATGAAAGCGGGTCAGTGGGCGTATAGAGACAGAAGAGCAAAAAAACGTGATTTCCGCAAACTTTGGATTATCCGTATCAATGCTGCTGCTCGCGAAGCTGGACTTTCTTATTCTCAATTCATGTACGGATTGAAAAAAGCCAATATTTCTTTGGATAGAAAAGCCCTGGCCGAACTTGCGTTTAGCGACAAAGAAACTTTCAACGCTCTGGTTGAAAAAATCAAGGTAGCGGCGTAATCAATATTCGCCCTTAGGAGGGTCCGGATTTTCGGATCTTCCCGCCTGAAAAAGCCCGTAATTCTACGGGCTTTCTTTGTTTTTAGAAAAAAAGGTTTTTCTCTTTTTGAGAAAGATGAAAAATGGGATGGATTTTGCCGAATAGGCAGGTCTCAAATATTTAGGCGGAATTTCGCTCTAAGTGTAATTTTACAAAATAAACCACTCCAACTAAGGAGAACGAGGTTCGCACTATGTTAACTATGGAGACAATTGAGGAGCTCGAGAGTAAAGTCCTAAAAGCACTCGAACTCATTAGCGACCTTCGGGCGGAAAACGGTCGCCTGGAAACAGAAAACGAATCTCTCCGCGCGGAAAACGACCAGATGAAACTGGCGATGGAAGAGAAAGAAAAAGAGCTTTCTTCTCTCCGCGAACAACTCCAAAAAGCAAACGCAGAGTTGGAAGGAATCAAAGAAAGAGAACGTGCACTCGAAGCTAAGATCAATCAGCTTTTGGGACGTTTGGATGGTCTTCCTGCTTCCGGCAGCGGATCCTCATCTTCTTCTTCACCTAAGCCTAGTTCAAGTTCTTCTTTTGCTACTGGTGCTGCAGCTGGTGCAGTTGCAGGAGCGGCGGCAGCTTCTGCTGCTCCATCCGTAGTCAGAGATTCTTCCGAGGAAGATTTTAACGAAGACGATGAGATCATTCTTCTAGACGACGAAGACGATGATATTTCTGTTCTAACTGAATCTTCGGATTCTTCCGGAGGAGATGACGAGATTATCATCACTGATGAACCTATCGACGACTTCAGTCCTGTTTCTGCTGACGATGATGATATCATTATCGAAGATGATGATGACGCGATCAGCGTTTTCGATGCGGATGAAGACGACGACTTCTTAGTCATCGAAGACGATCCTAAGTAATTTTTATGAGTGAAAGAGTCAAAGCTCGTATACTGGGCGACGACTATACCATTGTAGGCGATACCGATCCGGAATACATCCATAGGCTCGCCGAATTGGTAGACCGAAAAATCCGTGAGTTACAATTGGGAATGCCTAATGCACCTAAATTGAAACTCGCGGTGCTCGCTGCTTTAAACTTCGCAGACGAATTGGAACAATCCAAAAACAAAACCGACGAATCAGGACCTTCTTCTCCGGAAGCGGAAGAGAAGACTAAAAAATTGATCACTCTTTTAGAAGAAGGTTTGATCGGAGATCTTTGATTTGGTTTCTAAATCGGAAGCCAGAAAAAATATTAAATCTCTTCTCTTGGGAGTTCCTTCCAGGAAGGAAAAAGAAGAAAATATTCGCTCCAATCTTTTGAAATTTCTGAGACATAGCTCATCTTCTCCCCAATTAAAAATCATCTCCTATGTTGCTGATGATTTTGAGATTTCTCCTTTTCTACCGTTAGGTCCTTCTTTACAGTTAGGAAGTTTCGGTTTGGACATATTTTTTCCAAAAGTAACAAATTCAGGACTTGAATTCAGATCAGGTTTAGGATTTTCCTCGGGTGCATTTGGCATTTTAGAACCAACCGGAGAAGGTTTATTAAAACCGGAAGATGCAGACTGGATTATCGTGCCCGCCTTGGGTTGGAATGGGGAGGGGGCAAGGCTTGGTAGGGGGAAAGGTTTTTATGATCGTTCTCTAAAGGATATACTTTCCGAAAAAATGATTGGCCTTTCTTTTGAGGACCTATACCCTTGCGATTTTTCTGAGGAGCCCCATGATCTAAAAGCAGGTACTGTGATTACAGAGAAAAAAAACCATTGCTTTCCCGGTAAAATGGGAGAAAAATCAGTCGGATAATTCGATAGGGAGTTTCTTTTTCAGGGGGCTCCGTGTCGACAATGTACTAAGCCGGAAACTTGTGCCCAAAGTTTCCGTTTTGAAAGAGTAAGTGGCGGAGAACCGGTGAAAACCATAGATAAAAACAACCACGCGGAACAAAACCAAGAAGAGAAAGAGCTGGATACTATCCAGGAATTTCTCACATTCGAAGTGGATAAGGAAATTTTCGGGATCGATATTCTTTATATCCACGAGATCCTAAAACCGGTGCCTATTACAAGAATTCCTAATGTAGAAGGTTTTATATTAGGGGTGATCAACTTAAGAGGTGAGATCATTCCGATCATGGATCTGAAGGAACTTTTCGGATTAGGTTTTTGTGATATTCTTCCTTCCACTCGGATCATTGTAGTTGTCACTGGAGAAAAAAGGGCAGGTCTCCTAGTTGACTCGGTAAAACAAGTTGTTAAGATCCGGAAAGACAAGGTCAGTCAAGCAGACGAAGACCTGAGTGTAAATTATAGCGAACTTATAGAATCAGTCAGCCAGTTCGAAGAATCTCTTATCCTAAACTTGAATCTTTCCAAGGTAATGGATTATGCAGGGGAGGAAGCGTAAATGGCAGGAGTACTTGGCGAATACACAGAACTCTTTTTGGAAGAGTCCGAAGACCAGATAGAAGAACTAAATGCGAACCTTCTAAAACTAGAAAAGGACCAGTCCAATCCTCAGACGATCAATGATATTTTCCGCGCGGCTCACTCTTTAAAAAGTTCTGCCGCTTTCGTTGGATTGTATAATCTTTCCGACCTCGCCCACAAGATGGAGAATCTTCTCCAAAGTATCCGAGATGGAAAACTTGCAGTTAATCTATCTCTGGTAAATCTACTATTCCAATGTTTTGATTTGATCAAGAATGTGATCGTGAATGTTGCTGCAGGTAAAAAAGTAGATACTCCTTATACGGAAATGATCCAACGATTGGAAGCTTACGAAAAAAATCCGGATGTTGCTTCTGCTCCGAGTTCCCAAGCAAGATCAGTTTCTCAATCCGCAACTCCAGTTGCAAAACAAGAAGAGATTCCCGGCAATGGAATTGATCTGGATGCGGATGACCAAAAAGAATTAGAAGAAATCCTTCGTAATGGTTCCGGAAAACCTTGGCTCTTAAAAGTGGGACTTAAAAAAGATTCCCCGATGAAAGGTTTACGTTATACTCTAATTGTTCAAAACCTGAAAAACTTGGGCCATGTATTCCGTACTAAACCAAGTGCAGAAGAATTGGAGAATGGAACCGAGGCACCGTATCTTTCTATTCTTATCGTAAGCTCTGAGTCTCAAGAAGAACTAACCAAAGCTGCTAATGTGGACATGGTGGAAAATCTGATGATCCAAGAGTTTAAGCTTAGCGGTTATTCCGAATCCGGAGCTTCTTCTTCCTACCAACTCGATGAGGAAGAAAGAAGTAGTGAGGCTAAAGTTACTTTAAAAAGTATTAAAGTATCTTCCGACAAACTGGATCAACTCATGAATAATGTGGGTGAGCTTGTGATCACTAACTCAGGCTTCCAGAAAATTTACGATGACCTTCTTCGCACATTTGGGGACGATCAGTTATTTAACGAACTCAAAGGTCGTATCGATCTGATCAATCGTATTTCTAAGGAACTTCAGTCCGGTATCATGAATATTCGGATGGTCCCGATTTCCACTGTCTTCCGTCGTTTCTCTCGTTTGGTCAGAGACCTTTCTTTGGAAACCGGAAAAACGGTGGATCTGGTCCTGAATGGAGAGTCCACCGAGTTGGACAAAAAAGTTATCGATGCATTGGGGGAACCACTTCTCCACTTGATCCGGAACTCTGTGGATCATGGTATCGAATCTCCGGAAGAAAGAAAAAGATTGGGAAAACCTGAAACCGGAATTGTAGAACTGAATGCTTACCAGGGCGGTAGCAATATTATGGTAGAGATCCGTGACGATGGTCGCGGACTGGATCTAGAAAAGATCCGCAAAAAAGCAATTGAGAAGGGGCTTGTTTCCGAAACCGACGCGGCTGCTTTAGAAGAAAGTGATATTTACCAATTCATCTTTGCTCCTGGTTTCTCCACTGCGGACAAGATCACCGATATTTCCGGTCGTGGTGTTGGGATGAATGTGGTCAATAGCCTCATCCAAGAATTCAAAGGCAAAATTCTGATCCAATCCCAGAAAGGATCCGGAACTTCATTTGTTCTATCTTTCCCTCAGGCGCTTGCAATCATTCCTTCAATTCTGATTGTAATGGAAGAAGAAGTGTATGCTTTCCCACTTTCGGAAGTGAACGAGACCATCAAGGTAAACAACGAACAGATCACTACTCTGGAAGGAAACGAGATCATCAATTTGAGAGGGGAGGTTCTTCCTATCTACAGATTGAATCGTATCTTGGGTCTTCAGGACAAAACAGACAGGGAAGAATTCCCAGTTGTTATCGTTCAATACAAGGGCCGCAAGTTAGGCTTCATGGTAGATGAACTTGTTGGAAAACACGAGACAGTCATCAAGTCTTTGGAGAAAAACTTCAAAAATATCAAAGGGCTTACCGGAGCTTCCATCATGGGAGACGGAACTATTATCATGGTCTTAGATATTCCGGGACTTGTGGAATTTGCCGCCGAGTTGGAAGAGAATGCAAGATACGTGAACTATCATCTGGAAACGATGAAACGTATCAGTACGATCCGAACTATCGAAACGGAAGAAGAGAAGTATATCCAAAAAACTTCCAACCCTACTAACGTTTATAATCATAAATTACACGAGATTACTACTCGTGAAAGAGAACGTCGCAAGAAGAGCGAACGTAAAAAATCGGAAGAATCCAAAAAGGTAATTGTAGCGAAAGAAGAACTCGAGAGAGAAATTTCTTCCACTCCGATCAAGACCACTATGGAGATCCGTCCTTCCGAGGATAAGCTCATCACTTCCACTGAAACTCCTTCCGAACTTTCTTCCAATACTGCGGTTCTGGAAAGACCTGCTGCTAAAAAAGAAGGAATGGAAGAGGCTTACAGATCCCATATCAACGAATTGATCTCTGATTCTCCGGTTTCTGACGAAGAAAGAAAAAGAGCGGATCATATTATAGAAGGTTTCTTGGAGCAGAAAAAACAGAGAATGATGGCTGTTTCTCACTCTAAAGAATTCACAGGAAACCTGAGCAAGGAACAGATCAAAAAAATCGAATCCGTAGTTAATACCGGTATGATGAATGCCGGTATGGTACTTTCTCAGATCCTAAATAGGAACGTGGATCTGTTTATTCCTGAAATTATCATGAATGATAAAGAAGGTTTGGCTTCCGAGATCCGTTTCTCTGACGATAAATTCTACGGAATGAAGGTCAGAATGACCGGAGATCTGAACGGGAACATGCTTATGATGTTCTCCAGGGAAAATGCCAAAAATCTTGCCAGAGAACTTTTAGATTCTAATCCGATCGGAGATACTTTGGATGATGATACTCGAAGTGTACTGTCTGAGATCGCAAACATCGTTTGTGCCTCTGTTTTGAACTCTATTTCCAATAAGGCGAAAGTGGGCGTGATGCCGGATGTTCCGGAACTTGTGGAAGGAACCTTCCTCGAAGTTTTGGATGTTGTAAAACCGGAAAGAACTAAGTTCTTGAGCATGCTTACTGAATTTAATCATGAGGGAAACAACCTGTTAGGAGTACTTTTATTCCTTCCGGACTTCGATGAACTCATGGATTTGCTTCCGAAATTTTAAACACTAGGATTTTGTCGTGGTAGGAACTCCCGCGGACGGGTCGATTCGGGTCGTAATCATAGATGACTCTCTCTTGGTGCGAAATATTATTTCGGACCAGATCAAAAAAGAAAGTCGGATCCAAGTTATAGCTACCGGTAAAACCGGAGTGGATTGTATTGAACTTGCCACTAAGCTACGACCAGACCTTGTAATTTTAGATGTAGAGATGCCTGTGATGGATGGGCTAACTGCGCTCCAAGAACTGCAGAAACGGAAATTGGGTATTCCGGTAATGATGCTCTCCGTTCTAACACAACATGGAGCTGATGCAACTTTCAAAGCATTAGAATACGGAGCAATAGATTTCGTTCCTAAACCTTCTTCTAGTAATCAATTTAATCCGGAAGAAATCGGAACAGTTCTCAAAAATAGAATACTCGCTTATTTCGATAGCTTAAGACCAAGTCATGCGGGGCTTGATCCCAAAAAAATCGTAGAAACGGTCAAAAGTAAAATTTTCAAGGACGAAAAGAAAACCGTGGAAGCGGTTTGTATCGGGACATCAACCGGTGGTCCTAAGGCATTACAGACTGTTTTTTCTGATTTTCCGGAGAATTTTCATCTACCAATTTTCGTCGTACAACATATGCCTGTGGGTTTTACGAAAGCTTTTGCTTCTCGTTTAAATGATCACTCTAAAATTACAGTAAAGGAAGCCGAGGACGGAGAAGAAGTTCGTCCCGGAACAGGTTACGTGGCGCCGGGTGATGCACATTTGAAGATCGAATCTAAGGCAGGACGTAAATGGATTGCCTTAGGTAGGGAAGCGTTGGTAAATGGACACAGGCCCTCAGTCGAAGTTTTATTCGACAGCGCAATCCGGGAATACGGGAGCGCCTTAGTCGGTGTGATTATGACCGGCATGGGAAAAGATGGAGCGGCAGCGACTCTCAGAATGAGAGAGACTGGAGCTTCTACTGTTGCCCAAGACGAGGACAGCTCCGTGATCTTCGGAATGAATCGCCAAGCCATCGAAATGGGTGGGGTTCAGTTCGTAGAACCAGTAAGCGCAATAACATCAAGGATACTTTCCATTCTTAAAGAAAGGGGAAACTAAAATTATGGCCAGAATTCTCGTAGTAGACGATGCAAAATTCATGAGGACCATGGTGAAGGACGCACTCGTCGCCGGAGGGCATGAGATCGTCGGCGAGGCCGAAAACGGAAACATCGCTGTTGATCAGTACAAAGCGATCAAGCCGGACCTAGTCACCATGGATATCACCATGAGAGAAAAAGACGGGATCGAAGCAGCCCAGGAAATTTTTAAATTAGATCCGAAAGCACGTATCATTATGGTAACTGCTCTTGGTCAGGAAGAACTTCTTGCGAAAGCGATCAAGATGGGAGTGAAGGATTTCGTAGTAAAACCTTTCTCACCTGAAAGATTGCAACAGGCGGCAGAAAAAGCACTGAATTCATAAAGAGATGGAGAGAGAAAACGCCACACAATCCTTCGTAGTTCAATGGAACAATTCCGAAGGTGGTATTACGGAGGGACCTTTAAGTCTTCTCTGGTCTCTTATAGAAAGTTATAAGGTGGATATATTTGAAGTATCCCTTTCTCAAATCACCCAAGACTTTCTAAACTTCATTAAGATTTCTGCAAGTATTCATATAGACATGGGAGCGGAATACGCTCTTATGGCCGCTAATTTAGTTTATCTCAAATCTAAAGCATTATTACCCGATCCAGGTTTCGAAGAAGAAGATTATGATCCTCCTCTTCCACCCGAACTGGTCGAAAAACTTTTAGAACATAAAAAATTCCAATTAACCGCCCAAAAAATGGGGGATGTGGATAAGGTCCAAGCCGGAGTATTTTCCAGAGAGACCAATCAGGTTATAGACGAGTCCGAATCCTGGCTGGATCTAAGCCTTCTAGACCTGATCTCCGCATTTAACGAGATCTTGGAAAAACGGGAAGACGAAGCTGAGATTCCCGCTTTACTTACCGCGCCCCACCGGTATTCTGTCGAAGAAAAGATGGGTACCATTTCCGAACTGCTCGTCGAACGTTCGGATATCTCCTTTGAAGAATTGTTTTCTACGGTCAAGCCGGAGAAAGCCGAGATAGTAGCCGTCTTTCTGGCAATGTTGGAGCTCTGCAAACAGAGAATTGTATCCATCCGCCAGCATAAAACTTTCGGCGAAATCCGTATATTCTTGGTGGGAGAACCGTGGAACGCGACAAAGCCGGCTTAAAAGGACTGATAGAAGCGCTGCTTTTCCTTTCCGGAGAGCCGCTTAAACTAGCCAGTATCGCAAAATCCATAGACTGCGAAAAACAGGAAGCTCGTGATATATTAGACGAGCTGATCTTGGACTACCAAGAGAAGGACGGAGGATTCGTTCTTAGAGAGATCGCAGGTGCTTATCAATTTTCTACGAACGAAAAATATTCTGAAATTTTAGCAAGGCTCTTCAAAGAGAAGAAGAGAGAACAACTTTCACGTTCCAGTTTGGATACTTTAGCGATCATCGCTTATAAACAGCCTATCACATTATCTGAAATTGATGATATTCGCGGAGTTTCTTCCAGAGCGATGGTAACTTCTCTCATATCTAAAAAACTGGTTAAACCGGTTGGTAATAAAGAAGTTCCTGGAAGACCGGCTTTGTATGGAACTACGAAAGATTTTTTAATACATTTCGGATTAAATAAACTGACCGATTTACCCGCACCTGTGGAAGTGAAGGAATTAAAATTCGAAAACCTGGATGATTTGATAGAGAATGGCCAAGAATAACGACAAACTGAAAGAGTTCCGGGACAAGATAGATTCCCTGGACAAAGAAATCGTAAAGGCTATCCAGGCCAGGGCGGAGATTGCCTCCGAGATCGGAGAGATTAAAAGAGAGAATAACGAACCTATCTATCGCCCTGATAGAGAGAAGGACGTTTACGAAAAAATCCTTGGACTGAATGGAGGACCACTTCCGGACAAGGTATTAATTGCAATTTATAGAGAGATCATGTCCGGCTCCTTCTCCGTGGAGAAGGGTTTAAAGATCGGTTATCTAGGACCGGAAGGATCTTTTTCTCACCAAGCAGTTCGTGCAAGATTCGGAACTTCTGTTGAGGCTACCGAATTTCCTTCTATTCCGGAAGTGTTCCGCGCGGTGGAAACTGATAAAGCGGATTACGGAGTTGTTCCTGTGGAAAATTCTTCCGAAGGACTTGTGAACTCTACTTTGGATCAGTTCTTAGTTTCTGATCTAAATATTTATTCTGAAATTTATCTTAAGATACATTTGAATCTTTTAGGATACGAACATGATCTTTCTAAGATCAAAACCTTATACGGGATCAAGATCGCAAACTCTCAGTGCCGAAATTGGATCGCTGCGAACCTCCCTCATGTAGAAGTTTCGGAAACTCCTTCTACTTCTAGGGCGGCAAGTATTGTTGCGGAGAAGAAAGAAGCATGTGCTGCAGTAGCTTCTTCTATCGCTGCTGAAATTTACGGTTTGGATCTAGTTCGAGAGTCGATTGAAGATATGTCGGACAATACCACCAGATTTTTGATCATCGGTAAAAACCAATGTCCTCCGACCGGAAACGACAAGACCTCTGTAGTATTCTCGATCCCGGATAAACCGGGATCTTTATACAAAGTATTAAGACCTATCTTTGATAAAGGTATCAATATGACCAAGATAGAGTCCAGGCCTACGCGCAGGACTTCTTGGGAGTATAATTTCTTCATAGATTTCTTAGGTCATAAAAAGGATCCTCAGATAGAAGAGGTCCTAAACGTATTAAAAGAAAATACAATCTATCTCAGGATTTTGGGATCTTATCCGATCTCTCCACCTAACCCGTGAAAACCGATTTTTCTAAAATCCTGATTTACGGCCTGGGAATGATGGGTGCCTCCCTTTCCTTGGCCTTACGAAAAAAGAACTCTTCTGCAGAGATTGTGGGAGTGGTAGGATCTCCTTCCAGTAAGGAGAAGGGGATCCGTCTTAAATCAGCTGATAAAATTTTTACTTCGGATGAATTTTCCAAATCCCCAGATTGGGAATCATACGATCTAATCGTTTTCGGAGTTCCGGTAGATACTACCGTAACAGTGATCTCAAAACTCCCTTCCGGATTCAAAGGTCTTTTGACTGATATGGGTTCCACTAAACAAGAGATCGTTCATGCAGTGGAATCAGTTCTTACCGGAGAACATAGATATATTTCTTCTCATCCAATGTGTGGTTCTGAGGAATCAGGTTTAGAATTTGCAAATGTAGATCTGTATGAAAACAGACTTTGTATCCTGACTAAACCAAAAGGTGCTACTGATGAAGCATATTCTAAGATAGAAAATTTTTGGAAATTCCTTGGAATGTCCACCACTGAAATTCCTGCACATGATCATGATAAGATCCTGTCCTATGTTTCTCATGTTCCTCATTTGATCTCTTCTCTTATGACAAATTGGGTCTGGGAAAACGGGTGTGTAAGGGAATTTACCCAAAATTCCCCTTTGCCTTTGACGGGTGGGGGATTCAGGGATATGACTCGGATTGCAGGTTCTAATCCTAAAATGTGGTCACCTATCTTTTCTTCAAACCAAGAGGAGATCTATAAGGCACTTTTGGATTATAAGGATCGATTGGATAAACTCCTTTCAGAATTAAACCCAGAAAAGCCGCTCGACCTAAAACATTGGGAGTCCTTCATGGAAAAATCTCGTATAGATAGGGACGCAATTTTAAAAAAACAAAATGATTCCAAGAATCCTTAAATCTTCCGGAAGAGAGATCACAGTTCCGGGAGATAAATCTCTTTCTCATAGAAGCGTATTATTCTCCGTATTATCCAAAGGGACCTCTCATGTTTCCGGGTTTTTAGAAGCAGAAGACCCCTTGAATACAATGAAAGCTTTCACTCAGCTCGGTTTGAAAGTGGAGAAGATCTCAAAAGGAGAATATGTTTTTACTAGTCCAGGTAAACAATCCCTTCAATCTCCTAAAGACGTTTTGGATTTCGGGAATGCAGGAACTGGGATCAGATTATCCGCCGGATTACTCTGCGGACTCCAAGGAATCAAGGCTACCTTAACTGGGGACCATTCACTTCAAAAAAGACCGATGTCCCGTATTATAAAACCTTTAAATTCTATGGGTGCTTCCATCTCCGGTAAGGATGATAAGGCTCCTTTGGAAATTATTGGAAAAAAACTTTCGAACTTCCATTATAAAAGTCCGATTGCTTCTGCTCAGGTGAAATCCTGTCTGATGTTAGCTGCTATGGCTTCTGAGACTTCATTGGAATACGAAGAAGATATTCTTTCCAGAGATCATACCGAGAATATGTTCCGGTTTTTGGGAAACAAGCTGACATATCTTTCTCCTACTCATTTTAAGATGGAGCCTCCTTATACATTCGAAGCAAAGGAGTTTAAGGTGCCTGGAGATATTTCCTCAGCAGCTTTTTTCTTAGTGCTTGGAGTTTTATTAAAAGAAGGTTCTGTTCTTGTAAAAAATGTGGGATTAAATCCTTCTCGCATCGGAATTCTTCATGCACTGGAAGCAATGGGCGCAAAAATTTTGGTCCATAATAAGAGAATAGAATGTGGGGAACCTGTAGGAGATCTGGAAGCGGTCTCTTCTAATTTACGTTTTTCTGAAATTAAAGAAGAATGGATCCCTTCTCTTATTGATGAGATTCCAATCCTGACGATCGCAGGTCTATTTGCAAAAGGTGGATTTATCATTCGTCATGCGGAAGAATTACGTGCAAAAGAATCGGATCGAATTTCCGCAATGGTAGAAAATCTTCGAAATTTAGGGATTACAGTTCACGAATATCCTGACGGATACGAGATCCCAGAAATTGGTTCCAGTGTAAATTCTTCCGAACTTTCTTCCTGGCTTTCCGGAAACTCAGTAGATATTTTTACTAAGATGGATCATAGGATCGCGATGAGTTTTATGATCTTAAAGGCAGTGAGCGGTTTGGAAATTCGTCCGGACGAAACTTCTTGGATCGAAACTTCTTTTCCCGGATTCGAATCTTTATTGGAAGGTTTTGTGCAATGACTGAAAACGTGATCGCATTAGATGGGCCTGCTGGAACTGGAAAGAGCACAGTGGCTCGCGAACTTTCTAAAAAACTTGGATTCGAATATTTGGATTCAGGAGCATTCTACCGTGCATTAACTCTTCATATTTATAAGATCTATAAATCCAAAAATTCTTCTATTTCCTTTTCGGATTGGTTGTCCGGTAAGGAGTTCCTACCACTTACCGAAGGTGTAAAAATTTTCTGCGAATTTTCAGAAACAGGGGAAAATCATATCTTCTTAAATGGAGAAGATGTTTCCGTTGAAATCAGAACTCCTGAGATCACAAGAGAGATCAAATACATCGCCGACAAAGCTGTATTCAGGGAATTCGTAAATTCTCAATTGAGAATGTTGTCTCAAACTCATCGATTGGTGATGGATGGTAGAGACATAGGTACCCATGTATTTCCGGACGCTCGTTACAAATTCTTTCTGACAGCTTCTTCCAGAGTTAGGGCCGAAAGAAGATATAATCAATTATTAGAGCAAGGTATTCGTTCTGATTTAGAAGAAATCGAAAAAGAGATCGTGATCCGTGACAAATCCGATACGGAAAGGGAAATCGCCCCTCTCCGGAAAGCGGAGGACGCAATCCTCATTGACACAGATAACCTGCCAAAAAATAGTGTAATTAGTAAGATCCTTGGGTGCCTAGACTCTGGCATTTATAACGATTCGCACTAATCCCAATCAAACACCGAGTATTTCAATCCGTATGAGTAGCCAACAAGACAAGTCCACTTTTGCAGAAGTTTTCAAACAGTGGGAAGAAAAGAAAAACGACGAAGCCGAAATTCGCAAAGACCAAGTGGTCGAAGGTAAAGTCGTATCCGTAGACAACGATAACGTCTATGTGGCAATCGAAGGATTGAAACAAGAGGGAAGAATTCCTCGCTCCGAGTTCGACGAAAAACCGGAACTTGGATCCATAGTCACTGCACTCGTAAAAAGAAAAGAGTCTACTGACTCTGGATGTATCCTTTCTAAAAAAGAAGCCGACCAAAGAAAAGGTTGGGAAGTTGTTAAAGACGCATTCAAAAATAATTACCAAGTCAGTGGACGTTTGGTAAATGAGATCAAAGGGAAAGGTTACATCGTTAACGTAGAAGGTTCTGAACTTTTCCTTCCAGCTTCTCAACTTAGTTATAAATTCTCCGATGGAGAAAATTACAAAGGTGTAGAACTCGATTTTAAAGTGATCGAGATCAACGAACGCACCCGTTCCGGAGTTGTTTCCAGAAAAAAACTTCTAGACGAAGTGAATAATGAGAAATGGGACGCTCTTGCTCTTAAAGTAAATGTTGGAGACAAAGTTAAAGCAACCGTTTCCAAAATTGCAAGCTTCGGAGTTTTCTGTGATCTGGAAGGAGTTGTAGGACTTCTCAGACAAAGAGATATCTCTTATAAAAAATTCGCACCATTCAAACAATACTTCACCATCGGACAAGAGATTGAACTTCAAATCCTTGAAATGGAGAAGGAGAACAACAAACTCGCATTAGGACTCAAACAACTGTATGAAGATCCTTGGGTTTGGGCAAAACGTTCCTTGGAAAAAGACATGGTCATCCGTGGAACCGTTACTTCTTTAACTAACTTTGGTGCATTCGTAGAACTAAAAGAAGGTTTAGAAGGTTTAATCCATACTTCTGAATTGACTTGGGCTAAAAAACCTCCTCATCCAAAAGAACTTCTGAAAAAAGGACAAGAGGTAGAAGCTCTTATCCTGGACATCGACTTCGAAAGCAGAAGATTATCTTTAGGTTTAAAACAACTTCAACCGAATCCTTGGGATGCTTTAGGTCCTGAAGTTAGAGTTGGAAATGTTCTGACCGGAAAAGTTACAGGTATTACTAAATACGGCGCATTCGTTGAAGTGGAAAACGGCATCGAAGGTCTGATCCACATCAGCGATATCACTTGGGATGAAAAACAAAAGAACCCAACTTCTCTACTTAAAAAAGGAGAAGAGGTTAAATATATTATCCTAGATATCAATTTTGATGCTCAAAGAATTTCCTGCGGGTTAAAACAACTGCAAGAGCATCCTTACGAAGCATTAAGAAATCGTTATCCTATCGGTTCAGTTGTTCAAGGAAAGATCAAAAGTATCGTTGATTTCGGTATGTTCGTAGAGATCGAACCTGGTTTCGAAGGACTGGTTCATATCTCCGAGATCCCTGGTGGAAAAGACACCAACTTGGCTGAATCTTATAAACCTGGCGATATCGTAAAATGTGCCGTAGTTAAGATCGATTCCAAAAACAAGAAGATCTCTCTGTCTATCAAGGATTTCGATAAAGCTTTAGAAAGAGAAGAGATGGCGAAGTATTTGAAAACTTCCGACACTCCTTCCAGAGAAAGTTTAGGCAGCTTTATCAATTCTTCCTTAAAATAAGGACGACTCTCGGAGTTTTGGATGAAACGATTCGAACCTAAAACAGGTGCTTCTATTACCGATATAGATCCGTATCCAGGTCTTACCGGAGCAGAAAGATTTTTCGCAATTTTATTCTCCAAGATTGGAGAGAATAAAAAACAGGTTTTATTCGGAGTAGGTGTTTTATTCGTAACCGTACTGGCCGTTGTTAGCTGGAACGAGTATAGAGCAGAACAATTCCGTAAGGGAACTCTTGCGATCGAAAAAGTGGAGAAGGAGTTGGCTCTCTCTCCTATGACCGAGATCACTGATAAGATCAAAAAATACGAAACTATTGCTTCAACATATAGTTCTCCTTCTTTAGATATCAGACTTTCCAAAACTTTGGGTGATCTATATGCTAAGAACGGAGAATACCAAAAAGCGGCAGAGAAGTTAGAATTTGCGGGAAAAAAAATAGATGAGCTTCCGGAAGTGAAGGCTTACTATTTTTATATCGCAGGGAACTATAGAGAAAGCGCAAACCAACTCGCGGAAGCAGAATCCGATTACGGAGTTTCCGTTTCTCTTTTAAGCAGCCGCAAGAATGTAGCTGGTTTTTACGCTTGGAGTCTTTACCAAGCCGGTCGTTTGAAATTGCAAAACGGCAAAAAAGAAGAAGCAGTCGATTTACTTAAAAAAGTTTTAGACCAAGATATCGCTTCTCCTACTGAAGAATTTAAAGCAGTTAGAGAACTCGCTACTTATCTTCTATTAAAAAGCAGCCAGGGAAACTAAATGCTGACTTTGGCCCTTCCGAAAGGACGGCTTGCCGAAGAGAGCATAGAACTCATGCTCGAAAGGGGATGGCTTTCCGGCCGTCCCGATCCTGATTCAAAAGAACTTATCTATAAAGACCCAAAAGGGAAGGTCCGTATTTTACTAGTCCGTTCCCAAGACGTGGCGACTTACGTGGAACAAAATTCTGCGGATGCCGGTATCGTGGGATGGGACGTATTATTAGAAGGTGGTTATGACCTTCTTCTTCCCTTGGACCTAAGCATAGGAAAATGTAGGCTTTCTGTAGCAGGGCCAAAAGGTTGGAGCCTTAGCTCTGGAGAAAGAAAGGTCCGTGTGGCGACAAAATATCCGAATATCGCCAAGGACTTCTTCCTGAAAAAAGGGATTAACTGCGAGGTGATCAAACTTTACGGAAGTATTGAACTCGCACCTTTAGTGGGTTTATCGGATTGTATCGTGGATTTGGTGTCCACGGGCGGCACTCTCAGGGCCAATAATCTGGAAGAGATCGAAATTATTATGGAATCCACGGCGAGATTGGTGTTTAACCGCTCCGCCTTATACACGAAACGGGTAGAAGTAGGGGAATTCTTGGAATCGTTTGCTTTGACTGAAAAACAGTTGTGAATTCCGCCTTTAAAAAAAACATAGTCGTAAATCGACCTTATCTATAGAGAAAAACAATGGCAGTTCCTAAGAGACGAAAATCTAAATCAAAAGTGAGGATGAAACGGGCCCATCATGCGATCGGCAAACCGAATCTAGTTCCTTGCCCGAACTGTAATTCCTTCAGACCTCCTCATAGAATCTGCCCTGTTTGCGGTTTTTACAAAGACCGTGTAGTGGTAGAACCGAAAGTCAGGAAGACTAGCGAAGAGAACTAATCAATATGTGGGTCGCCGTCGATGCAATGAGCGGCGACTACGGTCCTGATAGGATCGTAGAAGGTGCCGTTAACGCGGTAAATCACGACGGCAGAAACGTCATCCTCGTTGGTAAAGAAGAAGATATCAGCGAGATCCTCCTCAAATACGAATACGATACAAACAAGATCAGAATTGTTCATGCCAGTGAGATCATAGGTATGAACGATTCTCCTTCCATCGCGGTGCGCGCTATGGAAGATTCTTCCGTTGTGCAAGCAGCTCAACTCGTCGCTGACAAAACCTGCGTTGGAATGTTCTCCCCTGGAAATACGGGGGCCACTATGGCTGCTGCATTATTATATCTCGGTAGAATTCCTGGCGTTCTCAGACCTCCGATTGCCGCTCCCATTCCAAGAGAGAAAGGAGCTCCTACACTTCTTCTAGATGCAGGTGCAAACGTGGATTGTAAGCCCGAGTATTTGGCTCAATTCGCTATCATGGGAGAGATCTACTCCAGACTGATCTTCAATATCCATAAACCGAAGGTTGGGATCTTATCCAATGGAGAAGAAGATAAGAAGGGGAACTCAGTTACCTTAAAAGCATTCGAATATATTAAAAAACTACCGATCGATTTTGTAGGAAATGTTGAAGGACGAGATCTTTACGGTGGAGGAAGAGACGTGGACGTTGTAGTCTGCGACGGATTCGTAGGAAATATTGTCCTGAAAGCAACCGAAGGTCTTTCTAAATCCATATTCGCGGTACTGAGAGAAAGTATCGCTCAGTCCAGCCTTGCACAAACGGGGGCACTTCTTCTTAAACCTACATTCACTGCGATCAAGAAAAGATTAGATTACGCTGAGTATGGTGGAGCCCTTCTTCTTGGTGTAGATGGGACCTGTTTGATCGGGCATGGATCTTCCAATGCACATGCAGTCCGAAATGCGATCCGAGTAGTGGTAGAATGTGCCGAAAGGGACGTGAACCAGCGCATCAAAGAAGATATAGAAAAGGCAAAGTTCTAACTCTTAAGTCTTCCAAGGTGAACGCTACACCCAGAATCACTTGACCCTCCAGGCCCTAAAAATACGCTAACCGCAGAATCTGGTAAGGAAAAAACCAATGATCGATTTGAAAGGCAAAAACGCCATTATAACCGGGGCTGCCCGCGGAATCGGTAAAGCAACCGCTCTTAAACTCGCGCAAGCAGGCGCAAACGTTGTCATTGCCGACTTAAACGAAGAGGCAAGTAAAGCTACTGCGGACGAGATCGCAAAAGCTACAGGTGTAAAAGCAATCGGAATCGCTGTAAACGTAGCAAACGCAGAATCCGCTCAAGCAGGTATCAAAGCTGTTGTGGATAATTTCGGCTCAATTGATGTCCTCGTGAACAATGCTGGTATCACTAAAGACACTCTTATGCTTAGAATGAAACAAGAACAGTGGGATGCTGTAATCGCAGTAAACCTGACTGGAACTTTCAACTGTATCCAAGCAGCTATTAAATTTATGGCAAAAAATCCGAATGGTGGATCCATCATCAACCTTTCTTCCATCGCAGGAGTGAATGGAAATATCGGACAAACCAACTACTCCGCATCAAAAGCAGGGGTGATCGGTCTGACTAAAGCAGTCGCTTTGGAAATGGCTGGTCGTAAGATCCGTTGTAATGCGATCGCTCCAGGTTTCATCGCTACTGAAATGACAGAGGCGATCCCTGAAAAGATCCGTACTGCAATGGTAGCTGCGATCCCTTTAAAGAGAGCAGGACAACCGGATGATATCGCGAATACTATCGCGTTCTTAGCTTCTGATATTTCCTCTTTCATTACAGGACAAATAATCGAAGTGAACGGTGGGGGATTCCTCCCAGGAGTCCAAGCCTAATACTTCAGATCTTTATCTGAGGATAGGTAGAAAGCCCGGAATTTTCCGGGCTTTTGTTTTTTTGCAGAACCAATCAAATCTTCCTTAGAAAGATTCTCGTAATGTTCCATAAAATTATAAATCCCGAACGGCGTTCGAACGAATGATCGAGAACGGTCTCAATATCAAATATTAGAAATGTGACTTTTTGATTATTTGAATATGAGGGACAGAGCCGGAATTTTCGATCTATTAAGTCGCTCCGTTTTAAGTTATAGAACATCTTCTTTGAAAAAAATATAAAAAAGAAACTTGGAGAATATTCTGTTTTTTTCCCGTTTCCAATCCGTTATCGCTTGCCAAAACATTTGAGAAAAAAATGTTTAAAAATCGGTGGATGAATTCATCCCCGATTCTAAACCTAACTAAAACTTACATACCACTTTGGTGGTACGGAGGAAACAAATGGCAGATTTCGAAAAGATTAAGTCTATTATCGTTGAGCAACTTGGAGTGGATGAGTCAGAAGTGACTCCTGAAGCACACTTCATTGATGACCTTGGTGCAGACTCTCTTGACACAGTTGAACTCGTTATGGCTCTTGAAGAAGAGTTTGGCGTTGAAATTTCCGATGAGGATGCTGAAAAGATCCAAACCGTCGGAGACGTAATTAAGTTCATCGACACTCTAAAGTCCTAATTGACTAGACCTCCGGGTTCTTACGGGAACTCGGAAGTCTTTCTTCCATTCCTTTTATCAAAATCCTTTGATAAAAAAAAAACAAAATCAGAATCAAAATAAGACTGATCCTAAGAATAGAAAGGATCCTTCTCTACTTGCGTCCGAGCTTGGTTTAAAATTTAATAAAACTTCTTATTTAGAAAATGCATTTATACATAGTTCTTTCAGGAACGAAAATCCCGAATATAAAGAAGATAATGAAAGACTTGAGTTCTTAGGAGATTCAGTTCTCGGACTCGTTGTCGCAAAATATTTATACAGAACAAATCCTTCCGCAAATGAAGGAGAACTTTCTAGAAAAAAAGCAACTTTAGTTTCTACTGCGATGTTAAACGGGCTCAGTGAAAAACTGGGACTGACTTCTTATGTTTTACTCGGAAGAGGAGAAGGTCAGGGAGGAGCTCAAAAGAAACTTGGGGCAAACTTATTCGAATCTCTGGTCGGTGCAGTTTATTTGGACCAAGGAATGGAAGCGGCGGAGAAGTTTATACTCCAACATCTTATAGATTACGTTAAAAATTCCGATAAAATAAGAGAGGCTACGGATTATAAATCCATCCTACAGGAAATTTGCCAAAAAAAATTCAAACTTCTACCTTCTTACAGATTGCTAAAAGAGATAGGGCCGGATCACGAAAAGACTTTTTACGTTAGTGTATCCATTCGAGACAAGCATTCTGCGGAAGGAAAGGGAAAGAATAAAAAGTTCGCGGAACAAGACGCCGCGAAACAATTATTAAAGGCCTTAAAGATCAAGGTTTAATGAAATCTAATATGGAATTCTTTTTTAAAAAAAAAGGTTTGAGGGTCCGTGTGGCCGCTTTGATCCGAAATCGTAAGGGAGAAATCCTTCTTCTCCAGCAAAAAAAGAAGGATGCCTATTATTGGTTATTGCCTGGTGGTGGAATAGAATTCGGAGAAAGTGCAGAAGACGCTCTGAAAAGAGAATTGAAAGAAGAACTTTCTTTGGATATCACCAGCGCAAATTTTCTATTTTTAAATGAGTCCATCGATCCTAAGGGAAATCGTCACCTTCTACAGTTAGTATTCTTAGCTACCGTCAAAAAACAGGATCCTGAAGTGAACCTGAAAGAAAAGGCGATCACAGGATTCGGCTATTTTCCTTTGGGAGCGGTTTTAGAAATGGATATAAGACCGGATATTAAGGATTTTCTTTCTTCCGGAAAATACAAACCGGCTCCTTTTATACGAAGCCAATGGGTATATGATAAATGAATCCTATCCGGGAAGTACAGATCAGAGCATTTTCAAAAGAATATAAAGTACAGATCCACTCAGACTTCAGAGGCTTGGGAGAAACGATCAAAAGATTTTATCCTGTTTCTTCCATATTTATACTTACGGAAAGAAAACTTTCAGGGTTATTTTCCAAATTTTACGAATCGGAACTTTCCGATCTTGGAATTCCACATCACGAAATTTATATTAAAGGTGGGGAGAAGAATAAACATATCCTTCGCACCGCAGAAGTTTATAATAAGCTGATTGAGCTTGGGGCAGATCGCAAAAGTTTGATCCTGGCATTGGGTGGCGGAGTGATCGGTGATTTCGCGGGATTTATCGCTTCTACATTCCAAAGAGGAATTCGTTTTGCTCAAATTCCCACAACCTTGCTTGCTTCCGTAGATTCTTCTGTGGGTGGAAAAGTTGCAGTGAATGCTGATCTTGGGAAAAACATGATCGGCTCCTTCTACCAACCTGAGTTTGTATATTTGCCCTTGATCGCTTTGTCCACTTTGCCTAAAAGAGAATGGAGATGTGGAATGGCGGAGATCGTAAAACACGGTCTTTTGTCAGGCGGGGAATATCTGGAGAAGGTCAGCTCGAACGATAAATCTGTCTATGACCATACTTCTCCAGAACTTTTGGAATTGATCATAGGTTCTATTTTATATAAGGCTAATATAGTTTCCCAGGATGAAAGAGAGACCGGTTTAAGAAAAGTCCTGAATTTGGGGCATACAACCGCTCATGCAATAGAGTCTCTCACAAATTACAGAAGATATTCTCATGGAGAAGCAGTTTCCATAGGTCTTTTGACTGCGATTATTCTATCCTCGGAAAAACAAGGATTGGACCCATCTTGGATAGAGACCTTGAAAAAAATCCTGAAAGCATATGATCTTCCTTATCATGATAAGAGTAAATCCACTCAGGTGGCAAAACATACTCTTCACGATAAGAAGAATGTAGGAAATTCAGTTCGATTTGTTCTTCTTCAGTCTCCTGGGAATCCGATTTGGGATATTCCGGTCGACTTGGAAGAGATCGCTTCTGCTTTTAAAAAACAGAAGAAAATGAATTAGAAAAAAACCGCGTAGCGCGCGATACGAGAGAACGGGTTGCCTAAGTTTTTCTCATTGTGGGAACTCCAACGCGAGTGAAAAGGCGGCCCCCGCCCTGGTTTGGGTGGAGGAGGAGGGCCCGTGGGAGAACCCGCGCCCCCTTATATCATAGAATCATTATGTTTTCGATCAGGTTCCGATTTTTGACCGGAATTTTGTTTCCAAGTTCGTCTTAGCGAGTTCTAAGCCTTGAAATTAACCTTGCCTTGGCTTAGAGTTTCTTTAGTCTGGGTTCTCTCATCATGGAAGACATACTCCGACTTATTAATCCGATTTCTCTTCTGAACTCTAAGGAAAGAACCATTACGGAAGAGTTCGTCTTGGTTGTGTATTTTATCCTTACCTTGGTGGTCGTTTATAAAACTTTCGTTTTGAGTTTCGATAGGATCAGTCCTCCAGCTGATAATTCTGCCAGATACAATCGTAGACGAGTGACTCGGATCTTGTTTGTGGTTGTGGGAGCAGTGTCCCTTCTGCCCGTAATTTTTTCCGGGCTTTCTTATCTTCCTACAGTGATGGGGCTCGCGGGTGCTGGTATTGTAATCTCCTTAAAAGATATTACTTTGAATTATGTGGGTTGGTTGCTCATACACGGTAGCAACGGTTTTGAAGTAGGGGACCGGATCGAGATTGAAGGCATTAAAGGAGATGTGGTCAATATAGGGATCAATCGTTTTACTTTGATGGAGTTGAGCCCTGATCCTAAATCAGAACAATCTACGAATCGATTGGTTCATCTTCCGAATCATACGATCATTCTTCATAAAGTTTATGTTGTGAAAGAGAAGATGGGATTCGTTTGGGACGAATTCAGGATTAAGATCCCTCATAGTGCCGATTGGGAGGCAGCCGAAAAGTTATTGAACGGGATTTTGAAAAACAGCTCCATTATAGACCAGCATAAGATAGATTATTCTGTTCGAGAACTTTCTAAAAATTATCTGGTAAGACTCGGAACGACTACACCGATCGTATATATGACTGTTGAGGAGGGAGGCGTATTATTCTCTCTTCGTTATCTTACTCATATTAAAGAAAAAAGAAACCAGAAGGCAAGGATCTCCAGAGAAGTATTGAAGGAATTCGGAGACTCCGGGATCCAATTATTATAAGTTGTCCGGAATTTTTCAAAAAGAGATATACGAAGCAGGTAGGTGAACCTTGAGACAATATCATTCCTTTTCATGGCCGATCCGTTTTACTAAAATAGTCTTCTTTATTATATTTTCCTTATGTTTATCTGCAGGAGAGATTTTTTCTGAAGAAATTTCCAGGCCGGAACATGAAAAAGCGGATCGATTCATCGAAAATCAGGATTATAAATCTGCATTAAAGATCCTTCTCGAATACGAAAAGAAGAAGCCGGACGATGATGTTTTACTTTTTAAGATCGGTTTTAGTTATTTCAGATTAGAAGAGGATCAAAAAGCGCTAACATATTTCGAAAAAGCAATCCGATCCAACTCGAAAGAAGCGAAATACTATGATTATTACGGAGCAACCCTCTATTTTTCCGGGAAGATAGACGAGGCGGAGAAACAATTCTTAAAATGTATCGAATTGGATCCAAAGGCCCAAAAGGCATTGAGTATGCTGGGTGCCATTTATGCTGAAAAAAGACAGCCAGCTAAAGCAAAGAATTATTTTTTGAAAGCCTTGGAAATCGACCCGGAAGATCTAAGAGCGAATTATAGTCTTGCGGGTCTCTATTTTAATGAAGGAGAGTTGGCGAATTCCCAAAAATATTTCGAGATCTGTTATAAATTAGATCCCGAAAATTATGCCACTGTCAGCTACTTAATAGAAAACTTATATAGACAGGAGAAATTCGACGAAGCGGAGAAGTATAAGAAACGCCTGGCACATATCAGGAATTCTTCTCAAGATCCTCGGATCTCTAATTTGAAATATTTTCGTTTCGATACGTTTCCAATCAAAGAGTATATGATTGTTGCTCAGGAAAGTTTTTCTAAAACGGGAGATCTATATTATTATTATGTTTTTTCGGTATTCGATAAGAGCGGAAAACATTTGAAGAATATCAACCTAGAATCTTCTACAATTTTAAAGGAACAAGGACTGAAATATATTATCGGAATGGATAATATTGAAGAAGGAAACTCTAAACATTCTACTTCTAATGTCGCGTATCCAGAATTGCCTACTTACTTTGAATTAAAGTCCTTATTGGCAGAGATATTAGAAGGCAAAATAAATTTTCCGTATAGTTCTTCAGCTAACCCAAAATCTAAATGAAGATTAACCTTAACTTCTGTCATGGACCTTTTCCAAAATGGGAACAATTGGTCTTATGTTTTATTCTAATTTTTCCAATCGGGCAATCAAATGCGGAAAATCTTCTAATCTATCTCGATCGATCAGGACCGGAACGGTGAAACAAAACCGGAGAGATCGTCACCCAAATTAGTATCAAGATCCAAAATTCGCCTGCGAAAATATTATGGACCTTTAGGAAATCCTTATATGGATTTTCGGAAACCCGTAAGAACATTAGAAATTCGAATAGATCCGTCATAAAACACCATACGAGTCCGACCGAAAAAGCATGGACCCTGTCTTTAAACGGCCATTTTCGAGAGATGTATAATATAGGCACAGAGATCAGAAAGAGCCCTGTGAAAACGGAAACCTGGTGAGAAAAATGTTCTTCGAAAAAATCCTTATAGGCTAATTCCCGAATGGCGGCGTTCAGTAAAGCCGCCAAAAGAAGAAGGAACCAACTCAGAATATATTTGATCATGGGTTTATCTTATTTTATAAATTTGTAAAAAGTCTACCGATTTAGCTTCTCCACCCGGCGCTCCAGAAAGGATCACAACTATATCTCCTGTAGTCAGCATTCCATCTTCCGGAAGTTTCGTTTCCATGTAGCGGATCATATCAAAAAAAGTTTCCATGAATGGCATTACATAAGGTTGGACTCCGCGATATAATTTCATCTTTCTTGCTGTGGCCAAGTAAGGAGTGAAGGAGAGAATAGGAACCTTAGGTCTCATCTCTGAAGTAATTAGTGCAGAATATCCACTTCTTGTAAAATTCACGATTGCTTTTGCATTGATACTATGAGCGATCTCTCTCGCAGCAGAACCGAGTGCTGCTCTTTCTATTTCTAATTCTGACTTTTTTAAATTCCAATGGATCTCGTAAATTCGATCTAAGTTTTCCGTTTCTCTTAGTATCTTAGCCATCATCTCTGCGGATTCTACCGGGTATTTTCCACTCGCGGATTCTCCGGATAACATCACTGCATCTGTTCCGTCCATAACTGCGTTTGCAACATCACTTGCTTCCGCTCTGGTCGGTCTTGGATTGTCCACCATGGATTCCAACATTTGAGTGGCGGTGATTACAGGTTTGCCTGCACGGTTTGCTTTATAAATGAGTTCTTTTTGTAAAACCGGGACTCTTTCCGTTTCCACTTCGACCCCTAAGTCACCTCTAGCGATCATGATCCCGTCTGCTGCTTCTAAAATTTCATCTATATTACGGATCGCTTCCGGTCTTTCTATTTTGGCGATGAGTCCTGTTTGGGTGCCTCTCATCATTTCTCTAGCTAGTTCTAGATCAGAAGCTCGTCTTACGAAACTTAATGCGACGTAATCCACCCCTAAATTTAATGCAAACTTCAGATCTAATAGATCTTTTTCGGAAAGCGCGGGCGCAGAGATAGGAGTTCCCGGCAAATTAATTCCTTTGTTGCTTTTTAAAATTCCTCCTATTATAACTTTTAAAACGGCTTCTTTGCTTGATTTGGATTCAACTTCTAGTACGAGTTTACCATCATCTACTAATAGTTTGTCTCCCGAACGAAGATCTTCTATCATGGCAGGGTAGGTAGTGCCGACCGCCTCGGAATCTCCCAGATATTCCGCGTCGGGTAAAAGTCTGATCTTGTTTCCCTTTTCCAACTCGATTTGGGGAACCCGGAGTTTTCCGGTTCTGATTTTTGGTCCTTGTAGATCCGCCATGATACCTAGAGGAACGCCGGATTCGGATTCGCATTTTCGCAAAGTTTCAAAAACTTTTTTGTGAACTTCGTGAGTGCCGTGAGAGAAATTCATTCTCGCGATGTCCATTCCGGCTCGGAGAAGTGCAGTGATAGTATTTTCATCTGAGGAAGAAGGGCCGATGGTGCAGACCATTTTGGTTTTTTTTTCCGGGCTAAACATGAATGGGAACCTCCGAAAATTTGGACGTATTTAAGAATGCTATTTCGTTCTTTACGGGGCGAAACGGAAGGGTAAGCTTGGGAAAAAAAAGGCACACCCAATTGCGCCAACAGTTAGAACGGCTCGCTCTAGTTTATCATCCGGAATACAATATGGACCTTGGTCCTCACGTATTCCCCGCACGTAAATACGCAATGATATACAATCAAGTCAAGGAAGATCCAAAACTTTCTTCTTTGCCTGCCCTCCAACCGGCCCCGGTCGGAGAGGAAGAATTAAGCCTAGTCCATACTCCCGAATTCATTTCAGATTTTATGAATTTGAGATATACGGATCGGACCATGTATTCCGAACTTCCCCTCAACCAAACTATGGTCAGAAGTTTTTGTCTAGGAGTGGGAGGCACCATTCTCGCGACAGAGATGACCGAAAGTTATAAATATGTGTATCATATCGGTGGTGGGTTTCATCATAGTATGCCTGATCGTGCAGAAGGTTTCTGTTATCTGAACGACGCTGCAATCGCGACGAAACTTTATCTGCAAAAATATCCCGAAAGAAAGGTTTTATTTATAGATCTGGATCTTCACCAAGGAAATGGAAACGCTAGAATTTTCCAAGGAGACCAGTCTGTTTGGACTTTTTCCATGCACCAAGAAGAGTTATATCCTAAAAAAGAGAAGTCCAATCTGGATATACCTTTGGATCACGGGACCAACGACAAAACATATCTTGCCCGTTTACAGGAAGGTTTGGAAAAGATCCGAAATGAATTCAAACCGGATCTGATCTATTATTTCGCAGGTGCGGATCCTTTCGAAGATGATTCTTTAGGCGATCTAAAGCTTACTTTCGATGGGTTGAAGGCAAGGGATAAAATGGTTAAAACTTTCGCGGATTCTTTGGATATTCCTGTAGTCGTTATGCCTGCAGGCGGTTACGCAAGGAATTTCCACGACACAGTTCGTATCCATTTTAATACGATCAGGGTTTTCGCCTCCTTAATTTAATTACATGAGTATATTTTCCGGTTCAGATAAATCCACATCGGGTCAGAGTTATATCGACCCGGAGGCATTAGGCCTTATAGATGTAAACAGGGAATTCAAAACACATTTAGGGATAGAAGATACTCTATTCAATCGATTCTCTGCAAAAGAAGTACATGAACTTTTGGAACAATCCGGAATGTTCGAAATGTTACAATTCAGAGGATTCCAAAAAACTAAATTAGAGATCCATGGAATTTCAGAAGTAGACAATCGTATTTATATCAAAACGGAAGAGAACGAAATTTTAGTTCATATGCGTTTGAAATTCTCCGACTTTCTTTTCAAAAAGATAAACGAATCTTTTCCGATGATCTATATAGATTGGTTATTAAGCCAAAACGTGAGACTCGGAAAATTGGGGGAAAAGAAAAAACTATTCGAGGGCCAAGAATATCCCGGCCTCAATATTATGAACGAGATCACTTCTTTTATCCGGTTACTTTCCGGAAAAATCGGAGCAGCGGGAGCTTTTAATATTCCTGAATATTTTCATGACGCAGTTCTATTTCATAAAAATTTTAGATACTTATCTCCTGAAAAAGAGGGAGAATTTAGAGCACTACTCAGATGTTTTAAAAAGGAAAATCTGAGATCTCTCTCCGGAGCCATTCATTCCGGAAAAATTTTAGATCGTCAGACCGCTGCAGTATACTCTTGGAGTTACGGAGAAATGGTGTCTGCGACCAATCCATTTCTCGAAAAATCCTTGTTCGACGAACAGTATGATTCTATGGTTGCCAGAATTTCCGAGACCAGGGAATTTTCTAGGATCGATTAGATGACATCAATTACGATTAACCCTGAAATTCTGATCATTGACGACGATCGGGATGTAGGCGAGGCCTTGGAAATTCTTCTCTCAAAATTAGGTTATAATTCTACTTTTTTCGATTCAGTGGAGAAGGGTAAGGAATATTTCGAAAAAGAATCCAACCCGATCGTCTTCCTAGACATCCATATGCCAAAAACAAGTGGGTTGGACGTCCTACCTTATTTCAAAAATTTGAATCCTGCCACTCAGGTCATCATGATGACCGGAGAAAGGGATATCAATAATGTAGTGACCTCTCTTACTCATAAGGCTTCCGATTTTCTTTTAAAGCCGTTTTCGCTCCAGACAGTCCGCATCGCTGTCCAAAGAGCATTGGATTATTATACTTTGCTAAAGGAGAAGGAAGCGAGGGATGAAAATATCCTGAGAGACCTAAGGCTCGCGTCCAAGATCCAAAAAAAGATACTTTCTGTTCCTGTAATTTCCCCTTTAGAAGTAGTGGTGGATAATACTCCAGCTTCTTTCGTGAGCGGGGATTTTTACGTTCTTTCTAAAATTGAGAACAAGGTAATGGTACTTCTTGGAGATATCGAGGACCATGGAGTAACTTCCGGACTTATCGGGCTTCTTATGACAAGCATCGCAAGAGAAGCTTATAAGGAAAACCAGGACCCTTCTCATGTTCTGAAAAGAATGAACCTGGAACTTGCCCAAGAGATTGGAACTCATAGCTTAACAGCAGCAGTTGCTGTAATAGATTTGGGAAAAAAGACAATCAGTTATGCGAGAGGAGGTCATCCTTTCCCAGTTCTGTACCAAGCTGCCGGACAAAAACTTTTGAATGAAAAATCAGGACAGTTACTAGGTATCATGGATGCTCTGGAATTTGAGTCTCATGAGATCCCATATGAATCCGGAGATGTTTTATTCTTATATAGTGATGGATTATTAAACAGTCTTTCGAGCCCTCTATTCAAAGAGTTAGAAGATGTTCGCAAAAAAGGTCTAAGCATAGAAGATTACCAAGAAGCGATCCGCACTTTCAGTAAGGTAAGTTTGCCTACTAGAGAATTTAGAGACGATTCCAGTTATCTACTTCTGAGACTCTAATTTCTTTTCGGATCTATTCGGTTTCGCTCCAGGAAAAGTACCTTTTCGAATATTAAAAAATACTAATTCAGGCAAAGAGAAAAATGCTGACTGTAATCCGTTTTGTAATCTTCTCCCTTTGTCGAATGGACTAGTGAATATCCCAACCGCAAAATTTCCTAATCCCCAGCCCAAATTTACAAGCCCATAAATCGGTCTGAGCAGAACAATATCATCCGTAAAAAATACAAATGAAGAATCATCCGGATTACTACGATAGATACTGGAACTGAAAACATTGGATTCTTTTAGGTAAGTCTTCCATTTGGGATTTGATCCGTATAATTTTTCCAAAGCTACTTTTCTATGAGAAAGTTCTAAGGTTTCCTCTTTTACATTCCATTTTTCATTAATAGAATCATAAGCAATAAACGGAATAAAAGTAAGAGAAGAATGAGGATCTATTCTTTTCCCAAGAACGTTTTGGTATTCCTGCTCGTTTAAGATAAATTCCAGAGAATCGAAAATCTCGGAGGTGCAGTTCTTGGTGATCAGTTTGAAAGTATAAAAACGTTTTAGGTTCTCATAATATGATTCTTCTACTTTTTCGGAACGGGCTAAATATTCTGAGATAATCTCAGGTTCCGGAATCGGAAAAGGAAATACAAAAATTCCGGAAAGATCCGGAGAAAGTCTATCAAAAGTATTTCGGATAGAAATTCCTCTGCTTAACCCTGTCCTCAATTCCCAGTCCCTGTTTTCCAAGTCTTCCCAGGTAAGATAATTTTCCTCTGTGAGATTTTCGGATTTTAGCCTTTCTTCTCTAAAAGTTTTAGAAGCTTCTAATAATAGATCGGAACTTGCTTCCACAACTTTTTTATCCTTTGACCAGGTGGTGGGAGTGATCTGAGAAACGGATTCCGGAAAGGTAACTAAAAAATAAAGTTTACCTTCTTCTATACTCTTTTCTAAAACTAAAAATCTTGCCAGATTAACGAGCACACTATGACCCCAGTTTGAATTTTCCTCTTTGATGAGATCAATGATGGAAAGTTTGAGTGAGTCACGTAAGTAGATAAGTTTTACTTTTTCTTCTTCGCTTAATGGTTTGCCCGAAGAAAGAAAGATCGTTTCAGGATCTAATGAATAGCCTAAATCAAGGATTTCTAAAACGGATAGTTTTTCGAGTCTGGGTAAAAACCAGGAAGAAATTCCTTCTTTATAAAACGGATAGTTCCCATTTTGGACAGTCGGCGCCTCGGAGAATAGTGCAAATTTTCCTTCGGAAAGTGCAGAATTTAATTCCTTTTTGATTTGAGTTCGGACCTTTCCAAGCCAGCCTTTTCCGAGTGTGGAATTCAGTTCTTCCTTTAAAGTAGAATATTTGGAGCCTTCTTCCTTTTTGAAATAACCGAATGTTCTGATCCTAATGTTTTTTTCAGGTCTTTGGAGTTCTTTTAAGAATTGTATATCTGCCCGAATAGATTCTAAATTTTTAATATGTTTGAATTGGATTAATGCAAGTTTTTCGAAACCGGTTCTGATCTTGTCTAAATCCTTTTCTGAAATTGCTATTCGAGCGATCTTGCTTGTTCGATTAGAATAAGTATTATATGAATAAGAAAATCTTTCGTAAGATTCTCGAACTACTCTGAATATTTCGTCCGGATAATATTGGAAATGGATAACCGTATCATCAAATCTAAGTGCGGAATGTCCCCCGCTGGATTGCCCGGTATTTGCATCCACATAGATAAAATCTAAATAGCTGTTTTCGGAATGAAGAGTAGAAAAGGGGAGAATTAAAAAAAGAAGAAGCAAGCGACCTTTTAGAAAAGGCCGCTTATACACACGCAATCTTAAATTAGAGGGAAAGATAGCCTCTTTCCAGAGCTTTTGCGATTTCCGGTTTGAAATTTAAGTTTGCAGCAAAACTTTTAAAACCTTCTTCGCTGACTCCTGCTTTCTTGAGTCCTCTTCCGATGGAAACATATGTGCTCTCTGAATTTTTCCAGTTGATCACTCCGTTTTTAGAAGCGAGTTCCGCAAGGTCAGATTCGAATTCGGAAGAACGAGTGGATCCAGTTTGTAGATAGAAAGCGGTTAAATTTTCCACATCTCTTTTGTATCCTTTCTTTTCTGCGGCTTCATCTTTGGAAGAAGAGGAAACGGAAGAAACTACGGAGACCACTGCGTTGGAAATACTTTGTAGTGAATCCGAAGATTTAGAAAGTGAATTTGATATGGAATCTATAAAACAATTTTGGGAGATTAGGATACTGAATGTAAGTAAACCTGCTCCCAGAATTTTGTGAAAAAATTTCATTGATGTACCTCGCCTTTGGTCTTCCGAATTTTGGAAGAAAGTTTCTGACACGTTCGCGCCTATTCTCTTCCCGAATTCGGTAAGAGTCAACTTTGTTTTCCGGAATATAGGACCACTGTGGACCAAGGTTCCATTTCAATTTTGAGAATTTTCTTACGGGAATCTATTTCCAAAGAATCCGGCTTTTTACCTGTCCAATAATCTATAGAGTTCTTTTTGTCCCAAGGGAAGAATAAGGAAAGGGAGATCTCTTTTTTCTCATCGCTTGGATTCCAAATCCCTAAATAACCGGAAGGATTGTAGAGAGCGCTCGGGAAAAACTCAGTTCCGAGTCCGACCGGGAGAGGAGTTTTACCTCTACATTTGGACTGAAGTGTTAAACTTTTTTGTAATAATTCAAGCCTATCTTCGTTTACTAGAGAAAGATCATCCGAAACAAATAACATTCCTCCGGAAACAGACATGATACTTGCCATGATCTTTGTCTGGGCTTCGGTCATGCTATTTTTCTTTTTGCGAACTAACAAACAATCCGGATCATTCAGCCAAAGTGTTCTATGCATAGAGGCTCTTGTGATATCGTTGATAAGTGCTCTTTCCGTGCAGAGTCCGTTTCTATCTTTTACTAAGATCCTGGATTTTTCCCTATACCAGAAAGGTGCCACATCACAGGAAATTCTCATCGCATCAAATAATCCTATAGAAGGAAGCATTGGTGCCCCACAACCTAAGATGAATATATCCTTTCCGACTACTTTCCTGATAAACTTAATTGCGTCCGCATAACGAGTATGAGGTGATACACTTCGATCGTAAGTCCAACCAGGTAACAGCGCAGAATACAAGAAGTCCAGTTTTAGATATTTGTATCCGTATTCTTTTACGATTGTTTTGAATACTGTGGCTAAAAATTCTTTGGAGGCAGGGTGGGTCACATCCAAACTATAGGTATAATCCATCCCCCAATTCGGATTCCAAAGCGCAGGCACTGGATTCCCATCTCTGTCCTTTAAAACTGCTTCCGGGAACTTTTGGAAAAATTTAGATTTTTTGCGAACTAAGAAAGGAGCAAGCCAGATCCCGGGCATTAATTTTTCGGAACGAATTGCTTCCGCAAGTAAGCCCATTCCGCCTGGAAAACGATCGTTTGTTTCTAACCAGTCTCCTATCTCGGCTTGGTAACCGTCATCAATTTGGAAAACTTTTAATCCAAGGTTTTTGGATCTGAGTTCTTTCAAATTTTGGAGAATGATCTTCTCTGAAATTTTAGTATAGTAATGATACCAGGAACACCATCCTGTAGGTACCTGTGTCTCTGGAAGTTTAACTTTTAGATTTTTTGCAAGTTCCGCGAAATAATTTTTAATAAAGATTGCTTCGTCGCCAGTAAATTTGGAAACACGGATCTGTGTCAGTGGTAGTTTATTCCCTTTAAAATCCTCGAATCGAAAGAAATCATATACTACTCGAATATCTCCGTTGAAAAAAGGATCCGCTGTTTTTTTGGAAGAAGGTGAAGTTAGGATTTTAAACTTAACTCCTTCTTCTCCTTTGGAAATTGCTCCTACAAAGTATTTGGAGTCTTCGTTTTTAGGTAAAAGGATAACGTAGGCCTCTGAGATCCAGTTACCTTCTTCTCCTGCATGTTCAGAATAAATATTTTCCTGGGAGAATTGCAAAAATCCTAATTTAGGAGAAACATCCGCATCTTCTAAATTTTCCGCAGCGGAGAGACTCCAAGATTGGTATCCATGTCTGAAAATTTTGCCTTCTTTGATCCCATGAGAAGGAAGTTCCCACTCGAAGGTCAAAAGTTCTAAACCTGCAGGAGGTCTTCTTTCCGCGATCCATTCTAAAACGGGGGCGTATGTAGATTTACCTTGGGATTTGACTAATTTAAAGGAAAACTTATAATTCCCGCAATCGCTCTTGGTCTCGGCTCTTCCTACCGGGAACTCAAAATGAGATTTTTGTTCTTCTTCGTAGATACGGGTTCGCAAAATTGCTTTCATTCTAGGACGATGGTTTACTGATTCGAAAGATAGAAAAGGAAAAAAACCGGTGGAGAGGCCGGACTTTTCTTGCGGACCTGAGATCCTATTCGATTATTTTGGCTTTATGGCATCTAACCGCGCGAACAATAAACCGGATCTTTTTCCGGGAGATCTTTCCGAAGAGAGATTTAAAGAATATTTAGAAGACGATCATTTGGCAGTAGATTGCGAAATGATGGGTTTAAATCCTAGAAGAGATCGTCTTTGCGTGGTCCAAATCTGTGATTCCAAAAATAGGGTGAGCCTGGTCCAAATTCTGCCCAACCAAACAGAGGCTCCTCTACTTAAAAAATTATTCGAAAATCCTGATATTATCAAAGTATTCCATTTTGCCAGGATGGATACACTCTTCTTAAGATACAGACTTGGGATTTTGACCAAGGGAGTTTTTTGTACTAAGA
Organism: Leptospira andrefontaineae; assembly: GCF_004770105.1. Taxonomy (NCBI): domain Bacteria; kingdom Pseudomonadati; phylum Spirochaetota; class Leptospiria; order Leptospirales; family Leptospiraceae; genus Leptospira; species Leptospira andrefontaineae. The sequence goes on along the minus strand of NZ_RQEY01000010.1, from coordinate 102,879 downwards.
TCGGATCCAAACTCGCTCGCACTTATACCGACAGACATGGTCTGAAAGATATTATCAGAGAATTTTTTGATGAGACTCTGGACAAAAAAAATCAGTCTTCCGATTGGGGAGCTCAATCCCTCACTAAGGATCAGATTGAATATGCATCCGGAGATGTTTTATTCCTGATATCTCTTTCACAAAAACTTACTCAGATATTGATCCGAGAAGGAAGATATGAACTCGCACAAGAAGCGTTCCAATGTCTTCCTGTATTCAATCAGATTGATTGGCTCCAAATGGAGAATTTATTCGAACATTGAAAAAGAAAATTTCCAAAATCTTTCTTTGCCAATCCTGCGGGCAGGAATTTTCCCGCTGGGCAGGTAAATGTGAATCCTGCGGAAAATGGAATACGATCGTGGAAGAATCGGGAGGGGATCGTTTTTCCTCTACTCCTAGTTATAAAAAATCCGCGGTATATAAGGAACCTGTTCCTATAGATTCTATTCCTTCCGATGATACAAAACGTCTAAGTTCAGGTCTTTCTGAATTGGATTTGGTTTTAGGCGGAGGACTTGTTCCTGGAAGTTTGATTTTAGTAGGTGGAGAACCTGGAGTAGGTAAATCCACACTCATCTTAGAGATCAGCAGAAGTATGATCTCCCAAGGCAGAAAAATATTATATATATCAGGTGAGGAATCGGCGGCTCAAGTTGGACTTAGGGCAGCACGGATGAATGTTCTATCGGAAAACCTTCTTCTATCTTCCGAAACATATGCAGAGAATATTTCCGCGATGGTCGAGGATGTAGAACCTGATCTTGTATTTGTAGATTCAATCCAAACTCTTACCAGAGAAGCACTTCCGAACCAAGCAGGAACAGTTACTCAACTTAGAGAATGTACCCAAGTGCTTTTGGAAACTGCAAAACGTACAGGCATCCCAATCGTCATGACCGGTCATATTACCAAGGATGGAGCGATTGCAGGTCCTAAGGTATTAGAACATTTAGTCGATACGGTATTGTACTTCGAAGGGGATAAACTGAATTATTTCAGACTTCTTCGCGCCGTAAAAAACAGATTCGGTGCAGTAGGGGACCTTGCAGTTTTCGAAATGTTGGAATCCGGATTAAAAGAAGTAAAGGACAGACAAAGAGTATTTATCAGTTCTTTGACAGAAGGAAAAAGTGGCTCAGTCATCAGCTCTGTTGTAGAAGGAAGCCGTGCTCTCAGTGTAGAAGTGCAGGCCTTGGTAAGTAGAACCAATTACTCCCAAGCGAGAAGAATGGCAGAAGGTCCCGATACTCGAAGACTTATCCTGCTTGCCGCAGTGATCGAAAAATATTTAGGACATACATTATCAGAATGTGATATATTCGGAAACCTGGCAGGAGGACTACAGGTGGACGAACCAGCATTGGATCTTGCGATCTGTGCTTCTATACTTTCAAGTTATACGGAAAGACCTGTCCAATCAGGATTCGCTGTCATTGGCGAAGTTGGGCTTTCCGGAGAAGTTCGTTCCGTGGGACAAGTATCTCTCCGTTTGAAAGAACTGAAAGGTGTAGGGATCGAAACTGTATTTCTTCCCAAGGGAAATCTGGCTGAGTTGGAAAAAATCCCTGGAATGGAAATCGTAGGGATCAGCGCTCTAAGAGAATTAGAAGGTCTATTTAAGTGAAAGCCCGGATTTTAAACAATCCGTTTGTGCGCGTTTCATATATTATAAAATCATTATATATTATTTTGCTGTTTTCGATCTTATTTCTTGTGGTTCCTGCGTTTTCCCAAGAAGTGGATCCACTCCTTCGCCAGCCTTGGTTTGGTGATCAGGAGAAGAAGGAAGAATTACTCTTTAACAGACTCCAAACTGCTTTTCGTTTAAGCGCTCATTATGTTTGGAGGACCGACTCAAGATCTCGCAATTATCGTTTTTACAAAGACGGAAGAGTGGAGATGATCCTGGACCGGAATTACAAAGAAGTATTCCCGAACAGACAAGAATTGGATCTACATTATAGCGAGGCGGAAAGTTTGCAAAAACATGCAAATCCATATTCTGCAATTCGACTCTTAAAAGGTTCCATGTACTGTTACAGGTTGAGATACGGAAAACTTGTACCGGAAGGTTATGAAAAAACAGCAAAACTTTTAGGAAAATTTTTAGACCAATACTCTCATAAAGAAAAAGAATTACAAAGGTTTACTGATCCATTCGGTTGTTGGACTCCTGAAGTTTTAAAGATCAGAAGTTCAGACTTTGCATATTCATTCGATCTTCCCCCGGAACTAACGTATTTATTTCCGGACGAAGACAGGGAGTTTTCCGGAGAAGACTCTGACTATCTCTGGCAAGTGCATAGATTCTATCAAAACTTTCCAGTGGAAGGGGGACCTTCTACATGGGAAAAGGAATATAGAAAGAATAGTGAAGGTATCTTATTTTTTCGACCGGATCGGATCGTATTCACCGTAGGAACCACACTTCATTTTCATCCTTCTATCTTTAACGCGCAAAACTACTATCTGATTTGGGATTCACTTAGAGGGATTAATTCCAGGACCATGAGAGAATGGAATTATCTTCGCAAAAAAGAAGGGGATCTGTATAGAACAAGATTCGATTTTGTGGGGGAAGATGGTCGCAAGAGCCAAATCATCGTTTTGGAAAAATTTTATTTAAGAGGAACGAGAGGAATACTATTTTCTTTGGCCTACCCAAGCAAATTAGAGGCCTTAGGCACAAAAATCTGGAGTGGATTTTCTTCCTCTGTCGTCGTAGAATAAGAGGAGATGTTTGCCTTAGTCAAAAACTGGGAAAACCAAAAACCTAAAAAACCGGAACCTCCTTGGAGATTATTAGGTTTGGGCCTTCTGTTCGTAAATGGAATGGCCGCACTCTTCCTGCCGATCGGTCTTTTCGGCACATTGATCTCTACGATCGCCTGCCTTGGTTTTTTATTTCTCCCTATGTTCTTCATGACCCTAAGGCTAACCAAGTTTTACGGAAATAGTATATTCTTCGCCTTGTTCCTTGGCTTTATCTCTGCACCTGTTTCCGCACTCTATCTTAGCCATGCATTCGGCTTCTTCCTTGGATTAAAATCACCGGAACAAACCATCTTCCAAAAAGAAGGTGGAGTATCCAATTCTCATATCTATAGATTCACGGATTCCAAGTTTTTATACAAATACCAGGTCACTAAGACCACTCCGGGTTCTATTAAGAAAACATTGTATTTCCATGTTGCACCTTGGGTTTCTTCCGATTGGAAAGAAGGTGATGAGGTCCTAACCTGGGGGGTTTGCCCACAATTCTCCGAAAAAGTATGTGATTGGGAGGAGCAAAACGCTAGGGTAGGGCAGTCCCTGTCTCATTCCAATATCGCAGGGTTAAACTCGTATTATGCGGAAGCAGTCCTGGAAGCCTGTAAAAAGTTCGGTTTTGATATCCCAAAAAATCCCCGGATACTTCTCCCGATATCCAATCCGGAAGAAGTTTTGTTCAATATGGGAGTCCTGGGACTTGCGGGTCTTCTCGCCTTAAACTATATCTGGATCATTGGGATCCTGGTTTGGAATAAGAGGAAACATTAGAAAAGGTTCACGCGAAGCCGCTAAGAGAAGAAAGTCTTGGACCTACTACAACAAATATCTTCTATTCTTTGCGACTTAGCGTGAGAAGATTCTTTTAAGGTGAATTATGTCTCATAAAGCCGATTGATCTCTGCAAAACGAAGGAGTTCCTTCCACCTGGGAGGAGACCTTGTCGGCCCAGAGATCCGATTTTTTCGATTTTTTCTCCCGAACTGCAAAAAACTTTTTACTTGGCTAATTTTGGAACTTAGGCTACCGATATTTATACACAGAGACGGGAAGGAGAAATCTATTTGGACCCCGAAATCCTAACGGAGAAGGTCGCAACCCAGAACAAAAAGTTTCTGGTAGATCTAAAACGGAATGAGAACGGATACTATTTAAAAGTTTCCGAATGGTCCAATAGTAAAAAATCTTCCATATTCATTCCGGCAGAAGGTGTCGGAAAGATGATCGAGGTATTACGTAAGTTCCAAGACCTGATTCAGGATGGAGATATTACGGACATCCCTCCCTCTCAGAATTAGATTGGATTGCACTAAATCTTTAGGAGATGTTCTCATGGGGAAAAAGACGTACTTATTAGCTAGCGTTCTCTTTTTCTTGGCGATTACCGGAACTTCCGGTCAGCAGCCTGCGGGAGGGAACCAAGGCGGCCAAGGCGGCCAAGCACCGGATCCCCTCGAGAAAATTATACTCGAAAACTTCGAGGAGTCCGAAGACTGGAGAGCTAAGTCTACTACTCCCCTGGGAGAGACTAAAACTCTTAAGATGGTTCAAAGAGGTCTGATCCGAGACGTATTCGATGAGAATACTGTTCCGGATAATGGTGGAGACCAATTAGAAAAGAACCATATCCTCGGGATCAAAACTTTTTACAACGATAGGGGATTCGATCGTGTAGAAGTTTTTCCTCCTCACGAATATATCGTAAAAGGAAAAGCTCGTCAGGTCTCTATTTGGGCTCTGGGAAGAAAATTCCGTCACACTCTATTCGTTAAACTGAGAGACTATAGAGGAAAAACCCATAATATTAGAATGGGTCGCTTGGATTATTTCGGTTGGAGAAAGTTAACTGCAACTGTTCCAGGATTCGTTCCTCAAAGTACCAGATTTGCATTATTGGATAAGAACCTAAGATTCGTTTCCATTTTCGTGACATCCGATGTTCATGAAGTTGGCGGAAGCTTCTACTTTTATGTAGATGATTTAGAAGTTCGTGCCGATAAATCTGATACGAAGTATCCTGGTTCTGAAATTAAGGACAATTGGTGATATCTCTCCGGTAGGACAAGTATGAAAAACCTCAGCAAAAGAACTAAAATCACCGCGGCAGTAGTAGTAGGTATTTCTTCCATCCTTCTTCTAGGGACCGTGAGTGCGCAATTTATCAAAAAGAAAAAAGGCGGGATCGAATCTCCTACCGGTATCGACGTAAGTGGAATGGAGTTACGCTCCATTACTGTAGAGTCCTGGGACAATCCTCCTGGTTCTGCTCCTTATGGTTGGGAAGTTACTACCGATAAGGACACTCAAGTTCCGCAAGGACAACAGGGCCAATACCAGGCAACCGCATCCAACGCGCAAGCATTGAGAGAAGTTAAACTTCTTCCTGGAAAACCTGGAGATATCAAGAACGTAGACGCCGGAACTGGAAAGGTTTTGGGAATTAAATTCGCATTCACTTTCCCAGGAGATAACTCCGTAAGTATCCGTCCTCCTCGCACTCCTGAATACGAGATCACTCGTAAAATGGCTTACTTGGACGCGAACAATAAAAGAAAAGAATTCAAGATCTATGGTGTTGAATTCCCAGGGATCGTAAAAGCGGTTTCAGTTTGGGTTTGCGGTCGTGGTAACGAGTATAACCTAGAAGGCTGGTTAGAAGATTGGAAAGGTGATTCTCATATCTTCCAATTCGGAGATCTGGACTTTATCGGTTGGAGACCTCTTACTTTTGAAATTCCTCCGGGAGTTCCTCAAGACGTAAACTCTTTCCCACAAGTGAAGACACTTGTATTCAAACAATTTAAAATTCGCTCTCGTAACGATACGAGTGGAGAAACTGTTTATCTCTTCTTTGATGAGCTAAGAGTTCTTTCCGACGTATTCGAGGTTCACTTCGACGGAGCTTCTATCGACTTTGATGCGGACGATTGCCGCTCTAAACGTAAGTTGGATAAGATGTTGAAAGTGAAAGCTGAGAAAGAATGTGAAGGCGGAGGAAACGGCAAGTAAGCCTTTCTCACAATCCTACTCTAATCAAACGCGGGAACTCTCCCGCGTTTTTTGTTTTAAGAAGAGGGTTCGCACGGAGAATACAGAGAGCACTGAGGGTGTTGTCTTGTAGGCGTTCTTACACAAATTAAACTTTAATGCTCCGTGGCCTTCGTGTGCTCTGTGCGAAAAAAGAAAAACCTGCCCTTTTTCTGCCGAATTTATACCTAAGTAATAGCGAAAAGGCAGGTGTACAGGCCTAAGCTCAAATTCTAGTTTACGGATAAGCCTAAGCTGCTATAATTGATCTGAAAGGGCTCTTAAGAGACAAAAAAACCGCCCATCCGAACCTATTTTTGAATGCCGACCCCGTCGGCGGAGTAATTCCTATGTCTAACGAAACTGCGACAACCGCGGAAACTAAGCCTGCCAGCGAACTGGACAAGCTGACTTCTCTTTTTAACGAGGAGATTTATGTACGCTCGGACGCAAATTCCATTCCAGCATCTAAATTTAAAATTTACGACGATCTTATAGAATCCTTTCAATCATCCGGACTTACAGATTCTGCCAAAACAAAATTGGAAGAACATCTTGCTGATCATTCTGAAAGTATTTCCGCAAGATATATGCTTGGATTGCTTGGACTACAAAAAGGAAGTATCGACGCTGCTTCTTATTTCAAAACTTTACTGGATTCTTTTAAACAAGCCAGCAAATGGGTCATCATTGAACATATCACCGATAATATTTTAAAATTCGGAGAGGATCGTTACGCTCTTCGTTTTAAAGCAGAGGCTCTTGAAAAACTAAAAAAGAATAAAGAGCTGAAACCTATCCTGGAAAAACTTGCAAAACAAGATCGCAAGAACCCAGAGATCGCTAAAAAATACGCATTAGCAATTCTTGATGAAAACAAAGAGAAAGCGGTCGCTTATCTAAAACAAGCGATTGAAACTTTTGCAAAAACAAAAGATTATCTACAATTCGAAGAGATCTGGCCGATTTTCGTAACCAATAGTTATGACGATATCCAATTCGTAGAAAAAGTAGAACGTATCCTTTTAGGCCATCGCGAAAAGACCCGTCTTGCAGGTTATCTTTATCCATTAGTTGATCCATTCAAGATCACTGAAGATTGGGACAGAGTGATCTATCTTTTGAAAAAGATCCTGGATCATGAGCCTGTTTCCAACAAAGCAAGAAACGAACTAATCAGAGTTTATAAACTGAAATATGCCAACCACAGCTTGTTGGAAGATTTCTTAAAAATGTCCGAGTTAGGAAATAACAGAAAGCCTGTTAAGGTTTGTATTTCCAACTTCGAAAGAAACATCGTATTCGATACCGGTAACTACGTTCTTCATAGAAACTGGGGAGTTGGTAAGATCGTTTCTATTTCTCCTAACGGAGATTCTATCTTCGTAGATTTTAAAGATAAGAAGAATCACAAACTTTCTATCCAAATGGCGATCACCAGTTTGAAACCTCTAAAAGGAGATCATATCTGGGTAAGATTCTATGAGGACAAGGCTTCTGTTGTTTCTCTTTTCGAGAATGATGTTCCTGGCTTCTTTAAAGAATTATTAACTTCTTTTGAAAACCATATGTTGGTTGCAGAAATGAAGGCAGAGATCGCGGGAAAATTTATTCCTGTAGTTGATTGGTCTAAATGGTGGAACAAAGCTAAGAATGTTATCAAAAAAGAAGATAACCTAGGCTTTAACCCTAAGAAAAAAGACGAACTTTGGTATAGAGAAAAACCAATCACTTACGCGGAAGAATTGACCGAAAAATTCAACGCGAATCCAGATCCTGCTAAACGTTTAGACATCGCTATCGAAGCGCTTCGAAACAAAGAAGAGGCTGAATCGGCGATCGATACTTTCGCTCATCATTATTTTGAAGAAGAGCAAACTCACGATTCATTCCGCAAGATCGTTGCATATTTGTATCTGGATGAAGTTGCTTCTACTATGGAAGGGGACGACGGAAGTCCTTATGATTTCCAAAGATACCAAAAGTTGGATGATGTTTCCAAGATCGTTAAATCTCTGAAAAGAGAAGAGGTCCTGGAATATTCTTCTAAGATCAGCAACTTGGATATCAAAAAGTCTTTCGTGGACTTAGTGAAAAAATCACATTCTGATTGGGTCAATATTCTGGTCGGACTCCTTTTCGAAGTGCCAGTTAAGAACAACAAATACGTTGTTTCTGTTCTGGAAGCTGACGGAAAGTTTGCCGAACTAAACTTATTCATCGAAACTTCATCCAGTCGTGCTAAAGAAAATCCTGAAGTATTCCTTTGGGTGGCAAAATCCATTCTTCTCAAAACTTGGGAAGAAGAATGGATGAACGTTTCTAGACAGGATCTGATCCTAAGAGTTCTTCGTTTACTTAAACCTCTGAACAAGATTGAGGAAAAAGGAACCAAGCTTAAGAACACCTGCCAAGAGATCCTTTTCGGAAATGAAGCGGCTGTGATCAGCGAGGCGATCCAAAACGGAGACTCGGAATATATCCGTAAAGTTTACGCTCTTTATAGAGAAGTTCCTTATATCGAAGAGACTGAAAAAGATAAATTGATGTCTCTTATCAGAACCCTTAAACCAGATCTTATCTGGGAAGAAGAGGATGATGATGAAGAAGATGAGGATGTTCTGGCAAGAATTCCGGAAAACGCGGTTCTTGTTACTCGTCGTGCTCTAAACGCTAAAAAAGCAGAGTTCGATCATTTGGTGAACGTTGAGATGCCTGAAAACTCCAGAGATATCGGAGAAGCTCAGGAAAGAGGGGACTTAAGAGAGAACGCGGAATACAAAGCCGCTATGGAAAAACAAGTCCAGCTCCAAGCTCAGATCAAAAAACTGGAAGCAGAGCTCAAAGCTGCTATCGTTCTAGATCTTTCCAACGTGAAAACGGATCGAATCAATATCGGAACCACTGTAAAACTCAAAAACGAGTCCAGCGGGGAAGACCAAACGTATTCCATCTTGGGAGCTTGGGACGCGGATACTGAAAGAAATATTATTTCTTACCAGTCTCCATTAGCTAAGTCTCTCTTAGGTAAAAAAGTGGGAGATAACGCTTCTTTAAATCTTGGTGGAGCAGAAACCAAGTTTAAAGTCCTGCAAATCAGCAGGTATTCTCTCCAAAACCAAGACTAAGAAAAGAAAACAATCTGGTTTTCTAAAGATCCCTGCGGTGGAAACATCGTGGGGATTTTTATTTTTTCTCACAGAGGCGCGGACACACAGAGAGCGCCGAGGGTTTTGAGAGTTATTAACTCTGTGGCCTCCGTGAACTCTGTGCGAACTTAAAATCCTATCTAATTTTAATATCCGAAATCAAAACTCCGGTAATTTGACCATCGCTTAGGATATGATTTATCGTGGCTTGAATCTGTTCTCTTAAGTCGATTTGGGATGGAATGTTTTGGAATTCCTCCGAGAGTTTGGAGGCTATTATCATATTCACTAACGAGCGGGTTTGGGGCATCCTATCTACTAATTCTTTTTCTAACTTAGGCTGGTTTGCTTCGTAAGAAAAGGCCAATTTGAATTTTACTGATTTCGAGTCTTTGGTGTTGATTCCAAAGGGCTCTTTAAATTTAAAATAGACCTGGTTTTCCAAATTTTGACTTGGAACTTCTTTGTATTGTTTGGATGCGAAATAAGACGCAATGTAATAAACGGTAGGAGAAAAACAGATCAACCCAGAGACTAATACGACTGGAATACCGACTATTATAAGTGCTATTTTTAATTTTCGATTCATATACAAACTCCGTGACTTTGTGTCTCTATGTGAAAAAAAACTCTGCGACTCTCTTCAACTCCGAGTCTATGAAACTAAAACCGTACTAGATCAGTAAACCAATCAGAAGAATTACCTGCTCTATCTTTGATCCGGATCTGAAGTAACATATACTTTTTCCATGCGGCGAATGTCTTGGGAAATTTAACGATCAGCATCTTACGATCTGCGTCAAATTCGCTAGGGTATACTTCTCCCTCTAACAAAACTTCTGCACCGCCTGCGTAGCCGGAGCCTGTGTCGGAAACTGTGTATAATCTTTCTTCGATTCCTTCTTCTTCCTGACCCTTGAACCTTCTATGTCTTGTGATCAGGTATGGAAAATTGACCGAGGGTTTTGCATCGTCAGTAAGGATTGCTAATGCTCCAAGTTTAGTGAGCAGTCCCGTTTGGCCTTTTTGTTTTAAAGCGGACCATTTTTTGGAAGCCTTATCGTAGATATAGATCCCGTCTTTTTTGCCTAGGGCCGCACCTCTCCAGGTGAGTTCCGCTTCTCCAACCCAGGAAAGATCGGAAGACTCTAATTCATAAATAGGACCTTTTGATTTGAGTCCTTCGGGAAGTTTTAGATCTTCTTCCAGTTTTTCCAATTTTTTGAAGATCAGTTGGCCCTGGCCATAGGTTGTTTTGTTAGGAGTTTTGATCTTTAAAACTCCATCTGTGGAATTAAATTCAGTTTTTGTAATGGATGGTTTTTTGGTATTTATCGTCCCGACTTCTATTTCCAGAGGAAGAATCGAATGATTTCCGGCATGATCGGATGCCTTGAGAACAAGTTTGACTATACTTCCCGTTTCGAAATTTCTAAGATCTATACTCGGTCCCTTTGCGGGGAATAGATTATAAACATAAACAGGAGGATTTAAGGAAGAACGGTTCGAATCGAAGATATCATGGTGGATCCTTGCTTCTTCGTAACTCATCCCTCTAAAGGATCTTTCATATAATGGAGCCTCGTCTTTATAAAGTCCTGCAAAGAATAGATTATTTTTATTTCTGGAAGTCATTTGGTCGTACGCGCCCAACCTAAAACGAACCCCTCCTGCAAGATTCAGTTTTTGATTTCCTGGAAGTGCAAATTTACCTTCTCCTTTTTTTTCCAAGGGTAATCTTGCTTGGACTCCATCTTCTGAATCCACATATAATAGTAAAAGTTCCGGAGAATATCTATCCTTTCCTCTCAAGGGTAAATAGGGGAGAGGGTTTAAGGTTCCATTAGGTAAATGTAATTCAAAATGTAGATGGCTGACTCCTGTGCCCGATTCTCCGAGCCTGGCGATATTTTCTCCCTTGGGAAGATTATACGAGCCTGGAGAGAGTTTTACCTGAAATTCTCCACCGCTGAGTAATGCCAAAGCTTCTCTCAGCAGATCTAAGTCCTTTCTGAAACCTTTGAAGTCGAGTAAGTGAGCGAACTTCGCCTTTAGGTTAGAGCCTGAAGATCTTAAAATAATATTAGAGCCGTATCCTTTTGTGGATTGGCCTATCGATTCTATGTAACCTTGGAAAGGAGAAATTGCAGAGATCCCGTTCGTATGGAATGTCTTAAAATCACAGCCCATATGAAGATGATGCACTCTATATTCTGCATAGGAACCGGAAATAGGAGTCTCCATCTCCATCGGAAAACCTAAATTTCCAAGATCCGCCAAAACCGCAGGTGTGAGATCATCCCAAATATTTTTTTGAACGACCGGGCTTGTTTTTATATTCGGAGAAACTGCAGAAACTTTAGAACCAGTTTCGCCTGCTTTACCTTCTCCCCATGCAAGGAAAACTAGGAGAAATATTAATCCGGATCGAGAAGGGATTTGTGGAAAAACTTTTAGGAAATTTTTTCCCATTTGCGAATTCAGATCCGGTTCCTCTAAATTGTAAAGCCTGAAATCTGCGAAATTTTCTTGCCGCCTCATACTTGGAGAAAAGCCTGATGTTATGAGGCTTCTTGTTCCGATTTTTCTGGTATTTTGCCTAAGTAATTGCACTTATATTACTCGGGAGCCCGGCAATCCCCCTAAAATTGATGGGATCCCTATCCCAGATTCCAAACGTACCGTGTATGTGCAGAATTTTAGGAACAATTCCTATGGGATCGCAATGCATACCACTCTCTCCGATCTGGTAAAACAAGAGATCAATTACCGAGGAAGATTTATCCAGACCAGGGAGAAGTCCCAAGCCGCATATCGTATCTACGGAGAGATCAGTCATTACCAACAAGTAGGAGCGCTTTTGGATCAGGGTGGCCAGCAGTTGAGTAAAGAGATGTTTGTTGTCTGCAAGGTAGAACTCCAAAAAGCAGGCGGCGAAAAAATTCCATTAGAAAGAACGGAAATCCCTGCAAGGATTATCTATTCAGACCAAGTTGGTTTTATGGAAACAGAGGGTCAGGCCCAGACCAGACTACTCAAAATTCTCGCAGTCCGTATAGCAGAAGAAATGGAAAGAGCCTGGTACTATTCTATAGCGGGCAAGATAGAAGGTGAGGAAGAGTAGTATTTCATTTCCTAAAAATGAAATTCCACTTGATAAATCTTATATCCGGATCTTAAATTGTGGAAAAGAATGTGGACACTCAGATTCCTTGATCCGAAAGGAAAATTCTGCAAGTGAATTCCATTCCTCCTGAAAAATGAACAAAGACCGAGAAACTGAAATTCTGAAAACCGTAGACGATTCCATCCGGATGGAGATGAAAACTTTTTCTGACTACTTGCAGAAGAAGGGGCTAAAGATCACCAACCAAAGGATGTTAGTCGCAGAACGTATTTTCTCCCTGCACAATCACTTTACCGCGGAAAGCCTACTGGAAGAATTCAAGGACCAGAGGGATAAAATTTCCAAGGCCACCATTTATAGGATTCTCTCTATCATGGTAGAAGCGAAGTTATTGCAAGAGCATAATTTCGGACAAGATTATAAGTATTACGAACATATTATAGGTCATACTCATCACGATCATATCATCTGTGGAGACTGCGGCAGGATCGTAGAATTCATGGACGAGAGGATCGAACAGTTGCAAGAGCAGGCTGCTGCAAGCAACGGATTTAAGATCACTGGTCATAGCTTGAATATTTACGGCACTTGTTTGGATCCGAATTGTCCGAACAAAAAATGATCTATAGATCCAGAGTTTCAGACACACATTCTTTCGCTAGAACCGGAGTATTATCTCTCAACGGAATCGAAATTCCAACACCTGTATTCATGCCTGTGGGCACAAGAGGTGCAGTCAAATCCCTGGACTCTGACGATATAGACGAGTTAGGTTACGAACTGATCTTAGGAAATACCTATCATCTTTATCTTCGTCCCGGCACAGAGGTCCTAGAGAAATTTGGCGGGCTGAAAAATTTCGTTTCTTATAAAAAAGCTCTGCTCACTGACAGCGGTGGTTTCCAAGTTTTCAGTCTGAATTCTCTGGTAAAATTTAAACAAGAAGGTGTGGAGTTTCGCTCTCATATCGACGGAAGTCCTCATTTTTTCACTCCACAGAAAGTGATCGATATCCAACGAGCGATCGGCTCTGACATCATGATGGTTCTGGACGATTGTCCTCCTGGAGATGGAACTGTTTCGCGTATAAAAGATGCTCTAGACAGGACTCATCGTTGGGCAGAAGAAGCTGTGAATTACTGGGAGAAAGACAAACGTAATCAATTTCTATTCGGAATTTTCCAAGGCGGAACCAATTTAGATCTGAGATTAGAGAGTTTGGACAAGATCCGCTCACTTCCATTCTCCGGAATTGCGATCGGAGGTCTCTCCGTGGGAGAACCCAGACCTGATTTTATCAGAACTATGGAAGGAATTTCCTCGTACACCGATAGGACTAGACCATTATATCTGATGGGAGTAGGAACTGTTCCGGATATTTTGGAAGGAGTTCGAAACGGAGTCGATATGTTTGACTGCGTTCTTCCGACCCGCAACGCTAGAAATGGGCAAGTGTTCACCTCTCAAGGAAAAGTGAATCTCAGAAATGAAAAATGGAAGCTCTTAGATCAGCCGATGGACCCGGAATGCGAATGCAAAGTGTGTAAAAGATACAGTATTGGGTATATCAGACACCTACATCACGTGAAAGAGCTAAGTGCATTTTCCTTGAGCACGTACCATAATTTGCATTTTATGAAAAAGTTCATGAAAGAACTTCGACATTCCATCGAAGTTGGAAATTTCAGCGAGTTTTTTGTTAAATGGAAAAATTTGTACGAAACACCGGAAATTTCTCGTTGACTATATAGAGAATGACCCCCCTATTGTAGGATGGTTCAAACAGATAAAGAAAGGAGTTGCTGATTTTTTATGGAAATCACCAGAAGGGAAAGCGGTAACATCGTAATTCTGGACATCAATGGGGAGATCGATTTATACAACGCCCCTGAGATTAAGGATGTGATCGCAAAGCTCATTGAAGAGCAGAAATACTATACTATTATCAATCTGGAAAAGGTCTCTTATATCGACTCATCCGGAATCGGTGCTTTGATTTCCAGCCTCTCTAACTTAAAAAAATACCAGGGCGGACTTAAGATTATCAATGTTGCGGGTTCCGTAAGAAAGGTATTTGAATTAACTAAATTAACGTCATTCTTCGAGATCTTTGATAACGAAGCTGATGCAGTCGCTGCCTTCAAATAAGTAAGGCACACTTTTTTAACGATCCTCTGGCTGGTGCAAAACAAATGAAAACTTTTCGAGCTATATCGTTCCCATCATTGGTACTGGGAGTTTTAGGATTCTTAGTTGCTTGTGGTTCGGAACTACCCGTAAAAGAATTGGCGGAAGCAAAAACCGCTATCACTCGCGCTAAAGATGCAGGCGCAGAAAGATACGCTTCCGGAGAATTCGAAGAAGCTCGCAAAAGTCTTTTGACCGCTCATGAAAAAGCTTCTAACGAAGATTTGGGCGAGACTAAAAAAAGTGCCGAATATGCAAAAAGTAAAGCATATGATGCATTAGAAAAATCTTATCCTCAATTGACTGAGGAGTCAAAAACACAAGCTAATACCGCTATCAACGAAGCGGATGAGGCTTATGCTTCTCAACTTGCTGCAGAACCTTATAATAATGCAGTAGAACTTAAGAAAGAAGGGGACACTCTTAGAGACAATGCAGACCGCACTTTGGAATCCTATCCTAAGGAATCCGGAGACGATGCAAAACTTAAGACTCGTCTTGCTGCTTTCGATCAGTACGAACAAAGTAATAAAAAATATCTGGAGTCCAAAAAGGCAGCAACTGATGCTAAGTCTTTGGCTCTTTCCCAAAAACAACAGCTAATCGATTCTCTTGCAGATATCGAAAAAAATCTGGATGATGCGGACAGATATGCAGGCGGCCAAGACCCAGAAGTAGCTCAAACAAGAGAACGTTTGAATGCTGCAAAAGGTAAGATTGACGAAGGAAAAATCAAAGAAGGTTATTCCGAAGTCGATGATATCCGCAAAAAATCAGCAGAACTTGTAGCAAAAAATATCCAAGCTTACGCGCTTAAGAAAAAGGTAGAAGCGAAAGATTCTATCGGAAAAGCTAAGGATAAACTAGCTGGAATTGATCAATCCAAACTGAAATCCAGCAAAGATCTCCAAACTTCTTACCAAAGAGCTGATGAGAACTTAAAAGCGGCGGATGAGTCTTTAGTTTCCGCAGAAGAGTTATATTCTTCCGAAAAATACGAAGATTCTATCGGTAGATCAGAAGAAGCGATCAGACTTTCTCGTATCGTAGTAGATCAGTCTGATGATATCGCAGAAAGATTACGCACTGGATCTTCAGTAGCAGGTCGCAAAGGTGATGCAGGAGATTCCACTTCTTCCACCAAAAAAGGAGAAGATTCAACTGCTTCTTCTTCCGGAGAACTTCCTGAAGGTTGGAAAAAATACGTAGTTCGTAAGAAAATTCCTGCAGATTGCCTCTGGAGAATTGCCGCTTACAAACAACATTACGGTACTTCTAAACTTTGGAAACGTATCTACGAAGCGAACCGTAGCAAGATCAGAAATGCAAACTTGATCTATCCAAAACAAGTATTGTTAATTCCTCCTGCTAAAGGATCTACTAAGTTCGATCCTAAAAAAGCTCCTAAAAAGCAGACTGGAAGCGACAAAGTAGAAGCTTCTACTCCAGAAGAGAAGAAGGAAGAGACTACAACTCCTCCTGCTTCCACTTCTGAGCAAGAACCGGAAGAAGAAGAGCCTTCTACTCCGGCACCTTCTACAGAAAGTGAGCAACCTTCTGATTCCGGTGAACAGGAAAGCGACGAAGAAGCTCGTTAATATAAGTCTAATATTTTAGCGACTCTAACAAATGCGAGGCTCGGATTTTTCCGGGCCTTTCTTTTTTCTATAGTTTGAAAATCTAGAATTCCGCTTGATCCTCATTTATTATTCGAAACAGTTTTACTTAGCGGTGAATTCCAAGTGAAGAGGGCTTATACTAAGCCTATATCAGAGACGAGCGCAGCGGATTATTTTCCTCTCGCGAAAATGGCATGGGACGAGGATTGTCCTGACCAAGATATAACGTCCGTATCCTTATTCTCTCCAGATCAAAAGTCGGTCGCATATTTAAACGCAAGAGAAGAAGGTATTCTCTGCGGAAGCGGAGTCGCTGAAGTATTATCCAAACTTTCCGATGGAGATTTGCAATTTAACTTCTTCTTTAAAGACGGAGAAAAATTCGTCAAAGGAGATAAGATCGCAGAGATCCAAGGCAGTCTTCTCTCCATGTTGCGCGTAGAAAGAATCCTTCTAAACTTCTTACAATATCTTTCCGGTATTTCCACTTCTACTAGAAAGATCGTAGATCAGTACGGGTCAAAGGGTATAATGATCCTGGATACCAGAAAGACCCTGCCAGGTTACAGAAAACTTGCAAAGTATGCTGTGTATTGCGGGGGAGGTTCCAACCATAGATTGGATCTTTCTGAAATGGCGATGATCAAAGACAATCATTTGGCTTTATTCGGATCTGCAAAAATCCCTGTAGGAAAGATCAGATCCAATTTTCCGGGCAGAATGGTGGAATTAGAAATAGATTCCTTGGACCAACTGGAAGATGCACTCGAGGCGGAACCAGACGTTTTAATGTTAGATAATTTTAATATACCTGATACGCGCAAAGCCTTCCAAAGGGTAAAAGAAAAAAATCCTAAAATTCTAATAGAATGTTCCGGAGGTATTACTCCGGAAAAATTAGAAGCATTGTCCGAATTTCCCGGAGTAGGAGTGAGCATGGGATACCTGACTCATACTACCAGATTTTTGGATCTCGGCTTGGATATAAGGACCTAATACATGGGATTTGTTAAGGCTCCTGCCACCAAAGAAATGTTAATCGAAGGAGTTCGGGAAACTATGGGCCCCGAAGCCTTGGAAATGATCGAGAAGGCCTATAAGGTTTCCGAAGATTCTCACCAAGGTCAGTTCCGTCTTTCGGGTGAACCTTATATTGTTCACCCTCTTCAAGTAGGTTTTATTCTATATGAATTGGGTCTGGATGAGAAGGTAATCTCTGCAGGTATCCTTCATGATGTGATCGAAGACACAAAATACACAAAAGAAGATATGGTCCGAGATTTCGGAACTGAGATCACTCAACTTGTGGAAGGTGTAACTAAAATTTCCCAGATCAAAAGCCAATCCAAAGAGACGGAAGCTGCTGAGAATATTCGAAAGATCATTATCGCAACAATTCAAGACATTCGGGTTATTCTGATCAAACTTGCAGATAAAACCCATAATATGAGGACTCTTTCTTTCCAACCTCCTGAAAAGCAGAGAAGGATCGCAAACGAAACTCTTTCATTATACGCTCCTATTGCGGGAAGACTTGGTATCTATTCGGTAAAATCGGAACTGGAAGATCTGGCATTCCAAGTTATCTTTCCGGAAGAATACCAGGACATTAAAAAAAGGATCAGTGCTAAAAAGTCTGAAAGAGAAGACTATATCGAAAAATTACAGCTGATCCTGAAGCAGAGACTCGCAGAGATCCAGATCAACGCGAATGTAGAAGGAAGAGCAAAACATTTCTTCTCTATCTATCGTAAGATGAAAACGAAGGAAAAAACCTTCGATGAAATTTTCGATCTAAGAGCAATCCGTATCGTTACGGATGAGATCAAAGATTGTTACGGAGTACTCGGAATTGTGCATACACTTTGGTCTCCTGTTCCAGGAAGATTTAAGGATTATATCGCAACTCCTAAGACGAATATGTATCAATCACTTCATACAACTGTGATCGGTCCGGATGGAAAACCTTTGGAAGTACAGATCCGTACTGCTGAGATGAATGCGATCGCTGAATTCGGGATCGCTGCTCACTGGGTTTACAAAGAAGGTAAAACTCATGCTAACGAAAGACATCTAACAGTGAAGTGGTTGGAAGTCTTACAAACCTGGCAGGATTCTTCTTTGGATCCTAAGGAATTTTTAGAAGAATTAAAATACGATCTTCATGAGGACGAGGTATTCGTTTTCACTCCTAAGGGAGAAATTATACAACTTCCTAAAGGTGCAACAGTTCTAGATTTTGCATTTAGAATCCATACCGATGTGGGTTTGCATTGTAAGGGAGCTAAGATCAACGGTAGAATGATCCCTCTTCGAACTGAATTACGTAGTGGTGACCAGGTAGAAGTTGTTGTGGATAAAAGATCCAAACCTTCTCCTATCTGGCTTCGTATTGTTAAAACTCCTTCTGCAAGACAAAAGTTACGCGCTTATTTCAGAAAACTCAGAGAAGAGACGAGCAAGGATCTGGAACAGGGTGCAGAGAGTGCAGCGGAACTTACTCTAAATGCGGAAGTATTAGAGGAACTTAAACGTAAACCTTCTGAAAAAGTTTCTAAACAAACCCATCAACAAGGTCAAGTTCCTGGTGGAAAAATTTTGGTCGCAGGACTAAGAGATATTCCAGTTCGTCTTTCAGGTTGTTGTTCTCCTCTTCCGGGAGATCAAATCATCGGTTTCGTGACTAGAGGACGTGGCGTTTCAGTCCATAAAAAGAATTGTAATGTTGCCTTAAAACAAAGAGAAGAAGAACAACTTAGACAGATTACAGTGGATTGGGACTACGGCCAAACGGAGCCTGTGCCAGTTCGAGTAGAAGTGAAAGCAAAGGATCGCCAGGGAATTTATCTGGAGATGGTAAAAAGTATCTCGGGAACTCAGACGAATATTCTGGAGGCCGGAGCTTCTACTGTCCAAAAGGATACTTTGATGGCCCGTTTCATGATAGAAGTGGAACATTTAGATCAATTGAAAGAGATCCTAGGCAACCTAAAACGGATCCCAGACGTTGTCTTTGCTCATAGGGTTAAATAAGGATCAGCTATCATGCTTCTCCTTCTATCTTTTCATCGAAAATTTTACATTTAAGTTTGCCTGAAATCGGGTTTTTCCGGAAGCTTTCGAACACGAACATTCCTAAGAGGTGTGCTTTGAACCTTACTCTAAGAAATTCCAAATTCCTGAAAATTTGCTATTTTACACTTTTATTATCCGTAATCACATTCGTTTTAAACGGATGTAAAGAGAAAGAAGAAGTCCAAATCTCCGTAGCCACTGAAGATCTTCCTTGGGAAGGAGATCCAAACAGTATCCCGGAAGCTTTGAGAAAACCGAATCCTGCTACTTCTCCTAATGCAAAAAGGGGAGGGATATTTCGGATCTATAGTCATCAGTATCCTAAATCTCTGAACTGGTATTTAGAGAATTTTTCCACCACTGCTGAGATTTTTGGTCAGATGTTCGAGCCACTTTTAGAAAGACATCCGATTACATTGGAGCCTCTTCCTAAACTTGCTTCTTCTTGGAAGATCTCTTCCGATAAAAAAACTTTTACATTCAATCTGGACAAGAATGCCAGATGGAGCGACGGCAAACCTATTACTGCTAAAGACGTATTATTCACTTATGAAATTATAATGAATAAGAAGAATAATACTGCACTTCATCGGATTGATCTTTCTCGTTTCGAGTCTCCAAAGTTAGTAAATGAATATGAGGTCGAATTTACTCAAAAAGAGATCCATTGGAAAAATTTTGAATTTATCGCTTATGATTTCTTTATTCTACCGGAACATTATTATAATGGAAAAGATTTTAATAAGGAGAATTTTGAATTCCCTGTGACTTCCGGGCCTTATGAATTGCAGTCCGCCAAAAAAGGTATCTACGTGAAGATGAAACGTAGAAACGATTATTGGATGAGGGCTTATCCTTTTTATAAGGGAACGGATAATTTTGATACACTTATCTTTAAAGTGTTTAACGACGATGCGGTTGCATTCCAGGCATTCAAAAAAGGTGATATAGATCTATATCCAGTCTATAAGGCTGCGACTTGGGTCCAAGATACTACCGGAGAACCTTTCGATAAGAATTATATCATAAAACAAAAGATCTATAATGATAAGAAGTCGGGCTTCCAAGGTTGGGCTTTTAATATGAGAAGAAAACCTTTCGATGATGTTCGTATCAGAAAGGCGATCGCTCATTTGGTGAACAGAAAACTTATGGTAGACAAACTTGCGTTTGGAGAATACCAACTTACGGATTCTTATTATGGTTCCGTATGGGAAGAAGGGCAATTACCGAATCCTGCTATAGACTACGATCCAGAAGCTGCTAAAAAACTTTTTGCAGAAGCAGGATGGAAACCGAATGCGAAAGGTTTCTTGGAAAAAGACGGCCAACAATTCGTGATCCATATCTTGGAAAGAGATAGAAGCGTGGAGAAATATTTTACTCTATTCATGGAAAGAGTGAAAGAGCTAGGTATCCAAGTTACTATTGAAAGCACGGATCTTGCTAACTGGTCTGAAAGAATGGACAAATATGATTTTGATGTTACTTGGGCCGCCTGGGGAGCAGGCAGTTCTTTTCCGGATCCTGAACATCATTGGGATTCCAAATACGCGAATGAGAACGGACAGAATAATTATAACGGTTTTAGAAATCCTGAAGTAGATAAACTTATAGAGCAGCAAAAAACCGAATTCGATATTAAAAAAAGAACGGAAATCCTGAAGAAGATAGATAAGATCTTAACGAAAGAAGTTCCATATGTTCTTCTTTGGGGAATTAAATCCACAAGAGTACTTTACTGGAATAGATTCGGAACTCCTGAAAACCCACTCGCCAGATATTCTGGAGAGGGTGCAGCCAAGTCTCTATGGTGGATCGACGAAGAGAAAGATAAGGCCTTGGAAAATTCTAAGAAGAATAAAACAGCTCTCCCTACTTATAAAAGAGACTTGTACTACCATTCCAAATAAGGTTTGGGATTTTAATGGCGAAAAAGGGAAGATTCAGCGAATTCGGAGAGGCGATCCGGAATTTTTGGAACTCTCCCGGGATTCCTAGTTTTATCGAGATCCTGGAAAAGGGCCTCGATAAAGAATTATTTTTTGATCCGGATCGAGCAGATTCACAGATCCCAAAAGAGGATCTGCCTATCGACTTCCGTCTCAGGCAATCCGGCTTTGCACGAAAATTTTACGAAAAACTTTTTCCAGTATCTCATGTGTTTCGTATAACGCATAGATATGGGAGAGAATTTTTAGATAATTTTATGCCTCTTGCCTCTGAAAATTATATAGGAAGAGGGTCTTATAAATTCGTATATACACTTCCCTGGAACCAAGTAGTTAAGATAGGAAAATCCAAATTACCTTCCGACCCTATTTTTGGCTCCTTGTATAAGGAAGTGCAGAATAACCTGGAACGTTATTTAAAAACGGAAGAGATCGGCCTAATGCATCATTTGCAAAAATCTGCATGGGGGGAATCTAAAAGGGATGAGATCCGTTTTAAGTTCGCTCGTTTGGGATTAGAGAGACTTCATTATTGGAAATTAAAAAGTCTGATCCCTGATCTTGTACTTCCGACTCGATTTTTTATGGGGTTACGATATAGGAGAAGCCCTTTCGGTGTTCCAGTGGTTACTCTTACCCCTTGCGATAACCAGAATTTGTTACCGGGAAAACATTTAAAAGAATTCATCCGATTAAATGAGAAAGTAAGGCAGAACCCGATCCAAGATGCACTTTTTCCTAAATGGAAATTGAATTTTGACACTCATAGATTCGGGATCATCAGCAAATCCAAACTTAAAAAGATCGCTTTGGATTTCCATAGGGTGATTGAAGTAACCCGCTATCTCGCTTCCGAAGAAAAACTGATCTTCGATATCCATTCTGAAAATATCATCATTACTATTCCTGATTTCGAACTCAAAATTTTCGATTACCATGTGTTCGATGAACATTTATACGAACCTAGTAAGGAAAATCCTTCTCCAGAAGTGGACCATATTAATCTGATCAAAGAGTTTGTAAGTTCTTTCGAATTAGGTTAAGAGTCCTAGAGTTTAGAAAAGATACAGAGATATTTTCACGCAAAGTCAAAGAGAAGAACTTTGGCTTTTTAGGAACTCCAACGAGGGGTTATTTACTTTTTTTTCGCGAAGATTTTGAAAGATCGACCAGAGATTTTAATCTGAGCCTGAATATTTCCTGACATTCTTTGAGAACTGCTTTTCCTTGCGCTTTTTCGATTTCACCGGCAAAACGAACGATCGTGCCCAGAGTATGACTAAGAAAGAGTGCAAAAGGTTTTATATCGTTTTCCTTTAGCTCAGGTAGACAACGTAATACGGTCTTTACTATCAATTCAGCATTTCTGTAACTGTCTAAAATATCTTCCGAGACTAATTCCGGAACGGCTCTTGCTCCCGCCCAAAGATTTGCAAGTGCAGTATCTTTTTGGAAAAATTCTGCGAATTGTATGATTGCTTTTTCACCAACGGTTTCTAACTCTTCTGCGTTATTGACCTGATCTAAGAGAGCTTTTGTTCCGGCGTAAATTCTGTCATAATATTCTCTCATGATCGTGAGTAGGAGAGAGTTTTTTCCCGGAAAATATTGGTATAAAGATCCAATTTGTATTCCTGCAGATTGAGCGATTTCTCTCATGCTGACGGCATCTATCCCTCTTTCTCCAATCAGTTCCCTCGCAGTCCTTAGGATCAGATCTAATCTTTCTTTGCTTCTAGATTGTACTGGGGTGCGCGGGCCCTGCTTCATAGGAAATACAGTTATATTTCCTCTTCTCCTCGGACTACTTTTTTCTTTCGGAATTGATTTTTGTTTGACTTATCTTTTAATAAATGAGCAATGATCATTTATTAAAAGATAACATTGCTCATTTTTGTGAAAGAGGACGTATGAAAGAACAAACTACAATTCCTGATTCGAAGGGGATTCAGGATTTTTCGGGGCATTATTGTATAGTCGGGGCCGGTCCCGCAGGGATATCCATGGCAAGATCACTTAAGATGAAAGGGATCCCTTTCCATGTGATCGAAAGGTATAAGGACGTAGGAGGAATTTGGGATATTGAAAATCCGGGATCTCCTATGTATAAAAGCGCTCATTTTATCTCTTCTAAATATCTTTCCGATTATGCGGATTATCCAATGCCCGAAGAATATCCGGACTATCCATCCAACCGTCAGATCCTCTCATATCATAGATCATTTGCCAGAGAATACGATCTGTATCGACATATAAAATTCAATTCTTCGGTCCGCTCTATCGAGCAGAAAGGGTCCAAATGGTTGGTTAAGTTGGAGAATGGAGAATCTGGACTTTATGAAGGAGTGATTTGTGCGAGCGGGATCACTTGGTCTCCGAATATTCCGAAGTTACAAGGTATAGAAACATTTCGTGGAGAAGTGATTCATAGCGTAAAGTATAAGGACATTTCTTTTTTTCGTGGAAAGAGAGTGCTCGTTGTAGGAGCCGGAAATTCCGGATGTGATATTGCGTGTGACGCTGGAGTCGCTGCAGACCAGGCTTTCATCAGTGTAAGAAGAGGTTATTATTTTATTCCAAAACATATTTTTGGAATGCCTGCAGACGTATTCGGTGATGGAGCTCATTGGATCCCTAATTGGTTTTCTCAATGGGTTTTTGGGATCATCTTAAAGTTTTTAGTAGGGGATTTGACTAAGATCGGTCTTCCTGCTCCCGATCATAAAATTTTTGAAACACATCCGATCATTAATGATCAGCTTCTACATAATCTTCGCCATGGAGACGTGATTGCAAAGGGAGATATTTCCAGATTGAACGGAGAATTTGTAGAGTTTAAGGATGGTTCTAAAGAAAAGATCGATTTAGTCGTACTTGCGACCGGCTACCATTGGTCGATCCCGTACATGGAAGAAAAATATTTCGAATGGAAGAATGGACGACCTGAACTTTATCTTACTCTTTTCAATCGTAATTATGAAAATCTTTATGCTCTCGGTTATATGGAAACCGACGGAGGGGCGTATAAGATGTTCGACGAAATGGCTAATTTAATTTCTTCTTATATAGATGCGAAACGAAAAGGAGATCCTTCCGCTAAAAAATTCGAATCATTGATCCGAACAGACCGACCCTTATTAAACGGTGGGATCCATTATCTGAATACGGGACGGCACTCAGTATATGTAAACCAGGTTGCTTATAAAAAATATCGATCAAAGATCCAAAGTAAAATGGGATGGCCTGAATTAAAACCGGGTCAGTTCGATATTTTAAAGAAGGGAGAACATGCCGCTTCTGCACCAAACGATCTGGCGAGGGCTGCACGGTGAGTTCGGAGAAAAAAGGATTTTCCGGATCTAAAACCGCTTTGATCACCGGAGCGGGAGGCGGGATCGGAGAAGCAATCGCATTACGTTCGTGGGATCCGAACAGGAAAATTGGAGATATATGTTCCTTATAGTGACGGACTTACTTCTAGATTGGCCGCGGTGTTTCCCTGGCTTATCGGTTCACTTTCTCCCATATTAAAATGGTTCGGAGAGAAGGGACGTCGCAGATGGCTCCGCAAAAAAAGAATCAATCCTGATAGAAAGGCACAGAGTTAAGAGAGACTCAGAGATATTTTTACACAGAGGCACAAAGACGCGGAGGTTTTGGGTTTTTATAAATACATGTAGGAGTTCCTGCAAACTCAGACTCCGTGTCTCTGTGCCTCTTCTAAACTCCGTGTCTTTGTGTGACCAAAAACGTTTTACGTATCTCCCCCCGATAAAAATCCTATCTATGGGGGTATTTCCCCAAGGAAACTGGAATGATTGATCGGTATTCGAATCCGGAGATTTCTAAAATTTGGGAATTGGAGAACAAATTCGATATTTGGAAAGAAATCGAAATATTGGCGACTGAAGCCCGGATGAAAAAAGGAGAAGTTCCTAAAGAAGACTTCGAAGAGATCCGTTCCAAAGCAAGATTCAACGTGGATGAAATTTTGGAGATTGAATCCAAGGTCCACCATGACGTTATCGCATTCTTAACTAATATGAATTCCTATATCGGGCCTGCAGGTCGTCACGTGCATTACGGTCTCACTTCTTCCGATATTGGAGACACTGCACTTTGTGTGCAGATGGTCCAAGCAATGGATCTGATCCTGAAAAAAACGGACCAACTCATCGAGGCGATCAAGGAGAAGGCGATCCAATACAGAGACCTTCCTTGTATCGGAAGATCTCATGGTATCCATGCAGAACCAATGACTCTTGGTTTGAAGTTTGCATTATTCTATGAAGAAATGAAAAGAAACAGGGTGCGCATGGCCCTGGCAAAAGAAGAAGTTGCCGTAGGAAAATTATCAGGTGCAGTCGGAACTTATTCGAATATAGAACCGGATATTGAAGAATATGTTTGCGAGAAGTTGGGTCTCAAGCCAGATCCGATCGCAACCCAAGTTGTTTCTCGCGATAGACATGCAGCTTATATGTCCGCGTTAGGCGTAACTGCGGCGAGTTTGGATCGTTTTGCAACCGAAGTCCGTCTTCTTCAGAAAACAGAAGGTAGAGAAGTAGAAGAACCTTTTTCTCCGGGACAAAAGGGGTCTTCTGCAATGCCTCATAAAAGAAATCCTGTGATCTGTGAAAGGATTTCCGGTATTTCGAGAGTGATCCGTTCTAATGTTTCTACTGCTCTTCAAAACGTTGCCTTATGGCATGAAAGGGATATTTCGCATTCTTCCGCAGAAAGGATAGTTGTTCCTGATTCTACAATTGCTCTTGAATATATTTTGGATAAAATGTTATTCGTAGTGAAAAATCTACATGTATATCCGGATGCGATCGAAAGGACATTGGGAACTACAAGAGGTTTGATCTTCTCTCAAAAGGTACTTCTTCACTTGATTGAAAAAGGTGGAATTACCAGAGAGGATGCTTATACAATCGTGCAAGGTCATGCAATGGCAGTTTGGGCGGATATTTCCCAAAACCTGAAGACTAGACTTGCAGAAGATCCTAAGGTGCAAAAGGTTTTAAAGCCAGGAGATCTGGATTCTATTTTCCAAATTTCTCCTTACTTAGATAAAGTTGGACTGATCTATAAAAGACTTGGTTTGGAGTAATGCCTAAGTTTGCAGTTTTCGGGCTGGGATATACCGGCCTACGGATTCTAGATACATTAAAAAAAGAGAATACTGTTTTAGGGATTTCCCGGCTGACTCAAGTAGAAGGATCTATTCTCCTGGATCTATCCGATACGGAAGCCTTGGAAAATTTTCGAAAAGAAAACGAAGGTTCGCAGTTTGATGCGAGCCTTATCACTTTCCCCGCTCAAAAATTAGAGAATAGAGAACAGGTTTTTGATACTTTATTCTCTGTTTCTAAAACTGTTTGGATGTTTGGATCTACCAGCATCTATCAAAGGATCACATCCGATATAACCGAGAAAACTCCTTTAGATCCTGAACATGATCGTTATGAAACGGAGTTACGGTTTTTAGAGAAGGGTGGTAAGATCCTTAGGCTTTCAGGGATCTATGGCCCGGGTAGAAATCCGGCAAACTGGGCAAGAAAGGGCTCCGTTAGAAAGACGAAACGTCAATTGAATCTCATTCATGGGGATGATATTTCGGAAGCGGTTCGTTTGCTTCTGTCTTATCCCGGAAATGATCTGCCTTCCGAGTTAATTTTATCCGATGGGCAATGGCATACCTGGTTGGAGATCTTCCGATTCTTAGAGGATCATGGTAAGATCCAGGTTCTTCCCGAAGAAAAGATGGATAGAGAGGACAGTTTTATAGATAGCAGCTTGATCCGGAAATTTCTTCCTGGTTTACAAACAAAGGACTTTTGGGGAGAATTGGAAAAACTGGAAGAACTCATTTGATCTCACAGATCACGGACATATTACATTTATTCTGTCTTTCGAATTTAATCTTCATTATCGGATTCTTTGGATGGAGATATATTTATGATTTTAGAATACGTATCGCGGGAGGTTTTTCTTTCGGGATAGTATGTTATATCCTTCTTTCCTTGGATCCTGATCTAAAGATCCCTTATTCTATTCGAGTATTTTTATTTGCAGGTCTTATTAGTTTACCTTTTTTCTTTTGGATGATCAGCCTTGCTATCTTCGAAGATCATTTTGAGATTAAATATTGGTATTGGCTCTTACTTCTAAGTAAGGTTGGGGTATCTGCTTGGTCGGTCTATCCTGTATTGGATCTGATCAATATGAGAGGACCTATCGTTTCAGAAACGGTTCTTGCTCATATAATTATTCCTACTCTTCTATCCTTGGGATTTGTTGTGGCTGCCATCATCAGGATCTATTCAGGTAGAAAAGACGATTTAATCGAAACAAGAAGAAGGTTACGCGAAGTTCATATTCTAATGACCGGAAGTGTAATCACTTTTAATATGTTCTCTCACCTGATCCTAAGAGGAAAGATCTTATCTGAAATTTTAGATTTAGCGAATGTGGTCTTTGCCTGGGGGCTTATACTTGCATTCATGTATTTGGTCTTCGAATTGAAAGAAGGTCTTGTGGATCCAAGACCGGAAGAGTCAGAGGACAAAGAAGAAAAAGCTATATATGCCGATCCTGCATTAAAGAAAAAATTAGTCTCTGCATTTGAAGAAACCAAACTTTATAGAAAAGAAGGTCTGACAATCGGGCAGCTTGCAGAAAATTTAGAAGTGCAGGAATATAAACTCAGAAGGCTGATCAACCAAGCAATGGGTTTTAGGAATTTTCCAGACTTCCTAAATCGTTACAGGATCCAAGAAGCCTGCGAGATCCTTTTGGATTCGGGAAAGGACGAAATCCCTATCATTCGGGTCGCTATGGATCTCGGTTACCAATCCTTAGGACCATTTAATCGCGCATTCAAAGAACTTACGGGAGTCACTCCAACCGAATTTCGCCGTAACCGTGGCAGGGACGAATCTTTAAAAAGTACTGCCGATTTTGAAATCAGCTAGAGATTTTTAAAATTCGGATAGGCTGATCCTTGTCTCATCGTGTAAACTGTGCTTACAGAAAACACGGAGAGAACAGGATGAATGAAATTGTGGATCAAATGGGCTATACCGCCTATTATTTTCTGACCTTGGGTATGTTATGGTTCCGCTATATTTTAATGGCAGGGATCGCTTATGTTTTCATTTGGATGATCTACAAAGAAAGACTCAAACATAAGATCATCCAAAATAGACTTCCTGAAAAAGATAAGATCTCCCACGAACTTAAATATTCGGCGATCTCACTTGCGATCTTCGCAGCTTCCGGGATCCTCGTGGTCTTGATGAAGAAGGCAGGCTGGACTTTTATCTACGACAAGGTGGAAGATTACGGTGTGCCTTATCTATTATTCAGCATCGTTGCTTTAATATTCCTACATGATACTTACTTTTATTGGACCCACAGAATGATGCATCACCCTCTTCTTTTCAAAAGAATGCATTTGGTTCATCATAAGTCCACGAATCCTTCTCCTTGGGCGGCGTTTTCTTTTCATCCATATGAAGCTGTTGTGGAAGCAGGGATTGTGCCTCTTGTGATCCTATTCTTGCCTGTGCATACAACTGCACTTTTGGTATTTTTCTTTTACAGTAATTTTTTGAATGTCCTAGGGCATCTTTCTTTCGAACTTTTTCCTAAAGGATTTATCGAAAATAAAATATTAAGACTTCATAATTCTACTACTCATCATAATATGCATCATAAATACTTTAACTGTAATTACAGTTTGTATTTTAATATTTGGGATAGGATAATGGGAACGAATCATGAGAATTACTTCGATACATTTAGAGAAGTGACTCATCGAGAGCCTGAAGTCGTGAGCGATTCCAGTTTAGGCGAAGCGAAAGTTCAGGGAGTTTAGATCCTAACCTTGTTGGAATTCCAACAAGATTAGAACTGCAAAATTTGATTGTTAAGAATGGAATTTTGTGATATACGCGAGGGAGCTCTCCCACGAGCCACTCCCCCCACCCAAAGCTCAGGGTGGGGGCGCCCTTTAAACCCCTGTAGGAACTCCTACAAATCAATCCCTAATAAGAAGCGGGAAACCTTATCCTAGTAACTGTCCCTTGCTCGGAAGAAAGATCCATCACGGATCCTTTTAACTGTTTGGTCAGAAGTTCTACAAGTTCCAGTCCCATAGAATCTTCCGGTTTAGGATCTGAAGATTTTCCTTTTCCATTATCAGTCACATCCAAATGGATCCAATTTCCATCCTTGTAAAAGGATATCTTGATGATCTTTTCTTCCGAATGTTTTTTAAATAAGAAGGCATGTTTTAGAATATTTGTTACTAACTCATTCAGGATCAAGCCGATCGGGATTGCGGAATTTTGTTTGATCGGAAGTGACTCACAATTTAGGAAAATTTGTATCTCTTCTTTTTTATGACCAAAAGATTTGAGAAGGCTATCCACAAGCCTACTTACGAACTCAGGAAAAAATTCATCGCTGATCCTGTGTTTTCCGTATAAAGATTCATGCACATATGCCATAGACAAAATCCTGTTTTGGGATTCTGTCAGAACTTGAGTGGGATTGGTTGCTTCTACTTGCTCCAACTGGATGGAAAGTAAACTTGAGAGAACCTGTAGGTAGTTTTTAACTCTGTGATGAACTTCCTTAAGTAAGATATCCTTTTCTTGAAGAGAATTGGCCATAATTTCTTCAGCAAGTTTTACTTGGGTAAAGTCGGCGATAAAACCTTCTAAAGCGATCAATTCTCCATTCTCACCTTTGACCGCGGAACCTTGTTCGAATGCCCAACGCATCTCTCCACTTCTTTTATAGATCCGGTAAAGAAGCTGATAGGGAAGGTTCTTGCCTATAGCCTCCGTAACTTCTTGAAATACTCTTTCAGTGTCTTCCGGATGCATTATCTCCCCGTAGGTAATTGTCCGATTGGAAACAAAGTCTGAAGGAGAATAGCCGGTAAGTTCGAAACAACCTTCGCTAATAAACTCCATTGTCCAATCCGGATCGTATGCACAACGATACGCAATGCCGGGAAGATTTCGGATTAAAGTGGAAAGTTGTCTTTCACTTTCTTTTAATGCAGTTTCCGTTTTTTTATAATAAGTAATATCAGTGCACATCGCAAGTGAACCTTCGTAATTCCCCTGGGGATCAAAGATCGGGTTTGCTGACATTAATAACCAAACAGGTTCTCCGTCCGGACGTTTGAAATAGAAATCATGGACTTCTGCTTTTCCTTGTTTTCTTTCTTCCAACCTTTTATTTACTATATCAGTTGCCTCGGGAGTTACAAATTCATAAAGATTTTTACCTATGAGTTCTTTCTCACTCATTCCTAAAAATTCTGCCATTTTAGAATTCACGAATGTGGTATTATTTTCCTTATTGATCAACCAGATACCTTCTAAAGTGGTATCTACTATCTTTTTGTAATTTCCTTCCGTCTTGGAAAGAGCAGCTTTCGTTTCTTCGAAGAATACTAAAAGTATTACGATTGCAGAAGAGAATCTAAAAAGTCCTGCGAGAAAAAAACCTATAAAACCGAACTCAGGATGGAATCGGACAAATGGATAATTAAGAACATGAATTCCCCAAAGAATGAAGATCCAACCTGCAATGATCTTACCAATACTTGGGATCAGATTTTTAGTTCTTAAAAAAATGATACCAGTGTAAATTTGAGACCCACCTATTAATAGATAGATTGGCCAGATCATATAAGGATCTTTAGTCTTCTCAATATCTAGATACAATGCCCAAAGGCCGGCTGACCCAAATAAAATTTGAAAAGGCCTAGAGAACGATTTATTTAAAAAATATAAACATCCTAAAAATTGGAAAAGTGCTCTGATAAAGTCAATGGAGAAAGCAGGAAAATATCTGTAAGAGTCTACCCCTCCTACTTGCATAATATTTCCTATATAACCTAAAAGATGAAATATCCAACAGATGGACCAGGCAAGCAATGCCTTCTGTCCTTCTTTATTGTATAAATATAGATAAATAAGGATTAGAAAAAATGCGGAAGGCGTAGCCGCGATGATGGTGGGTAATAACCAAGGATGAGTCACGATGCCTTCAGCCGTTTACCGAAAACAGGTTTCGGTTAAGTCCGATTATTTTTTAATAAGACGAAATTCTTTGAAACAATAATCTCCAGTTTGGTGTTTAATTTCTTTAATCTGTTTTAAGGTGATCCCAAAACCTTCTGCCCTGGAAAGGACCTTAGGAGGTAGGTCGCAAGAAGGTCCTACATACACAGCTTTGTCAAACTCGTCCCAGGATTTCCATTTGTATTTGCTATCGTTGCGGTATTTACCATTTTCGACGGTTTTTTGTCTGAACAGAAGATCGAATTCGGAGGCGAGAATTCTCCCTGGTACTTGGAAGTTTTCCTCATCGTGGAATGCATTGAATGCGACGTATTTTCCTTGTGGATCTATTTCTTTTGCAAACTCTCTTGCAGGTTCGAATACAGTAGTTTCGAATCCTTTTAAACAGAATTGGTTTTTAGAAAGATAAGTTTGGCTGAACAGCCCACCTTCTTTTATGAATAGGCTCGATGCCCAAACTAAGAAGAATAGAAATACTACCGAGATGACTAACTTTTTACTAGTATCAGAAATTTGAACTAATCTGAAGGACCATAAACTTAGTATCGTAAGTAAAGCAGGTAACGGGTAGAATACGTGGCGTAATTGTTTATTCCCAGTGCTCGCGTCGATAACTATGTATTGTAAGAATACTATCACAGTAATTGCGAATAACGGATCTTTTAAAAATTTAGGCCATTCTATATTCTGTAACTTGGCAAGTAGGGAATCTATTCTTCCTTCTCCATTCGTTTTTGGAGAAGAAGTTTTCTCTTTTCTGTTCAAATAAAGCCAGTAACCGATTGCACCTAAAGAAAATAAGAAGAAGGCCCTGAAAATCCATGGCTCATTGAATACATGGCTCGCAGGAAATTTATCTCCCGGTGATTCGAATAAACTTAAGATAAAACTACGAACAAATTTGTTCACGATCATCTGAGCATTTACAAGACTCATTACCCTGTCTATATTGGTGAATAACCAGATAAAACAAGGAAGGATCGCATACAGATAAAGTATTTTGATAGAAGGAGGAGAAATTTCCCCTAAGTTCTTTCTATGTCTGTATAAGAAATAATTGAAATCGAGGAACAGGATCACTGTTAGGACATATAATATTCTTTTAAAGGACTTCTGATCCAGATTCCAATCTGTCACTACTCTTAAGACAGGCAGTGAAAGAACTAACAGAATTACGCCGATCAAAAAGAAAAGCCTGAGCCCTTTGTAATGGGCCTTCACGGAATATCGAACAAATCCGATCCACTCTGGAAATCTGGAAATCAACTCGAACAAAAAGATAGAGATGAATAATAAAAGTCCGTAAGGATACTTCGTAAAAAATAGAAGTATCAAAACTACGGAAACCAAAGCAGCCACCTTGGAACCGGCAGGCAAACTTTCTCCTGGTTTTAAGTCCTTTACGGAATCATAAAGTTTATACAATCCCCAATACACCCAAAGAAGAATGAACATACCCTGGGTTTCCAGCATAGAAGAAAGACTATAAGCAGGAGTTTCGGAAGTATGAAGACTTAGCGCTAATACAAAAATAGAAACTAAACTTCCGAAAAGAAGAGATCCCGAAATTCTAGAAACTATATAGATGATTGAAGGAAAACAAAGAGCGTAAAATGCCAATCCCAAGAAAGAATCCTTCCAAGTGATCGGCCATTCTCCAGGACTTGCCAAAAGTAAAAGTGAGAATATTGGGCGAAGAGGTGGCCAGGTTGCTGCTTCCAAAAAAGGAAGTGTTGCTCTCCAGATTTTACCGTCCCTATAATCCTGGAATTGATCGTATACTGCCGTTAGGCGAATATTCTCGTCCCAGGTTAGAAGATCTGTAATCGGGCAGATCTCTAAGAATGCCTGCCAATTTTTGGAGATCATAACTCCAGTGGCAAATAAGGCCAGTAAGCCGAATAAAATCCCTAAAACTCTATCCCAGATGCGGTTCATTTTTTAGTTTTTGGTCTCGCTGAGTAGATCTTTTCAATCACATACAGAGGACGATTTTTGGACTGATCATGAACTCTGCTTAGATATTCGCCTATCATACCTAATGCGATAAGTTGGATCCCACCTAATACCAATACTATGATCATGACCGAGGTCCAGCCTTGGATGGTATTATCAGTAAACAGTTTTAAATATAGAATATAGATAGTGTATAACGCTCCGAAAAATGCAGAAGTAAATCCTAAATAAGAAGAAAATTTAAGAGGGGCAGAGGAGAAGGAAGTGATCCCATCCAAAGCAAACTTAAGCATCTTGCTGACGGAAAATTTTGTCTCTCCGTCAAAACGTTCGTCTCGATCATATTCCAAACCTGTTTGTCTGAAACCGATCCAAGCGATCAATCCTCGAATATAACGATGTTGTTCCTTCATGGAGACTAGAACATCAGTCACTCTTCTGCTCATAATCCTGAAATCTCCCGTATCGATTGGGATCTCGAATCTGGTCAGCTTTTTTAGGATCCTATAGAATACATGAGCGGTGATCAGCTTGAAAAAAGATTCACCTTCTCTTTTCTTCCTTCTGGCATAAACAACATCATAACCTTCTGACATTTTTGCGTAAAGGTCCGCGACAAATTCAGGAGGATCTTGTAGATCTCCATCCATGACGGCGACTGTTTCACCTCTTGCAGTATCGATACCTGCAGTGATGGCCAATTGGTGTCCGTAATTTCTAGATAAGTTTAGAAGAAAAAAGCCTGGCTCTGATTCGCAGAATTTTTTTAATACATCGAAGGTCCCGTCTCTTGAGCCGTCGTTTACAAAAAGAATTTCTGCATCTTCCTTTCCGAAGCGGTGTTTTTCTTTTAAGATAGTGAGTAAACCCCGAAGTCTTTTTACAAGTTCGGGGATGGTTTTTTCCTCGTTATAAACGGGAATGACTAGGGATAAAAGAGGGGGCTTTGCGGGCATTGCTGACGATGGTACGATGTTTGTATTCGGCCAAAATGTCGACAATATTTCCTGTAATTTCTGTCAGAGTCAAAACCTAGTTTCTCTTTGATTTTTGGGAGCTTTCGAGGGATTCTGTTAGTCAATTCTGCAAAAAAGGGCTTTACAAGGAGGCCGGAATGCAGATCTTATATAAGCACAAAAATCCAAGAAAGGGTTATGAAAATCAAAGTCACCACTAAAAACGACGTTCACATCATCAAGATCGAAGGCCCGATCAAAGCGGGCAATGAATTCGAACTTGGTCAAAAAATCGAGGAGTATATCTCGAAAGGTGACGTTCCTAAGTTTATCATCGACCTTAAAAAAGTTCCTTTCATCAACTCAGCGGGTTTGGGGATGTTTCTTAATATCTACAAACATATCGACGGTTTGAAAGGTCGCATGGTATTCACCAATTTGAATAACGATATCGAAAACTTAATGGAGATTACAAAGTTAGCCAGCATTTTCGAGATCTACAAAACGCTGGAAGAGGCTATCGAATCCTTCGAGTATTAGCCTAAACATTTCGGTTGGCTTCCGATTTTTTACAGTATTTGAAAAAGAAAAAACTCCGCCTTGGGATCATTGCGGGGATTTTTCTCTTCTATCATCTCCTTTTCAACTCAATTACAGGACAGATCTTAGTAGATAAAATTGCCTCTTCCGTTTTAGCGGGCAAGTTCGAGGCGAATGTCAGAAGTTTTTCTCCATTCTACGGAATCAAATTCACTGATGTAAAATTATATCCCACAACCGACTGGGGTCAGAAGCCTGTAATGACCGCTAAAGAGTTGGGTATCTCCTATAATCTTCCTCTTATCATCTTCGGAAGATTGAAAATTTCCAAAATTTCCATACATGGATTGGAGTTGGACCTCCAACAAAGAGGAAACCTTTGGAATATCTCCTCTGCTTTTCCTCCTAGCAAAAAAGAAGAAATCAGTACCGAAAAAACAGAACCTCTTACTGAGATCCGTACATATATTCCAGTCAGCGCATTCTTAGAACTGGATCTGAAAGATATCAATGTCCATGTGAATTCGGAGAATGGATCCAAATCTTATTCTGCGGGACTAGACGGATTAGAACTTGGATTTCTTTTAGATACGAATCGTTTCACTCGTATTCCATTCGATCTGAAAATTTTGGATCTGATAGACGAATTCCAAGTGAAGTTGAATCCGGAGAACCAGATAAAACTTAGATTCCAAGATTCTTCCGGAGGACTGGACCATCCATTTAAATGTACATTGGTTTGGGAAAGGGCAGAAGGTTCCAAGGCCGGGTTCCATTCTAAACTCGACCTTGGCTCTGAAAAAATACCGATACGAATTGCAAACAGAGTCAGTGCGCCTTTTGGTTTTTCACTAAAATATGATATAGATGTTTCTCCAGAGAAGAAGGAACTCCTTCTCAGAAATTTAGAATGGAAAGTAGGGGAAGACACCTGGTTAGAAGGGAGCGGAAAAATTTCCGACTTCGCAGCCGATTCAGGAAATGTAAATCTTGCTATCCAAAAATCCAGGATACGACTCGCACCTTTATCAGATTTTCTGCATAGTTTAGGATTCGACTCCTTCTCGATGAGTGGAGAAGCAAGCCTTGCTCCGATTTTAGCGGAAGGTGGATGGAACAATTTAAGAGTTTTGGGAGAAGTCCGAGGAAACTCATTGGATTTCAGAGTAGGGAAGAAGAGACATTCAATACCTGTATTCAATTTGGACTGGGATGTTCGGATAGATCCACAGAGTGAAAAAGATCCAGGGCCGAAGATCCCTCTTCCTTGGATGAGATCTTTTTCATTCAAAAATCTGAAAGTAATCTATAACGAAATTCTACTGGAAGGAAATCTCAATTATTCCCAGGCAGAGGGACCAAATTTAAATCTGAAACTGGATAATTTCGGATTAGGAGATTATCTAACAGGATATTCCGGAAAAATTTCTGCAGAACTTTCTGCGTTCGGAAAAGATTTTTCACAATTAGATGCGGGCTTAAAATTAAAAGCAAAAGGTTTTAGATTTCCGTTAGGCAGAGGTAACTCCGGAAATATATATCTGGAAGGTGGTTTAAAGGCTATATTCCATTTTCCTAAAAAAGCCTGGGGCTTAGAAGAAATATTAGTATCGAATCTGAACCTACAAGCCTTCTCGCCCGAGGGAAACTCTGCGGCAAAATTAAATACGGGTGGAAGAATAGCACTTGGAGAACCGTTCGTATTGGATCTGAAAAAAGCAGGACTGGATCTAGACTTAGAACATCTTGTTCCACTTCTTCCTTTATCACTCCGAGAAACATTGATCCCTGTTAGAAACCAGGTGGGCAAAAAGATAGGACTCGACGGAGACTTTTATTATTCTCTTGGAGGTCACGGACAAAATATCCAAGGAAGTCTTGGCGTTGATCTGCCCGAGATGAACCTTCGAGATGGAAAACTTTCCATAGATCTGAAGATGATCGGAAGTCCAAGTTCTAAGATCAAAATTGATAAACTGGAGTTAAGTGCGTTCTCCCAGAAATTGCACTTAGGATTAGGCGGAGAACTAACCAAGGCATCCAAAAACGGGCCTTCTCCTTCCCTGGGAGAATTTATTCCAAACTTAAAAGGAGAATTAAAACTTCTATCTCCTAAAGAAAGTGGACTGATTAAAGGTTTATTTTTTCAAGGAGACGCAGGGATAAAATTCAACTGGTACGGGAGCCTTGTTCAAGGAAATTTAATATCTAAAAATTCTAATATACTTGTGCAGAGTGGCGTTTGTCCCGGATACGATTGTAAATTATATAGAATAGATGGATGGAATGCGGATGTTCCATTCTCTCATGATCTTTCCGTTAAAGAAACCAAAAATCTGATCGAAGGGAACAAAAGAAAGTTCGTAATGAATTACGGTCGAACACCTGCCGCGAATTTTACGATCCGACAGATCATAGGGAACCATCCTTCTTTAAAAGGAACACCTTTTGAATACAGTAGGCCGAGAGCGGATTCTCCCGGACTATCTGCCAACCTGGAATACTCAGAAAATTATTTACGAATGGATTATCTCAAAGTATATACTCTGGACGGAGAAATTTGGGGTAAGGATATGATCGTTAACGTTGGTTCCGGAGATCCTGAAAAAATGGAATATACGGTTTCTTTGAGGGTCAAGGATATAGATCTAAAACAATTGCTTCCTGCTAAAACTCAGCCTAAGATAGACGACGGAAAAGTAAAAGCTGATCTGAATCTATGGGGAAGGAATCTGGGAGATCCGGTTCCGAACTTAAATTTGTTTTTTAGTATCTATCAGATCGGGAACGACTTCGGGAAAAGTGCGATCAATATTTTTGCTCCTTCTAATATTCTCACTGATTTTATTTACGGAAGTTATGCGGTAGATAAGATAGAATTGGAATTGTCCAAAGGTTTGGTATATGCAGTGATCCTATTCAAACGTTCTATTTTAGGAACTATTATCCAGTTGGAAAATAACCAGGTATCCCAGCAGAGAATGCCGTTAGCAAACTTCCTCAAACGTGCCCAGAACGAGATCGAAACTTTCAACCAGTAAAACTTATGAAGAATATTCCAAGATCCTATATTATTCTTTTTGCAATCTTTCCTTTGTTTGTGTATTGCCCGATCAAGGCACCTCCAATCACGTTTACTCAGACCCAAACTGCTGCAGAAAAACAAATGTTGGGAGAAGACAGAAATCTGGAAAAGGATGGATGGCTAATCGCTTCTATCAAAACTTCTTCTTCCGGTTCCGAGATCTGGGAAAGAGATCTGGTCAAAGAAGAATTCGGAAATACTTCTGATAATCAATTCTATATCGCACTTCGGATTCTGGCTTATTTAGCAAGAGAACTGAGAGAATATAGAAGTTTAGGGATTTTGGCAGAAGGGTTAGATGGAAAAGTAAGATGGAATCCGAAGATCAAGGAAGCAGGTACTGAGAAGATTTCCCAAGATCCAAAACAGAAGTCTCGCCTAGATGATCTAGTTAAGCTTGTGAATGAGAATAGAGATATCGTAATTAAGGAAAAGTTAAAGAAGGCATTCTCCGACCCGAATCGCAATATTACTGAAAAAGAAAAGGTTACTATCAAAGAGAGTATCCAAACAACCTGGCTTCGTTCTGTTGAAATAGGAGAATATTACGAGGCTTCTGCTGGGAATTGGAAAAAGAAGGAATAGTTTAATGAAGCGCGGAGTCCTATTCTTCTTTCTATTTCTATTCGGCAATTGTGTCGTTTTTATGCCTGCACAAAGAGTTAGGCCTATCGAGTTCGATTATGGTCCTATCTCTAAAAATTATTTTAATCCGGAGAATGATAAACCATTTCCTTTAACTGTCCAAAGGGGGAATAACCTATATAATTCCACCACACAGGATGGAAGATATCTTTTTTATACGACCGGGCAGAAAGGGAATTATGATATTTGGTTTAGGGATCTCAGAAGTTCCATTGTGGTTCCCATCACTGAACATCCTTCTTCCGAATACAAACCTGCAATTAGTCCTGATGGTAAAAAACTGGCATTCGTATCGGAACAATATGATACAGCTGGGGATATCGTCCTATTAGAAATTGAACCTGAGGTCTGGGCAAAAAAGATATTAGAAGGAAAAAGATTTTTAAGCGACGACTTCGAGTTTATTACAAATCCAGAATATTCTGATATTTCTAAGTCGGATAAATTTTCTGATTCGGATCCTATTTGGGGAAAGGACAGTAGAGTATTATTATTCTCTTCCGATCGACTAACTCCGGGAACTCCAAACCTGATCTTATGGGACACTGAAGGAAAAGAAAAACCGATCTTACTTACCAGGTCCGGAGCAGTAAATCCGTATTGGTCCCAAGATGGGAACACGATCGTATATCTTTCGTATGCCGATTCCAGAGAGGGTGAGATCTACTCCTTGGATCTAAATACTAGGAAATCTAAAAGACTAACGAATGATCCTTATTTAGATTTTTCTCCTAGCTTATCTCCGGATGGAAGATATTTATTTTATACATCGATCCGTTCCGATTCGGATGGAAATCGGAAATTAGACGAGAGAGATAATAGTCTGATCATTCGTTTGGATCTTTCTGATATGAAAGAAAGAAGACTGACTTCCGGAAATTTTTCATTATTCGATACAAAGTATTCTTCCTTTAATGGAGGAAGTATTCTATTCACTGCATCATATTATGGAACCTTAAATATCTATTTTCTTCCTTTGAGTGGCTCTATTCCGAAAGTTTCTAATATATCAGCACAATTTGAGCTGGCTAAGGAATATGGCAAAAAACAATCCTTGGATGATTATCTATTGGCATTAGATTCCTTGGAGTTGTATTTTAAGGAAGATCCGCTCTATCCTATTTTTAAGGCCAAAGTCCTAAACGAAAAATATTCACTTTATAAAAAGTCAGGAAAAACCTCAGAGATCAAAAAGGAAATGTATTCTTCACGTTTGGACCCTAAATGGGGATTTGCTTACGTATTCTATTTGGAATCGGAAAACAAAGGGATCTCAGAGATCAAAGAATATTTTTCTAATATTCGAAATCATGCGGATGCGCAAGTAACAGGTGCGATCCTGGAAGAAATTGGGAATTTGGAGGAAAGATCCGGAAAAATAGAGGCCTCCCTAAATTCAAAACAAGAATTGGTAACTCGATTTCCTGGATATTATAATATTCACGAAGTTTTACGGAATATAGGTGCTCTACAACTTAAGGAAGCAAAGAAGAAGGATTGGACCATTCCTTCTACATTATTACAAGCAGCAAACGAATCAGAATCCAAAACAATAGAACTTAAAAATTTATACGGACTTTTTGAAGAACAGATCCTGGCTGGAAAATCGGATTCAGAAAAAATTTCTCTCTCAGAAAAAATAGAATCTTCTAATAAGATCAAGGAGCGTTCTCCGGTATTGTATAGATTTTTAATGTATACAAAGGCTGCTGGGCTTTCCGGGCAAGGTGTGTTTTCGGAAAGTAATTCTCTCTTGGAACCTTTGTTGAAAGATGTGACTCCTAAGGATCCACTCTTTCTTAAGATCCATCTATTAAGATCTTCTAATTTTAAAGGCCTTGGAAGTGTTCGTTATTCCTTAGAATCTCTTCGCACATTTTTAGAAAATTATGATCACGATTCGGGGGTTGAGATCTCTGATAAGGAGATGGAAAGGTTCTTTATCTATTTTGAGAATCTGGCCAGAAACTATGAGAACAGATCGGACTTCTTCCAAGCTTCTCTTCACTATTTTTATAATACTGAGAATATGTTCTTGGCAAAAAGTAAGAACCTCTTCCAGGACACTGTTTATAAGGATTATGCCATCTATTACCAGAAATTGATGGTGGATACTTCTTTCAAATTAGCCAGATCGGTGAGCGAGAAGAATGCCTCAGGTATTTTAGGAAATTTGAATCCCCTTGAATTTGATCCATTAGATAAAAAAGAGGGGCTTATCTATATAGACCAATATTTTGAGAAGGAAAAAATTTTGCCTCGTGCTAGGGCATTCTTGGATCTCGCCACATTATATGGATATGCTTACTACTTGATCAATCGTTCGGTGATCCGTGAAACTTTTTATTATAATTCCGGGACAATGGATCGAATTAAAAAGGAGGCTGCTCTTAGAGATTTCAAGCAGGCGGAATATGAACTAAGATGGATCATATTTGCAGAGCCTACATATCATGATGCGTACCAACTTTTAGGTTGGTTATACCAATATGTGGACATCATGAAGTCCAGAAAGCCGAACGATAAGGAACCTGCCGATGAAGACAAATATAAGGATGAATATTCCAAATATTTCCCGGAAAAAAACTTCGAAGAGAATATAGAACTTTATAGCCAGATCTTGGAATTGTTAGGAGAAAATTTCCAAAACAAAAAGGCTCTCTCGGATCTGAGATTGAATTTAGGTAATAATTATTTCTTACTGAAAAACTATCCTAAAGCGGATGAACAATATTCTTTAGTAGAATCTTATTCAAATTATATAATATCTAAAGCTCAATTCGAAGACTATAGACAGAAGGCGGTTTTCTTATTCAACTCTGCTCGAGCTTCCATGTATATGTCCAAGTATGGAGCCGCGGTACGGAAATTAAAGGATGCATCCGGTATATATTCTAAAAACGAATTCTTACAATTATACTCCGGAACGGATTACGCCAAGAACCTACAAAGTTACAGAGAAAAATTAACATTACTTAGGACTCTGACAGGTCTCTCTCATATGGAATTGGGAGAATATGCGCAGGCACTTCCTTATCTAACGGAAGCATTAGAGTTAAACGAACCCTCTAGATTAGTGGACCCGATTAATATTAGAAATGCATTAGCAATTTCTTATCAAAAATTAGGATATATTTCCAAATCCGAAGAAAATTTGAAAGAAGCAGAGAAGGAAGCTTCTTCTCGAACAACTCTTTGGCTTCCTAAGAAGGTGAGTCCTAAATTTTGGGAATCCGTCTGGGATTCCATTTGGGATTTTGTTTTTGAAACAGTGCTCCCTGACTCGGTTCGTATTTCCGGTTCTGGTAGATTTCCGGAAGCTATACCTCCAGTCTTCCAGCCATTATTATCTTCCGGCATAAGAGTAAATAATCTTGTATTAGAACAAAACTATCGGTTGGCGGCAGAAGAAACAAATAAACGACTCGAATATGTAAGCAAAAAAGGTTTAAAGAAGACCTTGGCCGGACAACTAGTCCAATCACAATCGTATGCTGATATAGGATTTTTTCAATATAAAAGAAATGAATTCGAAAATGCTAAATTAGCATTTTTAGAAGAGAATGAATTTCTAAAAGATTCTGCTAATCTGTCCGGAAGATCTACAGGCAGTTATAAAAGATATTTATATTCCCTATTCGCTTCTATTGAAGCCTCAGACAAAAAAGACAAAAGTTATTCGGAAGAACTAAACAATGCTTTGGAAGAATTGGATAGGTTCAAAAAAGAATCTATGGAAAACTGTCTTTCTTCTTGGCCGGAAGATTTGTTAGAAGGAAATTCAGTATGTTCGGAGACATTTTATAAACAATATTATGATTTCGATATATTGAAAGCCACGGTTCTCTATTATTCGGGAGAGGAGAATTTTAAAAGGGGGGAATGGTTAGAAGGTTTCGAAAAATTAGGGATCTCTTCTTCTTTACTTGAAACACCTTCCGGATTACCAAAGGAGATCATCGGACTTTCGAAAGATCCATTTCCAAGAAAGGAAAGGGTATTCCACTTTTTAAGTAGGGCAAGTGTATTTTACAGATTAGGAGATCTGGAAAAAGCGGAAGAATGTTTAAAAGCTGCTGAAGAGATGGCTAACGTTTTCTATTTCGGCGCCGAGCTTATCCAAACCTGGGTATTACAGGCGAGACTGGATCTAATTTCTAAAAAACCGGAAAAAGCAAAGGCCAAATTATCAAAAGCGGAAGAACTTCTCAAAAAACAATTTCATCTTATCTCTGATAATAAGAGTTTTCTGCTAAGAGACTTATATGAGACAAAAATAAGAACGGAACTTGATTCGGGAAATACGAATACAGCATTTAATGATTGGGTACGGCTCCAGAGATTATTAAATTTCCGTAATTTTCAAAAAGGAAATTGGGAATTTAGGGAAGCTCGATCTGAATACATAAAATTTGAATCAGATTGGAAAAATTACAGGAACACTTATTTTAAATACCAGAACTCTTTGGAAACAAGGGGGGATATTAAAAAGGAGGAGCTTGCACTTACACAAGCTTCCACTCAGGTTTCTAGATCTTTGGAAGTTTTAAGATCTAAACTGCCGAAAAAGGCAACATTTTTAGATCCTTTTGGTAGTATACCTGAAGATATCATAAAACAAAACGAGACCGAAATTCGTTTATTAGAATCCAGAGGTTCTGTATTTGCTCGAATTAGGAATACTTCTTCTTTAAAATTTCTGAATTTTGAGAATGAATCCAAAGCGGAAAGCTGGATAAAATCCAATTTTGAAAATTCCGGACGTAACCTTTTGGTAGACCCCGGTAACACATCTATCGGAGAAAAATTAAGCACTCAGATCTCCGGGATCAGTTTTAAACTTTCTTCTTCCGTCTTAAATCGAGAAGAAAGAACCCCTAAAGTAATTTCCTCTTTTTTACCGATTGCCGGATGGAATTATAGAAAGATAGATTCTGAATCTTGGACGGATATATTAGAAGATACTGATGTTCTTGTTAGCTCTTTTCCGGATGTAAAAGGAGATTCTGCCTTTGGGGAAAGGAAGAAGGACACCTTAGAACTCAGGGAGTTTTTTTCCAGAGAACATAGATTAGGCGCCGTAATCTTCACATATTCTGAAAAACCTAGCTGGCACCAGATCTTAAAGGCGTTTACAGGGCTTTCCGGGTCGGGTGTAAATTTGATGTATCTATGTCCTGG
This sequence comes from Leptospira andrefontaineae, assembly GCF_004770105.1. Lineage (NCBI taxonomy): Bacteria > Pseudomonadati > Spirochaetota > Leptospiria > Leptospirales > Leptospiraceae > Leptospira > Leptospira andrefontaineae. The sequence goes on along the minus strand of NZ_RQEY01000010.1, from coordinate 59,457 downwards.
GGAAACTTGTGTAAAAGAATCTCTGGAGGAAATTTTTTCAGGAAAAACATCCAACTCCGCAATTCGTTTTGGTAGAACTCTGGAAAGATCCGGAAATAAGAATGCCGAAGCAGAAAAACTTTTTACTAAGTCCAGAAAGGATGAAAGAATTTCTGATCCTTCGGAAGTGTTTTCAGATTTGCATAAAGCTCGTTCTTATGCAGAACCAAATTCTAATTTAGCTTTAAAAATTGAATCGGATCTATTAAGAGCCTATCAGAGGTTAAAACCCGATTTTTCTTTGGATAAAATTTTTTCCTTACGTTATGAGAATCGAGATCTGAATTCTCAAAAAGAGCTGGGACTGAACTTATGTTTGTCCAGGTTATTAGAAACGGAATATAGTCGCTTCGCTCCTGAAGCCCGCGTTGCGGACTATAAGGATTGCGGTGACATTCCGTTACCGGAAGGAAAGAATGAAATTTTAAGCGGGATACTCGCATTAAAGGAAGGAAAATTTCCCGGTACTTCTCTAAGTTCAAATATATCTGTAGATAGATACGATCCGTTTTTATTCAGATTAAAACTTTCTAATTTAGCCTTGGAAGCTTATTATCCGGATCTGGCTTCTTCTCAACTTGGGCTTGCAAAACAATTCATCTCTTCTACCTCCGATCAGGAGACTTGGAAGATGATGGAGACTCGGATCCGAAGAGAAAAAGCTTTATTAGAAGAAGCGGAAGATTGGTCTGAAAATTCCAATCAGATAGAATTGGATCTTCAAGAAAGGAATTATCCAAAACATTTAGCTTTCTTAGAAAACCGAAAAAGACTCGGGCATAGGATCTCTCCTCTTTCTTTGTATTCAGAGATATATAGTTCGTCCAAGGCTTTGTTTCAGACCTTAGATGCCGAATCCAGATCTTCTGTGTTGGACCTCCTACGTTATTCCTTGCCGGAAGAAACCGGAAAAGAAATGGAAGAATTTTTGAATTCTTTTGTGGATCTGGAAAAACTTAAGAAAAATTCTCCAAGGCAAGTAAGGGTTATGATGGAGTTTTCCAAAGCTTATCTTTCCAGAGGAGACTTTGATAAGGCGAAATATTGGATCTCTAGAGCAAGAGAGATTTCGGATAGGCTCTATTTTACCGAAATTGAATTTATTAATTCTAAAATTTTCTATTTAGAAGGTAAAAAGCCGAACAAAACATCGGAGTCTGGCTTTTCGGAATATCTTTCTGAATATGAAAATGCTTCTTCTAAAAAGTCTTCCGAATTTGTCGAATTAGCGAATCGTTTTGTTAAACATCGCAAAAAGAAAAAGTTTAGCCCGATCGAAAGAAGGGAACTTAATGATTTTATAACATATTTACAGACTCTTTCTTTTCAGCAGAACGATTCGGAGACGTTCTTTGATCTTGGGTTGATCAAGGATAAAATTGCAGCGGTTCGTTCTGCTTTGTTTGGACGTTCGGTTTTTTATTATGATCTTCCTAATTTTAATAAGGTATCCTTTGCTTTAGAAGAAAAGATTCCTGAAAACCAAGAGTTTTTGGCTTTAATGGATCTGGGTTTAAAAACTTTTTATATTAAATTTACAAGAGGTAAGTCCAAGGGAGATCTCGCGTTTAAGGACAATCGAAAAGTAAGGGCCTCTATTTATAAATATAATGAAGAAGCGGACAAGGGTGGGGCAGAAGTTTTACTGAGAGAAGCATTGGAGACAGAGATCCGCCAGAATATTCGCCCTTCTAAAAATAAAACCACGTATTTGTATCTATCTTCTTATCATTTCTTGGCTCCTATTTTGCCTAAGCCAGAAGAAGAGATCTATTATATTGCAGATCCGGAGACCTTGCTTAAAAATCCAGTGCATAAAGAGAAGGAGGAATTTTGGGAAGGATTTGGGATCGTAACTAAGGATGATTCGAATTCTCCAGATTGGTATTCTCGGTTACTCCAGTTGGAGAACTTAGAACTTTCTCCTAAGGGAAATCCATCGATTACTCCCTTTCATGTGGTTCGGGTTCCTTTGGTAGAAGATAAAGAAAAAGGGATTTTGTTTGGAAATCGATCTGTTTCTGAAGTGGAGCCTGGAACTTTGCAAGGTGTTTGGATGTTAGCTTCCTCATTCTTAGAAGGTTTTGGAAATGCATCTTTGAACTTAAAGGATTCCTTATATTATTTAGGAAAATTCTGGAAGGGACCAGGGATAGTGAACCTCGGATTCCAAACCGACACTCATAATTCTAGATTCTTAAAAGAGATTTCTTCACGAAAAGAAGATTCTAAAATTTCTCTCAGGAATCGTTTTCTGAAAACTATGGATACAATGAGGGAAGTGTATCCGGTCGATAAATATTGGAACGGTTATAGATTGTTCACTACTTCATTTATTTCGAAAGACTGAACAATGTTGGAACTCCAACAAACTTCGGACTTATTTCTCGTCCAGCAGCGCCTTTCTATCTTCTGCACTTTTTTCCTTAAGCTTCCTCATCTCATCATGGAACTTCGAGAAATCCTTTCCAACTTCCAAAAACCTTTTTCTAAAATATCCAGTCCCGGAATTATATCTAAGCATTCCTATAAAGTCTTCGTTATTCCAATCCCTTTCTGCAAGTTTTTTAGAATTGATCTTGGTCCATTTCGTTTGCAGGATCTTTTTTCGGAAATTGGAAATGATCTCCGATTTTTTTGCCAGTAAGATATCTTCTCTGCCACCTTCAGAGTAAGCGGCTTTGAGCAAATTTGCAGTTTCTATAATTAAATTTTTATAAAGTTTCGTTTCTTCTTCCGATCTTTTTCTTTCTTCTAAAAGTTTTGGACCGCCAATCTTTAAGATATATTCGTCTGCGCCCTGGTCTTCCACAAAACTCGCATAACTTTCGTTAAATAAAGAATCTCCTGGGAAATACACTGTGGCGTGTGCCATTTCATGGATGACAATAGAAGCTAAGTCTCCCGGATCTTCATAAAGTTGAGAAGAGAATAATGGGTCTTCGAACCATCCCAAAGTGGAATATCCTGCTGTGATCCGTATTCTTGTATCGAAGCCTTGTTCTTTCAAAGATTGTTCTTCTTCTTTTGCTTTTTCGAATGAAAAATATCCTTTGTAAGGAACCGTTCCCGCAATTGGAAACCACCAAGTATAAGATTCGAATCGAAGCGGATGACAGGCACTTACATGCCAACCGATTGCCGGTCGGTCTAATTGTACAAAACTTTTAAATCCACCTTCGGAAGAGAGTGCCAAGTGTTGGATCCCGAATTCTCTGATCTTCTCCACCTCTTTTAATTTTGTTTTGGTAGTTTCAGGTATTTCAGGATCGGCTAAAACATCCGAGATTGCTTTTCTTTGTAGTAAGATCTTTGCCTGTTCTTTTCCCAGATGATAGAGATATGGAATACATCCTTGTCCGGAAAAGAATAGAAAAAACAAAACGGGTATCCCGGAAAAGAATCCGAGTCGACGATTCTTTCCGTTAGGTAGAAGGTGGGTTGAGTCTGATTGCATGAATATTCGTCTTCCTAAAATCGTTTGGATCAATATCGGACTTTTGGTTTTATTCCTATTCGTCCTCATTCTTCCGGGAGAAGGAGGTTTGTCCTCCTTTTTCCGAGGTGGTAAACCGCTCGGCTATTCCGACCAAAGAGCCGGGATCCAATTGCAGGATGCTTTTCGAAATGTTTATAATTCTGCAAAAGATTCTGTGGTTTCTATACGGACCAAAAAAACAGAAGCAATCACAAGCCCTTACCAATATTTCGATTATCGCACTGAAAAACTTTCCTCTTTTGGCAGCGGGTTTCTCATTCACGAAAAGGGGTATGTTGTCACAAATTTTCACGTTATCTCGGACGCGGAAAGTATAGAAGTAATTGCTTCCGACGGTAGTGTTTTCCCTGCAAAATTTGTGGGAAGCCATGAAAGAGCGGACATAGCTCTTCTGAAAATTAAAGAAGGAAGTGGACTCAAACCAGTTTCTTTTGGTGATTCCGATAAGATAGAAGTGGGAGATTGGGCGATTGCAATCGGTTCTCCTTTCGGCCTAGAAAGATCTTTTTCCGTCGGTGTGGTTTCCGCAAAGTATAGGGAAGATCTGGATGAGACAGGACAAACCCATATCCAGACAGATAGTATGATCAACCCAGGTTCCAGCGGTGGGCCTCTTCTAAATATTTACGGAGAAGTAATTGGGATCAATCGTTTGATCCGTAGCGACTCTGGTAGGAACACCGGCATCGGCTTTGCTATCCCGATGAATTATGCCAAAAAGATAATCCAGCTCATCGAAGAGAATAAGGGACGGATCATCCGACCTGCTACTTTGGGTGTGATGGCGACTGTCCCACTTCCGGACCATAGAAAGGCTCTTGGAATTCCTGCTGATTGGAAAGGAGTTCTAGTTTACGATATTGACCCGGGTTCTTCCGCAGAAAGTTCCGGTTTGAAACGATACGACTTCATTATGGAAGCAAACGGAGTCCAAGTTAAAAATATTAATGATCTGAGGGAACAGGTAGGAATAGTAGGATTAGGCGGCAGGTTAAAACTTAGGATCTATAGGGAAAAATCCCTGGAAGAACTGACCGTTCGATTGATACAGAAATAATTTTTCTAAAATCATAAGGCTAGACATGAGAAGAAATATCGTTCATAGCGGTGCTGATGCTCTCATTTACGAGATCCGTCAGATCGTAGGAGTCGCTAAAAAGTTAGAAGCTCTCGGAGTTCCAATTACGTACGAGAATATCGGGGACCCCATCCAAAAAGGAGAGAAGGTCGCTCCCTGGATGAAAAAAATAGTTTCGGATCTGATCCTCGAAGACAGGTCCTGGGCCTATACGGCTACGCAAGGATTTGAGAAGACCAGAAATTTTTTAGCGGACAAAGTGAACGAAAGAGGCGGAGCCCAAATTACCGCTGATGATATTTTATTTTTCAACGGACTCGGTGACGCGGTCGCTAAAATTTTCGGGTTTTTAAGAAGAGAGGCTCGGGTTATAGGACCAAGTCCTGCATATTCTACTCTATCTTCTGCGGAAGCAGCGCACTCAGGTTATGAGCATATGACTTATAACTTAAATCCGGAACAAGGTTGGATGCCTGATCTGGAAGATATTGAGAACAAGGTCAAATATAATGACTCGATTGCAGGTATTCTTCTCATCAATCCGGATAACCCTACCGGCGCAGTATATGATAAAAATGTAATGCGAGAGATCGTTAAGATCGCAGAAAAATATGATGTAATGCTTATCTGCGACGAAACATACGCTCATGTAAATTATTCCGAAACGGGAACAATCCACCTTTCAGAAGTGATAGGTAATAAGGTGCCTGGAATGGCTCTTCGTTCCGTGTCCAAGGAATTTCCTTGGCCTGGTGGAAGATGCGGCTGGTTGGAGATATTCAACAAAGACAAGGATCCAGTTTTTGCAAGATATGCAAAATCCCTTTTGGACGCTAAGATGCTGGAAGTATGTTCTACCACTCTTCCTCAGATGGCAATTCCCGAAGTATATTCCCATCCTCAGTTTCTTCCCCACTTAAAGGAAAGAAATGAGAAGTTCAAGAAGAAGGCCAAACTTGCTACCGAGTCTTTTAAAGGGCTGGGAGGTGTTACTGTAGTAGAACCTAAGGGAGCTTTCTATCTTACTGTTGCATTCGATAAGGGAGTTTTAGGAGATAAGATGACTCTTCCTATCTCCAATCCAAAGGCAGAAGAATTTATCCGCCCTCTTCTTGGGAACTGCGCTCCTGATCGTCGATTTGTGTATTATCTTTTGGCTTCCACTGGAATATGCGTAGTCCCACTTTCTTCTTTCTGTACGGATAGAGACGGTTTTAGGGTTACTCTTCTCGAAGAAGATGAGGAAAAATTCCGTTGGATCTATAATACTTTGAGAAAGAGTATAGAGGACTATACAGCTTCCACTTAGGATATGAAAAACAATAAAGAAAGAGTTCCTAAGATCGGAGTGATGGATTCCGGAATGGGAGGACTTTCCGTTCTTAAGGAACTCTTAGATCTTCCATATTCCGTAAATTTTCTTTATTATGGAGATCTTGCACATGCTCCTTATGGAGAGAAACAAACCTCAGAAGTTTTGGAACTCACTCGTAATGTGTGTCACTTCTTCTTAAAAGAAGAAGTAGATGCGATCCTTCTTGCATGTAACACTGCAACTTCCGCTTCTGCCTCTAAACTCAGGGAAGAATTATCCGTACCTGTATTTGGTATGGAACCCGCTATCAAACCCGCACTTCTTGCCCACCCTGGAGAAAAAATTGCGTTACTCGCCACTTCAGTTACTCATAGAGAAGAAAAATTGCAGGACTTAAAATCCGAATTAGGCGCATCGGAAAGGGTACTTCACCTCAATTGTGACGGTCTTGCTACACTGGTAGATCAAGGGAAATGGGAAGAAGCCAAACTTCTTCTTAAAAACATATTAAAGATCCCGCAAGAACAAGGTATCCGTGCTCTTGTATTGGGATGCACACATTACGTATTCTTAAAAAACGAGATCAAAGACCTATATCCAGAGGCAATTCTTCATGATGGGAACAAGGGGACCGTCCGCCATTTAGTCAGATCTCTTCATTTGGATGAAAAGCAGGGGCACCCTAATTATAATCTGTTCTTTTCTTCCCCTAATAACCGAGAAGAATTGGAAGGGTTTGCCTCTCAGTTATTACAAAAAGCCTCCCCATAACAGGTAGAAATTTTTTTCCAAAAGAGTATTTTTTTGGTTCCCGGTCTAGACGCTTTGTATTAGCTTTATGAATCCGTATGAACTCTATATCCATATCAAAGCTAGTTACGATCCTTTTAGTTCCGAGCCTATTCTTCTTCTGCAAGCCTAAAGAAGAAGAAACTACGGATGCAATCGTCTCCTTTATCGTAGGAAAAGCGACTGCAGAAAAAGCGGGCTCTGTCCTGAAGGCAAGTGATCGTGTTGTTGAATCCGAAATTGTAAAAACAGACAAGGATGCTACTCTTGATCTAACCACTACTTTAGGGACAGTTCGACTTCTAGGTGGCTCAGAGGCTTCTATTGCTGCATTGAGAGCGGATCAAAATTATATTAAGATCAATTCAGGCAATATTTTAGTAAAAGTTGCCAAACTCAAAAAGAATGAATCCATCTCAATCGACACTCCTACCGTAGTAGCTGCTGTTAGAGGGACCCAATTCTGGGGACAGGTAAACCCTGCTAATGAAACAGGAACATTCGCAGTGAGAGAGGGTAGTGTTCAGATTACCAGAAAAGACGACGAAGCAAGAGTTTTGGTAAAAGCTGGAGAAGCAGTGGACTTGGGGCCTGGGATCAAGGCTTTAAAAGTTCGCCCTGCAGCTGCGGGAGAGCTCTCCGCAATGGAACAAATCGATCAAATGAAATAGCTTTTTTTCTGGGCATTAGACCCGATCCGGGAATTCTGTTCTGGAGCGGGTCCATGCAAGAAGAAATCAGTTATAAATCCGCCGGAGTCGATACAGAAGCCGGCCAAGAATTCGTCAAAAAGATCAAACAAAACGTAGAATCCACCCATGGTCCCAGAGTTTTAGGCGGACTTGGAGGATTTTCAGGCGCTTTCGACGTTTCCTTCCTCAAAAATTATAAAAACCCAATATTGCTCAGTGGCACCGACGGTGTAGGGACTAAGGTGGAGCTCGCTCGTTTATTCAATATTCATGATACGATCGGGATAGACCTGGTTGCAATGTGTGCGAATGATATTCTTGTCTCAGGTGGAGAGCCCTTATTCTTCTTAGATTATATTGCCTGTGGCAAACTCATCCCTGAAAGAATGGAAAGGATCGTTGCCGGTATAGTTAAAGGATGTAAACTTTCCGGATCGGCTCTGTTAGGTGGAGAAACTGCAGAACATCCAGGTACGATGGATCCAGACGAATACGATTTAGGCGGATTCGTTGTAGGCGCTGTAGAGAAGGATGACTTAATAGATGGATCTAAGATCAAACCTGGAGATATCGTTTTAGGTTTGGAATCTTCCGGCCCTCATAGCAATGGATTTTCTCTTATCCGTAAATTGTATCTGGAGGGAGGAAGAAAACTTCCCGCAGATCCGGAGTTAGTCGGTTTCTTAAAAGAATTCGCACTCCGTCCTACAAGGATCTATGTTCAGAGTATACTAAATCTTATCAAGAAGGTTGATGTGAAGGGAATGGTGCATATCACTGGAGGAGGTTTTTATGAAAACATTCCTAGAGTGCTTTCTGATTCCTTAGCTGTAGAGATCCAGAGAGAAAAACTTCCTGAGAATCCTTTCTTTGTTAGAGTTCAAAAAGATTTTCCTTCTTTATCTGAAAAGGAATTGTATTCCACTTTTAATATGGGAATCGGATACATAGTCATCATTTCTCCGGAGTCGGTAGCAGATGCTACTACAGCTTTGGAAGAAAAAGGAGAACTGGTCCATAAAATCGGAGTAATCACTTCGAAAAATAAAGAGTCTGTTCTTTTTGTCTGAACTTTTCAAACCGGCAGATATATGGATCGGATCCAAAGTCTTTTAAAAAATCCAATATTTATATTATCTAAGAAGAATCCATTCATGCTTTCCAGATGGAGTATTTTGTATGTACTCCTTGGATTATTTGCAGGAGTATTCTCTGCAGTGTTTTGGAAAGTATTGGAATACCTTACCAAACTTCTCGCTGGTTTCCAAGGGCATTATATTATCCTAATTATGACCTTGTCCGGTTTGGGCATTGGACTTCTCATTTATTTTCTGGGAGAGCCGGGAGAAATTTCATTAGTAATCGATAATATTCGTTTTAGGGGAGGTAAACTCGACCCTAAGAACAATTCTTCTATGAGTTTGTCTTCTTTACTCAGCATTTCTTCCGGAGGAAGTGCGGGTCCGGAGGCCCCACTTGTTCAGATCACCGGATCTTTTGGAAGTTGGTTTGCGGAGAAGATAGGATTAGAAGGAGAAGAGCTTAGATCCATGACCATTGCCGGAATGGCCGCAGGATTTACTTCTTTATTCGGTTCTCCTTTAGGTGGAGCTTTATTCGCGTTGGAAATCCTACAACATAGACATGTGGTAGAATATTACGAGGCTCTATTGCCGGCATTTCTCTCCAGTTGTAGTGCTTATTTTGTATTCCTATTCATGACAGATATGGGAATCGGACCTACTTGGGAATTCCCACAATATGTTCCGGGTGGAATAGAAGATTTCCAATACGCGATCGGTTTTGGAATGGCCGGCGCAATCGTAGGATGGATATTTTACGGAATATTCAGAATTACTAAATTTTCTTTCTCTAAAATAACTCTTCCTATTTTTGTAAAGACCGCCATCGGCGGATTGTTTCTCGGTTGTATTGCATATTATGAGCCGCTCACTCGTTATTTCGGTCATGACCAATTAAACGAGATCGTAGTTACCAAAGGGGATTGGATCTTTTTTGGCACTCTTGCCTTATTAAAGATATTGGCCATCAATATCACTGTTTCCAGCGGTTGGAGAGGCGGGATTATTATACCGTTATTCTTCGTTGGTGCTGTGGCCGGAAGATTTTTCATGGATTTCTTTCCTTCTGAAAACGAATCCTTTTTGTTAATTTGTTTGATGGCTTCGGTAAATGCCTCCGTGACCAAAACACCTATTAGTACTACTATATTACTCACAGGTTTAACCGGAGTTTCCAATTTTACTCCTGTATTATTTGCCTCTTTGAGCGGATACTTCTTGTCGCCTAAAGCACCGTTTATCAGCTCTCAGGCGGATTCAGTTTAATTTTTAGATCGGACTTCAGTGTCCGATTTTGTCCTGGACGATTTCTCGCAAATCGATAAAAGATAGCCAACTCTATGGGAATTTTCTCCAAAAAGGATCCGTTCTATCTTCTGGCGGTATTCTTATTTTTCGCATATTGTACACCTTCTCCTAAAAAAGCTTTATTAGAGAATGGTGTTATAGATTGGGAAAAGTCTCTCCAACAGGGAAAATGTTTCCGGATGACTGGAGATTGGAAGTTCGCCTGGTTGGGCGCTCGTCCCGATACAAGTCTTCCCAAAGAACCCGAAAAATTTTCCTTAAGCCTTATCCCGGGTAGCTGGACTAAACATGATTGGCCTGGTTCCGACGAGGGGGAATTCCCTAAATACGGAAAAGCATTGTATAGAGTGGATTTGGTCTCTTCTATTCCAGTAGAAAGTTTACATTTAGTTTCTTATGACCAAGGAACAAATTATAGGATTCTATTTAACGGAAAATTAATCAATGAAGTGGGGAAGGTGGGAGATCCAACTGAAGAAGGGCTCGAGCTTAAAACCAGTTATTCTATTCTTCCAACATGGCAAGGTACGGCGCATCTTGATTTTGAAATTTCAAATTACCAGTATAGAAAAGGAGGACTTTGGAAACCTCCTATCTTAGGAACCGCAGAATGTGTAAGTCGTTATTATTTGGATAGAAGAGACTTAGAAGGAATACTCTGCGGAGGGCTATTCTTCTTAGGTCTATTCCATATTTTTGTATCAGTTTTTTATAAAAAAGATTCTTCCGCTTTGATCCTGGGAATTCTTTCCATTACGGTCGGGCTCAGATTATACACCACTGGGGTCAGATTATTTCCCGAACACTTTTTAGTAGGACCAGAGATATATCTTAGGACTGAATTTATCTCCTGGTTCATGGGAATGCCTTTGGCCCAGCACTTTTTGTTGGAAGTTTTCCCGATGAACTTCGGAAAAAAATTCCTGAAGTTAGGATATATTTTCGCGGGAATATTTACGCTCATCACTTTATTCACTGGGCCTGCTATCTATTCTTATCTGATCAATCCTTCTTATCTACTCTTCGTATTTAATGGTGTCTGCTCTCTCGTTGTGTTGACAAGAGCAGTTTCTCAGAAAATGCCAGGGGCTTATATCTATCTCGCAGGATTTATCTTCCTTCTATTCTTTATGATTAGTGAGATATTATTTCATGCAGAAGTATTGGATTCTTGGGAATTGAGCGGTATAGGAGTTGGAATATTTGTGTTAGGAAATTCTCTTTCTTTATCCAGCAAAATGTTGAGCGGATTTAGAGAAAGGGAGAAGGTCCAAGAAATTCTAAATACAAACTTAGAGGAACTTGTCCGAAAAAGGACCAGAGAATTAGAATTTGCAAGAGATGAGGCAGAAGCAGCAAACAAAGCAAAAAGTGAATTTTTGATCAACGTGGACCATGAGGTCCGCACTCCTATGAACGGGATCATGGGGATCACTCAGATGTTATTGGATTCAGATATCAAACCGGAGCATCAGGAAATGTTGGAGCTACTCAAGAGAAGTGGGGACGCAATGATGGTTATCCTTGGCTCTATGTTGGATGCTTCCAGTTTGGAGAAAGGTACATTATATCTTTTGAATAAACGTTTTAGTCTCAGGGCTTCTATCTACGAGGCGGCAATGAGAGTAGAAGACAAGATTCGCAGAAAAAACCTGGATTTCAGTGTGACTCTTGCCGAAAACCTTCCCGAGATTGTGGAAGGAGATGAAGAAAGATTTAAAACAATGCTTTTGGTCCTTCTGGAGAATGCGGAGAAGTTCACAATAAAAGGATTTGTCAAACTTATAGGAGAAAAGGTCCAGGATAATAATCTGGATTATCGACTTAGATTTAGGATTCAGGATTCGGGCATCGGAATTCCTGAAGATAAACTCAGTTCTATATTCAATCCATTCCAACAGGTAGATTCCGGAGTAACCAAACCTTTCCAAGGAGCGGGGCTTGGGCTTGCGCTTTGTAAGGCTCTCGCCCAGAAGATGGACGGGGATATTTCAGTCCAAAGTGTGCCAGGCAAAGGTTCCGAATTCATACTGGAAATCTCACTATCTAAACCGGAAATCCAATCTTGACATAAGATTTCCTCCTTCCAAGCTGGGTCCAAACTATATGGGAAGGATCCAAGAACTCAGTCCGGAATTAATCAACCAAATCGCCGCCGGGGAAGTGATAGAATCGGCTCACTCCGTCTTGAAAGAAATGATGGAGAACTCAGTGGATGCAGGTGCAGACACGATAGAAGTCGAATCAAGAGACGGAGGATTGACCTCACTCCTTCTTTCGGACAATGGATCCGGGATAGAAGAAGACGATATCCCTCTTGCAATCCAAAGGCATGCCACAAGTAAGATTCGTACATTAAAAGATCTTGAATTAGTTTCTTCTTATGGATTCAGGGGAGAAGCTTTGGCGTCCATCGCCTCGGTTTCAAAACTGACAATTGAAACAGGAACAGGACTTACTACCGCTTGGAAAGTGAGGGCCGAAAAAGGACAAATCCTTTCGAAAGAATCCACCCCAGGTTTTCAGGGAACTAAGATCCTGGTTGAGGATCTATTCTATAATACCCCAGTCAGAAGAAAATTTTTAAAATCAGTTCGTTCAGAAGACAAGAAGATCCGAGATAAAGTAACAGTCCAAGCTCTCGCAAGAGAAGATATCCGATTTAGATTCGTTCAGGATCATAAGGAGATCTATAGACTTTCTCCCAAGAATAAAAGGGAAAGGATCATAGACTTATTCGGTGAAAATTTCAGGGACCACTTGTTGGAGGTCCAACTGGAAAGAAAAGGTTGGAAGGCGACCGGTTATATCAGCGATCCCGATTTTTATAAATCGAATCGAACCGGCCAGTTCATATTTGTGAATGGAAGACCTGTTGAGATCAAATATTCCTCTCATCTATTGAAAAAATGTTATGATGAACTTCTTCCTCCGAACGCTCACCCATACTGCTTTCTATTTTTCGAAGTAGATCCGGAATCCATAGACGTAAACGTTCATCCCGCTAAAAAAGAGATCCGTTTCTTGGATGAAGAAGGATTTAATACATTCTTCTTGCAATTGATCCAAAAAGAACTTAGATCCAGCACACCAGTCAGCTTTTTAGAATTAAAAAACAGGCTTTTAAGACCGGAACCTAAAAAAATGGAATCCACGTTATATTCCTTTTCCGGCTCTTCTGCAGGAACAGAACAACAACTTTTAGGAGGAGCGCTTTATGAAGAAGTGAAACATTCTCCTTCCTTTCCTGTAGAAGCAGTCGGACCTGGCTCCAGGTTAGATGATCTAACAGATGTGCCGATCAAACATTCCGAATTTATTCCTAAAAAACATTTCGGACTCTTATTTGAAACGTTTATCTTGGCAGAAGGAGAAGATGGTTTTTATATCATAGACCAGCATACTGCTCACGAAAGGATCCGTTACGAAGAAGTATTAAGAAAACTGAAAAAGAAAAATTACGGGATACAGCCGCTTCTTACTCCAGTCCGTATTCCTGTTTCCAAACAAGAAGCAGAAGATATCAAAGATAGACTTGGAGAATACCAAGAGGTAGGTTTAAAACTAGACTCGCTTGGAGAAGATACGATGGTCCTCCGAGAAGTCCCAGGTTACTTTTTGCCAGGGCATGAAAAAGAGATCGTTTTGGATTTTTTAAATCGTACCGGCGGCAAAGAAGTTCCTGAGCCTGAGTTATACGATCTTATGGCAAAATGTGTGGCTTGTAGATCTGCAGTGAAAAAAGGAGATCAACTTTCGGATCATCTAATCGCGGAGATGTTGAATCGTTTGAGTTATTGTGAGAACCCATCCCGTTGTCCTCACGGAAGACCTACCTTGGTTAAATTAACCAGAGAAGATCTAGAAAGAATGTTTCATCGCAGGTAAAATTTGAAAACCGAATCCCAAACACTTAAAAACTCCACGGAGAATGTAATCTCCTCCTTGGTAAGACAAACATTGATCGCAAGTGTGATCTTATTATTGATCGTACTGGTTCTTGCAAGATTTTTTAATGAAAGAGTTACCCAAGTAGCGGGACTCTTCTTAGATTACACAGGGGTTTGGGGAGTAGGACTTTCGATCTTTATTGCGGATTCAGTACATGTATTCTTTCCACCGGATACATTTTTGATCCTAGCGGTTGCCGCAAAGATGCCTGATTTTTGGGTAATCTTCTTTGCCTCTTTTGGGTCTTTACTTGCAGGCGGATGTTCTTATTCTCAAGGAAGATTCCTTCTTCCTAAGTTAACCGTATTTACTAAGTTCATTCGAAACCATGAAGAGAAGTTAGAAGTTTATGTAAAAAGATTCGGGTTCTGGGCGGTTGTCCTTGCTGCGCTTACCCCATTGCCTTATTCCTGGACCTCGGTAGCCGCAGGTGCCATGAAGATGAGGCTCGGTCTTTTTTTCGCGGCAGCACTTTTTCGGATCCCACGTTTTATTCTTTATTATTATCTAATAAAGGGCGGATGGATCGGGGTCTAACATTCGGATTGACTCTAAGTAGAACCAAAGGTAAAAAGTTTAGATGATGGACGATTCTCCCAGACTCATTCCTAAAACCAGAAAAGAGCTGATCTTAGAAAATTTAGATTGGTTCGCTTTACCTATTCGTATTTCAGAATTGGTAGAGAATGTATTGGATGGAAAGATCAGAGAACAGTCTTTAGTATGCTGTCATAGCGCCTGCGATGTATGCAATTCTACAATCCGTTCCTGCATACGTAAGATCCAAAGAGAATTGGAAGAAGAGCTTGGGCAGTCTATTTGAAAGAGCACCTCTTCCCCATAAGATCAGACCTAGTTCATTCGCTCAGGTCATTGGACAGGAAAAGGCAAAGCTTCAATTACAAAAATATAAAGAACCAGTAAGCATTCTACTATACGGACCTCCTGGCACAGGCAAGTCCACGATTGCCCGGATTTTAGGTAATACCTGGAAATTACCTTTCGTAGAATATAATGCAGTTACCACCGGTGTTGCTGATATTAAAAAACTGTTGGAGAGATCCGAGAAAGAAGGAAGTATACTTCTCTTTCTGGATGAAATCCATAGATTCAGTTCTTCTCAGCAAGATAGTTTATTAAAAGGGGTAGAAACAGGAGGGATAGTTCTTATAGGAGCTACCACTGAAAATCCTTCCTTTCGAATTACAAGACCACTATTATCTAGATGCCAGGTCCTGAGACTGGAACCACTTGGGGAGAATGATCTTTTAGAAATACTTTCCAGAGGAATAGAATCCTTAGACCCAAAACCAAATATTACAAAAGAAGCAAGTTCTCTTTTGGTCCGTTATTCCGGAGGAGATGCCAGAAAACTTCTCTCCAATTTAGAAGGACTATTTCTTTCCAGAGATCCCGGAGGCCAGATAGAAGCTTCCGATATAGAAACATTTTTAGAAAGTAGGGTCATCGAATACGACCAAAGTGGAGAAAGCCATTATGATGTAATCTCCGCATTTATCAAGTCGGTGAGGGGAAGTGATCCGGACGCAGCATTATTCTATTTAGCAATGATGTTAGAAGGAGGAGAAGACCCGCTCTTTATTGCAAGAAGACTTATCATTCTAGCCTCCGAAGATATTGGAAATGCTTCCGTTCACGGGTTACCATTGGCAGTTGCCGGACTTCATGCATTAGAAACAATTGGAATGCCGGAAGGAAGGATCATTTTAGGACAGGTCACTACATTCTTAGCTTCTTGTCCTAAATCTAACGCGTCTTATTTGGGGATCGGTTCTGCACTTTCATTTGTGAAAGAAAGAGGACCAAGTTTAAAGATCCCGAATCGACTCAGAAATGCTCCTACTTCTACTCATAAGAAAGAAGGAGCAGGTCAGGGTTATAAGTATCCTCATGATTTTGGCGGATTTGTGCCATTCTCTTATTTCCCGGATGATCTTTTGGACAATCCACCTCAATTCTATAAACCCACTAAAAATGGAATGGAAGGAAAGATAAAAGAACACCTTGCGTCCATCTGGAAAAAGATCTCCGGTAAAAATTACGAGTAAACAATTCTAATTATCTGATTTTTACCCAAAAGCTGGAGATGATATAGATTGTAGGAGTTCCTACACGGGTTAGAAGATCGCCCCCGCCCTGCGTTGGGATTGGGGGGAGTGGCCCGTGGGAGCCGCCTTTCCCATATCACAAAATCCTCACCCGGTCAACCAAATCCTATTCCTAAAATCCATGTAGGAATTCCAACAATCCCGATCCCTGTGCGAAAAATTTCAAATATTTGTTGCGTAGTTAAATGGCTACAATTTAATTTGTAGTTAAGTAGCTACATAATGAATCTAAGAAGAGACGTATTCCAGGCTATAGCCGATCCTACTAGAAGGGCGATACTTCTACTGGTGGCTTCTCAGGCAATGACTGCGGGAGCAATTGCCTCTAATTTTGATACGGCCAGGCCAACTGTTTCCAAACATTTACAAATACTGACCGAGTGCGAATTGTTAAAACAGGAGCAAAATGGTAGGGAAATTTATTACCAATTGAATCCGAATAAGATGAAAGAAATTGCCGACTTTATAGAACCATTTCGTAATATGTGGGACGATCGATTCAATAAATTAGAATCCGTAATGAAAAAATACAGATCAAGAAAATAGAATATGGAAAGAAAAACCAAAATTGATGCAGAAGACGGCAAACAAGAGTTGCTGATCACCAGAGAATTTGATCTTCCTTTGGATCTACTTTTTAAGGCACATATTGAGCCGGAGATTGTAGAAGAATGGATGGGAACAAAAGTACTGACATTAGAAGCGAAGAAACATGGAAGCTGGCAATATATTACCACTGATCCTCATGGAAACAAACACGGATTCAACGGCGTTATCCATGAATTTGTTCCGGACCAAAAGATTACCCGTACTTTCGAGATGGAAAATTCTCCTTTTCCGGTCCAACTTGAGTTTCTCGAATTTGAATCGTTGGGCGAGGAGAAAAGTAAACTTACCATGCACATAGTATTTAAATCGGTCTCACTCAGAGACCAATTATTAAAGATGCCTTTCGCACAAGGTATCAATATGGCTCATAATAGATTACAAGAAACTGCAAATAAATTAAAATAGGATATTGGACATGAAAAATAAGATTATATATTGGATCGCTACTGCATGGCTTTCCTTAGGGATGGTATCAACCGGGATAGTACAGTTGATCCAAATGAAAGAAGAAGCCGATATGTTTGTACATTTAGGATATCCGGCTTATTTGATGATCATATTAGGTATTTGGAAATTATTAGGAGTGATCGTGGTGCTTGTTCCGAAATATCCTTTGGTAAAAGAATGGGCGTATGCCGGATTTTTCTTTACAATGTCCGGAGCAGTGTTTTCTCATTTTGCTGCAGGGGATGGAGCAAAAGAATATTTCGGACCGGTATTATTGCTGGTGCTTACTGTAGTATCTTGGTATTTCAGACCGGCTGATAGAAAATTACAAGGGTGATCTAAATGAATCCGAAGGTTGATTTCTTTTTTAATAAAGCCAAACAGTGGAAGAAAGAATATGAGGCTCTGCGTAAGATTGCCTTAGCTTCAGGGCTTACTGAAGAATTAAAATGGGGTCAACCTTGCTATACATCTCAAGACAATAATATAGTTTTGATACACGGCTTCAAAGAATATTGTGCGTTTTTATTTTTTAAAGGTGCTTTATTGAAAGACCCTAAAGGAATTCTAGTCCAACAAACAAAAAATGTACAGTCTGCTCGTCAGATCCGATTTACGGATTTAAAAGAAATAGATAAACTCAAAACTTCTTTGAAATCTTATATCAAAAATGCAATTGATGTGGAAAAGACCGGTCTTAAGGTAAATTTCAAAAAGACAAAAGAATTTGATATGCCGGAAGAATTCCTAAGTAAGTTGGAAGAATCTCCCAACTTAAAATCTGCTTTTGATTCTTTAACTCCTGGTAGGCAAAGAGGATACCTTCTTCATTTTTCTTCTGCCAAACAATCTAAGACGAGAGAGGCGAGGATCCAAAAATATATCCCTCATATTCTGAAAGGAAAAGGATTAGATGATTAAGAAGAAGGCTCCGGCAAAAAAATCTGTAATCAAAAAGAAGAGCCCGAAAAAGAAAGAGCCGGTCTTACTTTCCGGCGGGAATCCCCAAATTGCAAAGGGTTATGGAGATGGACCGGTCCAGGAATATATCTCCGCAATGCCTGGTTGGAAAAAAGATATTGGTCGCAAACTTGATGAGATCATAGTCCGCACAGTACCTTACGTGCATAAGGCAGTAAAATGGAACTCTCCCTTATATGGAATTGAAGGAGATGGCTGGTTTTTAGGAATTCACGTTTTTAATAAATACGTTAAGGTTGCTTTCTTTAGAGGAAGTCATTTGAAACCACTTCCTCCCGGCGAATCCAAACAGAAGGAAGTTCGTTATCTGGATATCAAAGAGAACGATAAAATAGACGAATCTCAGCTTTCTTCCTGGATCAAACAGGCAAGTGAATTGCCTGGCGAAAAAATGTAGGGTTAACTGATTGGGCAGGGGTCCATTCTTTTGTTCAATAAAACGTATAAAATATCCGTAATAGCATATTAAGTTCTTCCCATCTCCCTGCCGAGATCTCGAATGATTTCAATATCGGGAGGAAGATATGGCAAATACTGTATTCGAAAGTAAGGCTTCTTGGGCAGGGGGTTTGAAATTAAACCTACAGTCCAGAAATCATAAATGGGTGGTGGACGAACCTGAAATTTTAGGTGGAACGGACCAAGGACCGAATCCAGTCGAACTCGTGTTAGGTGGACTTGCTAGTTGTGTCGGAGTTTTAGTTTCTCTATATGCTCCTGCTCACAAGGTAGAATTAAAGGATTTCCATGTATTCGTGGAAGGAGACCTAGATTTGGATGGGTTCCAAGAACTTGCACCTGTTCGCCCTGGCTTTTCTCAAATCCGTTATAAGGTAGATATCCAAACTGATTCTCCTAAAGAAAATGTGGATTCGCTACTAGCTCATATCGAAAGGATCTGCCCTGTAAAGGATACCTTATCTGGAGTAGGAGTATTATCACAAAAATCTGGATCTTCTGTTGCAGCTTAATCAAATCTAGATTCCTTTTCGGATATTCAGATTTGAATTTTCGGAAAGGAGTTCCTACCTTCGCTTTAAAAGAAATATCTTTCTGTAATATTCTAGACATCCGGTTGTTGTAGATAAGGAGTATGTTGATCAAGAACTAGAAAATTTTGACATAATACGGTAATGAATTCGCAGTTTCGAGACGAAACTAAATAAGGAAACAGCGGGTCTTACCCTTCCAAGACGAAAAAGGAGGTTTCGAATGTTTCAATCCGAAAGAGAGAAAAACGAAAAGAGCCAATTCCAATCCGCAGGACCGATCCAAGTCAGAAAGGAATTTGCGCGTTCTGAAGCTGTGAACTTCTCCTCTAAAAAAGCAGAAAGTAGAAATGAAAAAGTGGTCCGACTGAGACCAGATCTATACGAAAAATAAACCGGAGCTTCTTACTATAGAAGTTCCGAAAGCCTTTCTAATACCCGGTCATTCTGTTCCGGTCTTCCTATCGTAATCCTCAAGGCATTCAATCCGTAACTTTTCAGATTTCTTAGAATGATCCCTTCCTTCAACAATGTTTCGAAGGTTTGGGTGGAATCTAATTTTGCTTGGTCCAATTTGATCGTGATAAAATTTGCATAGGATTCAAAGTAGAAGAGGCCCTTCTTCTTTGCGAACTCTTCGTAACGGATCATTTCTTTTAAGTTCGATTTTAGATAATTCTCCACGAACTCTCTGTCACTTAATGCAGTTGCGGCCGCTAATTGAGAAAGTTGAGACACATTGAATGGAGGTCTTAACTTATAAAATGCACGGATCATTTCTTCGGAAGCGATACCGTATCCAATTCTCATTCCACCTAATCCGTAAATTTTGGAGAAAGTGTTTGTATACAATACATTAGGGAATTTTGAAATTACATCCGAAGCTTGGACTTCTTTTTTAGGATCTCTGGTCTTTCCGAACTCCATATAAGCTGCGTCCAAAACCACCATCGTATCGGAAGAAATTTTTTGCAGAAAAGTGTATAGATCAGACTGATCCAAAGCATCTCCGATTGGATTACAAGGAGTGCAGATGAATATGATCTTAGGAGAATGTTTTTTATAAAGATCCAGAAACTGGTCCAGATCGTGAAGTTCGGAACTGGTTTGGATCGTCTCCGCACCACATTGTCCCGCATAAATCGAATACATGGAGAATGTTTTGCCATTTTGGAGGATCTTATCTCCAGGGCTTAAAACAGATCTGGTAGCAAAATCGAATATTTGGTCGCTTCCATTCCCTTGTATTACGTTTTTTGCATCTACTCCGTGTACTTTTGCAAGTGCGTCCTTTAAAGCCTTATAAGAATCATCAGGATATAAGGGCATCTTATATACGGCTTCTTTGATAATCTCGGAGACCTTGGGAGATACACCGTATGGATTCTCATTGGAAGCAAGTTTGAGCACCTTCTCCGGAGAAATTCCGTATTCACGTACGACTAGTTCTATCGGTTTGCCGGCTTCGTAGGCCGGGATTTTGTCTAAAGCGGGTTGGAATCGCATCTAATTCCAGAAAAAAACGGAGTCAGGATTCTTCCAATCGTTTTTGTTCTACCAATCTTTGGTAAAGCCCTTGGAAGTCTTTGAAAAACAAGGACTCATTGAGCGCATATTCCATCACCATTCTTTTGGTTTCGTCGGAGCTGAGAAGTGCTCTGTCTGTTGCGAGCATTCTAACTCCACCATCCAAGAGTAGGTCCCTAAAATAATGATTATTGAATATATTCGGAGTCTCCGTGAAAGATCCTTTGGAATGCCATCCTAAAGTATGGACTCCCATGAGTAGAACAGTATCTCTTGTGGAGAACCCCATCATAGAAAAATAATTCAATGAATCTTTTACATCGGGACTATCCACGGGCATAAGCATTCTTCCATTCGGATAACTGGAGTCTTTTCTTCCCGGAAGAATATGAACCTGAGGTCCTCCTGCTTTTTGGAGTGCAAGTGCTCCGGAAAGAGCAATCATATCCGCAAATGAGGGAATTCCGACTCTTCCTTCTTTTTCCATCTCTTCTTTTAAATGGATAATCGCTTCTATTTGTTTTATAACTCCGCGATTATTCTCATCATTTAAGATAGTCGGAAAACGAATAGAACCTTCAAGGCCTAACCATTCTCCATTAGCGGAGAAGATAGAAGAAGCATGAAATACCATACGAAGCCAGGCTCCTGCTTCCGTTGGATCGATCTTGTCCCAGATCCTATATCCTGTTTCTTGCCAAGAGCTTCCTTCACAATTATTCTTGGTCCCTAATACTTCGTGGACTTTATAATTCCCGGTTTTCCCCTTCAATTTTGTTTCGAAACTTCTTCCCTTATTGATCCTTTCCTTTACAGATTCATAAACCTTTTGGGAAATTAAGATCTTTGCGCCCGCCTTCTTCGTAGTTGTTTCGATCCTACTTGCGGAGTTGACTGTGTCTCCAATCGCAGTGAATGACATACTCAATGGATGACCTAACTTTCCAAGGATTGCAGTTCCATAATTGATACCGATCCCTATCTCGAATTCGGAACCCAAATGATTTTGTAGATAAGTATTCAAACCTTCTAATTCTGATCTCATCTCTAACGCAGAACGGATTGCATTTAGATTTGTACGAACCGGATCCGGATCTTCTAAACCGAAGATCGCCATAAGTCCGTCGCCTATATACTTATCTATGATCCCGCCGTATTTTAGTACCTTATCTCCCATCCTATAAAAGTAACGATTTAGAATATGAATCACATCATAAGGTAAATGACTTTCTGAAAAACCTGTGAAGCCTCTAATATCACTGAATAGGATCGCGACGGGTTTTTCTATACCAGAGATCAAATCGGAAAATGTAGAAGCAAGAGCCATGTCTGCATCGTCTATGACAAGTCTTCTGAGTACAATATCGCCTGAGATCTTTGTTTGGCAGGCGAGTCTTACGTTATCCGGAAAACCCTTCTTCTGAGCTAACGCAGTTTCCTTTTCGTTTCGGGGCAGAAGATTTTCATCTCCTTCTTGGATCAATACCCTGCATGTAGAACAACGTGCGTTACCTCCACATGCGTGTATATGAGGGATGCCTGCATCCAGTGAAATTTGTAATAATGGCTTGTTTATTTCGGAAGGTTCGAGGAAAACTTCCTTATCGTTTTCGAAGATAATTTTTATCATAAAGGGAGATTGAATCCGGCGATCAATATTGGATCTAAATCCTTGTTCATTTTTATTTTAGATGAAAAACACTAAAAGACTAATACTCAGACCTATATATACGCTCGTTAAGAATAAAAATATTCTTTGGTCCGAGCCGGAAATTCTTTTTTTCCGCGTCTAATTCCAAGTTCTCCGAGTATCCGATCGTGAAAAACCAAGAAAATGGATCATCAGACGAATCACCTAAAAGATCGGTGATTTTATGTGTCGACGACGAGCTGATCATCTTAAGAGGACTCAAAGAACAACTTAAATCCGCCTTCGGAAAAAATTACCAGATAGAAGCTGCAGACAGTGCAGAACTCGCTCTCCAAATCGTAGAAGAATGCAACCAGGCCGGAATTCATATCCCTGCGATATTAAGCGACCAGGTAATGCCAGGGATACGAGGTGATGAGTTCCTGATCAGGATCCAGGAAACAAATCCAAATACGAGAAAGATCATGCTCACAGGACAGGCGAGTGCAGAGTCCGTGGGAAATGCTTTGAACAAAGCAAACTTATATAGGTACCTTTCTAAACCTTGGGACTCTAACGATCTACTCATGACAGTAAAAGAAGCAGTCCGTTCTTATGAATCAGATATTTCACTTTCTGAACTGAATAAAAAATTAGAAGAAGCACTGCTATATAATAGAGACTCAGGACTTCCCAATTTAGAATCTTTGAGAAGAAGATTGGATATTGCCGCAGAAGATAAGGAAGATTCTCTTCTGGCATTAATCCGAATTGAATCCACTTCCTTGACTACAAGGGATTTCGGAGTTTCTCTTTATAAGGATTTAATGAAGAAGTTCCTGGATTCTATGAAATCCATTTTGGGAAGTTACGGAGAAATTTTCCATGTATACGAGGACGAGGTAGCGATCCTCTCCAAAGTGCCGGAAGAGGAGTTCCTACCACATTTAATCGCATTTCGAATACTTCTCCGCTCCGATTATTTTACAGCATCCGGAATTTCTTTCCGGATCAACGCAACTATAGCCACTGCCAGTGGAAAAAAAGATCTATATTATAAGGCGAGACTTGCACTTGTCAAAGCAAGCCAAGAGCCTGAATTCGATTCTGAATCGGGGATCTATTCCTATTCAGAGAAGATGGACGATCAAGATCTATACAAGATCAATATGGATCTGGGAAAAAGACTAAACCAGGCTATCCATTCCGGTAATGTAGTACCATATTTCCAAGGGATCATGGACAACCAAACGGGTAAGGTAGAAAAATTCGAATGCCTTGCTCGGATCGTGGAAGACGGAAAAGTTTATGCACCTGCGAGTTTTTTATATCTGGCAAAGTCCACTGGACTTTTGAGAAGGATCAGTCCTATACTTTTCGAAAAAGCACTGCGTAAATTTTCCGATTCTTCTTATTCATTCTCCATCAATCTCTCGGAAACAGAATTAGAAAGTCCAAGTTTTCCGAAATGGGCTTTGTCTAGAATGGAACACTACGGGATCAATCCTGCCAGGGTGACTTTTGAAATTTTAGAAACTGCAAGTTTTCACGGAAATCCGGAAAGATTAAAAGTGATCGCAGAGCTGAAAGAATTGGGAGCAAAAATTGCAATCGATGATTTTGGAGTAGAGCATTCTAATTTTTCCAGATTGCTGGAGATCCAACCTGACTTCATCAAGATAGATGGAAAATTTATCCAGTCTTTGGAAAGAAATCGGACTGCATTTATTCTGACTTCTGCAATCACAGAACTTGCTCACAGAATTGGAGCGAAGGTAGTCGCAGAATTTGTTTCTACTCCGGAGGAACTGAAAGTTGTACGTTCTCTGGGCATAGAATATTCGCAAGGATACCTGATTATGCAGCCTTCTCCTGACATAACCCCGGTTTCGATAAAAATTATTGAATAGGTACTTTGGTCTATTTTTTTCCGAGTGGCCTGCGGACTCATTCTTTCGAGGGATAAAATCGAAAATGAGTTGCAAACATAATTTATAGAGTAAGTATCCTTGTTTTGCTCCGGATTTTGAGCCGGGGTTTTTTCGTTTTTGTTCGTCTAATTTATACGTTGGTACCGGGGGAGCGGTGGAGAAAGCGATTCTTTTTGTTGATGATGAAGCACTCATTTTGATGAGTATGAAGTCCCAAGTCAAAAGACATTTGGGTGATACTTATCGTTATGAGACAGCTCTAGATGCGTCCGAAGCGATGCAGATCATTGAAGAATTAGTAACAGAGGGAGTCAAGATCCTGATCGTAATTTCCGACTGGCTGATGCCGAATATCAAGGGAGACGAATTTTTAAGAATCGTTCACCAAAGATATCCGGAGATCCAAAAGATCATTATCACAGGTCATGCGGATATCGCTTCCGTCGAAGCTTTAAAAAAAGAGATCAATTTATACAGCTACTTGAAAAAGCCCTGGGACGAAAAAGAATTAGTAACCACTATCACCTCAGCCCTTAAATAAATAGGGGGGCATAATGAGCCTTCGAACGCGCTTCTCTCTTTACTGCGCTATTGTTCTATTTACATTCTCCGTTCTGCTAACTATGTTAGTGGCTGCATCCGCATTTTATGATTCCAAAGTTGCTTCCCAAGAAGCTGCGTTTGCAAAGGCGGAAGGTGCTTCCTTCGAAATACGTAAAATTTTTTCAGAAGCAATTTCCAGAGTGGGAGAAGCTAAAACTCGTTGGGAACTTACTCGTCCTTCTCGCGATTCAGTTGAAAGAGATCTAGTGGATCTTTTTCAACATGATAAAAGATTTTTAGGAGCTGGTGCAGTCTTCGAGCCCAATCTTTTTGATGGCAGGGACGCTGCATTTATAGGTCGTAAAGGCTCCAATTCCAAAGGTAGATTTGTACCATACTTTCATAGAAGTGTCAAAAATCCAGACGAGATCAGTTTAGAAGAAAGTGTATATTATGATAATACCGACGAGAGTGGAAATTATTACCAGATCCCTAAAGCTACGTTAAGCGACTTTGTAGGAGAACCTTATTTTTATCCGTTAGATGGAGTGAATATTTTTATGATCTCCTTGATTCGGCCGATTAGTCGCCAAGGAAGATTTATAGGAATTGTAGGCTTGGACCTAAAACTTTCGGATCTGGAAGAAGAATTGTTTTCTAAGAGACCGTTCGGTGACGGCCATTTAGCATTGATCTCTCCCGGTGGGAAATATGCGGTCCATGGTGCTAAAGGGATTTTGCAAGGAAAGAATGCTGGAACTCCTGAAGTAAAAGAATCCGTTCAGAAATCATTATCTACAGGACAACCTTTTGCCTATCCGGTAGAAGGTGGGAACTCCTACATATTTCCATTTAGTATGGGGACCTATGGCAAGAACTGGGCCATAGAAGTGTATGTCCCGGATTCAGTTTTATGGAACGATCTAGGACCGATTATTTTAAGATGTTTACTCATCACATTCGCCTTATTACCCGTGTGTTTATATTTTCTGGACAGATTCTTTTGCAAGTTCGTTTCGGAAGGATTATCGGAAGCGACTATATTTGCAGATTCGTTAGGTGCCGGAAATTATTCTGCTCAAATCCCTACTCGGATATTCCAAGATGAGATCCATCATCTTTTTATAACATTAGAGAATATGAAGGAGAAGTTACTGGCTGCGATTGATCAACAGATCCGGTCCGAAAAGATCTTAAGAGAATCGGCTGAGATCTATTCGCGTAACGAGATCATTCGCCTCCAAAAAGAAGAATTGGAAGTCGCCTTAGGTGAGTTAAAAACAGCACAAGAAACCTTACTTAGAAACGAAAGATTAGCTGCCATAGGTAGGATCTCCGGCGCAGTCAGTCACCAGATCAATAATCCATTAGGGGCTATCGGGGCCTCGAGGGAAAATATTTCCTTTTATGTAAAAAGGATTACGATACTTCTACCTTTTCTATTCGAATATTTGAGTGAGGCGACCGAGTCCGAAAGGGATTTTTTTAATGTCACTTTGAAAAGAACATTAGAAAATCATAAAGAGCAGATCGGGAAAAAATTCAGAGAGACAAGGCATTCTATAGAAGCATTCTTAAAGCAGGAACAAATAGAGGAGGCAGGAGATAAGGCTGCCGTTGTAGCTGAACTGGGATTTGCAGATTGTCCTGAATTCATTCTTCAGTTATGTAGATGTTCGGAATGGGATCGTATCTCTGAGTTTTTGATGGCAGTTAGAGGTCTGGAAATTTCGGAAGAAGTTATTCATAGATCTACGGATAGAATGTACAAAATTGTATCCGCTTTGGAAACCTATTCAGGTATCGCAAAAGAAGATAAAGAAAGACGGGTCAAGGTTTCCGATACAATGGAAGTTGTTCTTGGAGTATATGAAGGCGCAGGCGGAAACAGAGTAACGGTTGAAAGAAATTATATCTCTGAGGCAACCATGAGATGTATACCTGAAGATTTGGTAAGACTTTGGACTCAGATTGTAGATAACGCATACCAGGCAATGTCCGGAGAAGGAAGACTTAAAGTAAGTATCTATGATGCGGAATCCAAGATCATCTGCGAGGTAGAAGACAGTGGTTCCGGTATTCCTAAGAACATCAGAGAACAAGTGGGAGAAGTTTTATCTTCCGGAAAATCGGAAGGTGAAGGCGCAGGTATAGGACTTGCAGTTGCCGCTTCCATTTCTAAAAAATACGGGGGCAGCTGGAATTGGGAAAGTGAACCGGGCTGCACAATCTTTCGCTTTTCTTTTCCCAAATCAGAATAAAATATAGACTCGGGCTTTTACTATGAGTATCAGATATAGGATTTCACTCTACTTGGCGATTGTACTTTTGACCGGTTCTTTTGTTCTGGCAGGTATCAATTCATTTTCCTCTTATTTTAGTTTAAAAACTCAGGTGGATTCAGGATCTGCCATGGCCGGTAAACGTTATCAATACGAGATCTCTAACTTTTTAAATTCAGTTTTAGGATCTTTAAGAGGTTTTCAATTTATGTTGGAAACTTCTCATCCTAATCGCGAAGAGATGATCTCTTCTCTTAAAAGGTTAGCCGAAACGGACACTCATTTTTTTGGGACCTGGGTATTGTACGAGCCAAATGCTTTCGACGGTCAGGATGCAAGATACAAAAATACCCCTTATCACGACGCGACCGGTAGGTTTATTCCGTATTGGAATAGGGCGACAGGCGATCTGAAAATCACATTCGCAGAATCTTATGATGTGGATGACACGATCAGCTTTTATTATCGAATTCCTAAAAAGACCCAGAAAGATTTTATCTCCGATCCTTATGTATACTCCGTAAGTGGGAAAGATGTACTTATGGTTTCCATGGTTAAGCCAATCTTACGAAACGGAAAATTCGTAGGAACAGTCGGAACAGACATCGCCATGGAAAATCTACAAGAACTCTTGGGGCCTATCCGACCGTTTAGGGGAGAAGGTTATCTGGCCCTGGTTTCACCTGATGGTCTTTATGCTGCAAATGGTGGAGATCCTTCCTTAGTAGGTAAGGCGATCCCTGAGGAAACCATTCGCGCTCAGGTAAAAGAATTGAGTTTGAAAGGAGAGGATTTTCAGATCAAGGGTTCCGGTCATACTAGATATTTTTTCCCATTTTTATTAGGAAATTATGATAAACCCTGGGCGGTAGAAGTATCGATCCCAGATTCCATCTTTTGGTCTGATATGAGAGGAGTGATCTTACAGACGATTTTATCTTCTCTTATTATAATGGTTGTGATCTTGATCATTCTAAACTTGATCTTTAATAAGCTAATTACTAGCGGATTATTAGAAGCGATCGGTTTCTCAGAGAAGATTGCAGATGGGGATCTGACTTCTCATATAGAGATCGCAAGAGAAGACGAGATAGGTAAACTACTAAAGTCCATGGATATGATGAAGGTGAATCTTTCCAAAATCATCTTGGATATCAAAACATCTTCTACAAAATTGAATAGTACTTCGGACCAAATGGCTGAGTCCAGTCGTAATTTCTCGGATGTTGCTCAAGCCCAGGCTTCCGCAGCGGAAGAATCTTCAGCAGCGGTGGAAGAACTTGCGGCATCAGCGGAGAATGTTCGTAGATCCATGGAAAAAGCAATTGAGAACATGAAGGAGATAGATACAAACGTAGTTCTTCTTCGTGAGCAGATCGGAACGATCAATAATGAAATGCAAACATTATCTCAAGTTGCTTCAGAATCCCAAGAGCGAGCTGTTACGGGTGAGAATGCGATGGGAGCCACCAATCAAGCGATGGATGAGATTGGGGAAAGTGCGAGCCGTATCAACGAGATCTTATCTATCATCACTGAAATTTCGGAAAAAACAAACCTTCTTGCATTGAATGCAGCAATAGAAGCGGCTCGTGCTGGAGAAGCGGGTAAAGGATTTGCAGTGGTTGCGGAAGAGATCAGTAAACTTGCATCTCAAACATCTTCTTCTGTCCAAGAGATTGGAGAACTTGTGGATTCCACAAACAATGCAGTTCATAATGGAAACACTAAGGTTAAAGAAGCGAGTGATATACTTCGTAAACTTAGAACCTCTGTGGATTCTTTTGGATTATCAGCGAAGAAAGTATTGGAATCTGTTCGAACCCAAGAGAAGAACACACAAGACATCCATCAATCAGCGAACTTCCTTATGAGTTTCAGTTTACAAATTGAAGAAGCAGTCCAGGAACAGAAACGTGCCACCGACGAGATCACTAAGACAATCGTAAGTATTTCAGAGGGAACCCAGGAAGTTGCTTCTGGAGCGGATGATCTAACTTCTTACTCAGGAGAAATGCACCAACAATCCGAAGGACTTCTCAGGTCTGTAGACAAATTTAAACTTTAACTTCTATAAAAGGAAGCAGGATCCGGAACATTGTAAAACCGGGTCTTGTTTCTACTTCTATTTTCCCTTCGTGTTTTTCTACGATCTTTTTCACAATATCCAATCCTAAGCCACTTCCTTCTCCCGGAAGTTTTGTAGTGAAGAAAGGTTGGAAAATTTTGTCCAAAATATTCTCGGGAATTCCAGGTCCATTATCCGTGATTTCAACACAGACGGATTCTGCCTTTTGGTAAGCTTTAATTTTGATCGCTCCCCTGAACTCCATTGCTTGCAAAGAATTATAGATCAAATTTGTCCATACATGGATCAGATCATCAGGATAACATAATGTTTTTGGAATATTCTCATATTCTTTTGAGATTTGGATACCTTTTTTGAGCTGGTTTTGGTAGATAGTGAGGACTGTTTCTATATTCTCCGTAATAGAAGCCGGGATCTTTTCGGAAGTGGTGTCGAAATGAGAGAAGTTTTTTAAAGCGTATAAGATCTTAGAGACACGATCCACTGCAATCTGGATCGTATTCGTGTTGGAGAAGAAGAACGCTTCGAGTGTGGAATATTCCAATAGAATATTTGCCTTCTCACAAATAAGGAATGGAAGAGCTATCTTAGGTAATTCCCTAAATCCCATATCAGTCAGAGCATCAGCGATCGCGTAAGGAGAGGGAATATTCAATTCTTGTAATTGAGATACTATATTTTTCTTGGCGTTTCTTTCTTCCATTCCTGCCAATTGGTCTTTTGGTTGGCGGACCAGACTCAAGAATTGCCGGAAGGATTCCACTTGTTCCGAATTCATTCCAGTTAATACCTTTTGTACGTCGGGCAAAATGGTCTGGAAACGTATTAGACATTCTTGTAAGTTTTGGTTAGATGCTTGGACTGCTCCGATCGGATTATTGATCTCATGAGCTACACCCGCGATCAATTGTCCAAGGGCAGCCATTTTTTCGGACTGGATCAATTGTGCCTGAGCTTTTTTAAGATTATCTAATGTTTCTAATAACTCATTCTTTTGCATCTCTATCAGCCTGTTCCTGACTGATATCTCGTCATTGATCACTTTTAATTCTTCCACTTCTTGGATGGCAGAAGTATCCAAAAGACTGATCGCGGCCACATAGGACTCTCTTTCCGTGTAGAAGTGAACACTTCCTATCGCAGAAAATACTTGGCCGTTCCATCGTATCGCTCTCAATTCCAGGTTTTCCGAACTTTCGAAAGAACGTATCCTTGCATGTAATGTCGCCCAGGAATCAGGAGTGAATAAGGATACGGGAGAAACAGAATGAATATCTTTTTGATTGAAGCCGAATACCCTTAAAAAAGCCGGATTTGTATCCAAGATACCTTCTGTCCTTGGATCTAAGAAAATAATCGCCTCGTTTGCAAATCTATAGAAGGTTTGGAACCTTGCCTCACTTGCTTTTAATTTTTCTTCCGATTTTTTTCTGTCGGTAATATCTGCAACGATGCCTGCCATTCTTCCTGGAACCTTTTTAGAGTTACGGTATACTTGGCCTTTGACTTCTAACCAATGAATGGTACCATCAGGATGGAAAACCCTATATTCTAAATTGATTGCATTCTCTTTTCCTAGGAGACTGGATTTTACCGATTTTCGGATCAGATTTTGATCGTCCGGATGGACAAGATCCATGAACACTGAAGTTGCATTATCGAAATCCTGCAGGTCAATCCCAAAGATGGAAGCGGTATCAGAAGACCAATGAGCCGTTCTGTCTTTTAGATTCCAACTCCAGGTTCCCATTTTAGATGCGTTTAAAGCAAGCCTCAGCCTTTCTTCGCTCAACTTTAAGGCCCTTTCTGCCTGAAGTGATTCGGTAATATCTGTTACTAGGAAGACTAAATTTTTGATCTTACCGGAAGCATCTTTGATTGGAGCTCCGTTGATGGATAAGAATTTTTTATTTCCGAATTCATCTTCTATTGCATGCCTAATATCA
Source organism: Leptospira andrefontaineae (assembly GCF_004770105.1). NCBI lineage: Bacteria > Pseudomonadati > Spirochaetota > Leptospiria > Leptospirales > Leptospiraceae > Leptospira > Leptospira andrefontaineae. The sequence continues at coordinate 28,601 of NZ_RQEY01000010.1, read as the reverse complement.
TATACAGGTTGTCCAGAGTTAAGTACTCGTATGAATGGTTGATCGTTTACTGTCCATTCTCCGCCATCAATTGAAGTAGTTTTCCATTCAGGAGCATTGTATTTTCTTTTTTGTATCTGATCTAAATTTAGTCCAAGGACTTTTTCCGCAGAAGAATTCGCGTATAATATTTCCCCCTCAGGGCTTAATACTGTGATTGCCGCAACTGAAGTTTTCATGATCTCAGAGAGAAGGTCACGTTCTGCGATGAGTTCACTGTGTTTTCTTTTTCTTTCAATTGCGTTTGTAAGAATTTCTCCGATCGCCTTTAAGCTTGCGAGTTCGAATTCTTCGAATTTCATATCCAATTTACGTAAAGGAATTTCGGAAGTCATTCCTAAAGCCCCAACCACTTTTCCTTCTAAGGTAAGAGGGATCGCAATCAGAAATTGGATCGACAGAGAGAGCATTTTGTTTCGAGCATCCGATTCAGGAAAATCTTCTAATTGAAGCGTAACTATTTCCCCGTCTAGGATCTTTTTAGTGAGAAAATTATTTGGATCTATCTGGCTTTCCGTGGGCCAGCTTGCTTCTTGGTTTTTTGCTTCCGGAACGATAAACTCGTAAATTAGGGTTCTGCTTAATTTTTCAGTATCATATAATACTAAATTTCCCCTAGACATTTTGAATGTTTGAGTGATCTTTAATATCGAGTTAGAGATAGCTTCTTCAATTTCTAATATAGGTTGATCGATCAATTCTGTCGAAATGGAAGAAGTGAGTCTTTCTATATTTCTTTTGTCTTCTTCTTCTTTTTTTCTTTTGATCTCTTCAGTAATGTCTTGGACCGTTCCTAAAAGTTTGAGAACTTTTCCTTCGGAGTCTTTAATGTAATCGGTTTTGTTTAAAAGTACTTTTTCTTTTCCAGAAGGTGTGATGGACCTATATTCTATTTCAGTGGAGATTCCTTCTATTACCGATCTTTTGAAATGTTCCTCTACTCTTTCCCTATCCTCGGGATGCATATAATCGAATGTAGGGACAAGCATTCTATCATTTGTTTCTAAAATTTGATAAAGACCTTCGGACGCAGTCATATTGCCGGAGGGTATATCGTATTCCCAACTCCCTATTTTTGCAGTCTTTTGGGCTCTGTCTAAGAAAAGTTTTGTTTCTCTTAATTCGTCTTCTATCTGCTTCTGTTCAGAAATATCAATATGGATTCCGATTATTCTGATCGGATTCCCGTCTAGATCTCTCTCTGATATTTTTCCCCTGGTCAGGATCCATTTATAAGATCCATCTTTGCATTTTAAACGAAATGCTGTGGAGTAGGAGGACAATTCTCCTTTCGCGTAATTTTGCCAGGCTGCGTTTGTGTTATCCCTATCTTCCGGATGAAGGCTTTCATTCCAGAATTCGTAAGTAGGAGTTACTTCACCGGGCTGATAGCCTATCATTTTCAGCCAGTTCTCATCTACGTGATGTTCGTTTGTTACGATATTATAATCCCATATACCTAGGTTGGCACCTTGGACTGCAAGATCTAAGGTCCTTTCTTTTTCTTCTAAGATCTTTTCCGTTTCTTTTTTTTCGGTAATATCAATATGAATGCCGAGTGCTCGGATAGGAATACCATCCTTATCTCTTTCCCAAACTTTTCCTCTTGAACGGATCCATTTCCAAGACCCATCCTTGCATAACATTCTGAAGTCTGTTTCGAGTAATTCAGCTTGGCCTTTTACATGTTCTTGTAGGCTTTCTTGGATAAGAGGAAGGTCATCGGGATGGATCCTCGAAGTCCAGAATTCGCTTGTAGTTTCGAATTCATCCAAGGTATATCCTAAGATCTTTGCACATTTTTCGTTAGGGATTACAATCCCTTTCGGAATATTCCAATCCCAGAATCCGAGGTCTGCACTTTTTATAACAAGATCTAACTGCTCTTCTCTACTCTTGAGTAGAACTTCCGCTGCGAGTTCTTTTCTAAGATCGATTATATTTCCACGGACTAGGTTGGTAGACCCGGGGATCTTTACTAAATGTATTTCGCAGGGAATGATCTGTTTGTTTTTATCACAATGATCCCATTTGAATACCGGCGTCTCTCCTTGCAAAGCTAGCGTTATCTTTTCATAGGCGGACGCTCTGGAAGTTTTTCCATCCGGTTGATATTCCGGAGAAATTTCTGCAGGACCTAATTTTAAAAATTCTTCTCTGGTATAACCAAAAAGGATTTCAGCAGTTGAGTTGACTACCTCGAAGATCCCGGTATCCGAGTTCACAATCGTGATTGCAGAAGGAGAATAATCGATCAAAGACCTCAAAAGACGATTGTCAGATTCCGAGTGAGATAGTTTTTCTACCTTTTTCTCTAACTCGGAGATGCGTTGGTTCGCTGTATCTAGCTCCGTCTGGAGATCCTGATCTTTTTGTTTTGTATCTTTGGGACCCACTCTCTATTTAATAGAAAGCGAAAACTTCACTTTGAAAACAAAAATTACTGGAGACCTTGGTTTTTCACTCAGCCTTTGTTGTAGTTTTGTGGAAAGAATAAGGCAAAATTTTCCTGATTTCCGAGAAGCTTAAAACGTAAACTAATCGAAACATTTCAAACGTTCAGAAATAAATTATCAATATTTTTTATAATAAAATTTTTTGAGTGACGAGTTAGGATAAATGCACATTTCTTTTCGTCTTCTTAAGGATTCTCGCCCTGTAGAAGATCACTCTATGTACTTGGGAAAGATCGAGAGATAGTAGGGTGCCCGCCCTAGTTTATATTGGAGACAAAATTATGTTCCTTGGAGTTTGGCCGAAGCGTCCGCTTGCTTACGTGGCAGGATTATTTTTTCTATTCGGTTTCGGAGAATTATTCTCAGCCGATTTCGTTCGTTTAAAGAACGGACAAGTGGTCCGAGGTAAGATCATCTTAGAAGACGAAGAAAAAGTATTAGTCGCAGAGAATGATGACTATGTCCGCTTCGTGGATAAGGATAATGTTGCTCAGGTAAGTTACGAAAAAGGAAAACAGAATGTAGGAGCTTCTACATTAGATAAGAAAACGGCTCCACAAAGAGTTTCCGATGTTCCCCAAGGTCATGTAGAGACCGGTCCCCCTAATATGTATGGTCCAAGTGCGGGTTCAAGCAACGGTAACGGGGGAGACACTTCTATAGAAGTGATACACGAGGTGGTCACAGACTTTATCTGGCGGGGACTTAGTTTCTCCGGAGAGATCGCAAATCGAAGAGACAACGAAAGTTATAGAGCGATGACATTCGTTCCTTCTTACCAACCTACTGTTACTTTTAATACTCCATTAAAAGGTTTCCAAGTTCAATTCTGGGGAAACTTTCAATTAACAGAACGTAATGATAGGGATAATGATGGAAGATTCCAAATGTATCCTGGAGGAGCCGGACCTGCTTATGCTGGACAAGGATCTGCTGGTTCTTTGAGCCCTTTCTCCGCTCCTTCTCCGGATGCGTTAAACTCTGCTTGCCCTTATGATACTCAGGCAAACTTTATGGCGGGAAATCCGACAACAGGTTCAACTTGCGGTGGGGACGTTCCAGGTTTCAAAAAAGAACAGAACGGTATGAAACGTTCTGATGGATTGTTCTACGCATTCTATTATAATTTTGAGAAGACTAGTTGGGGAACTTTTACTGCAGGTATCTGGTTCTATAATACTTTCCAAAAGAGTTCCGCCTATCTTTCTCCTTCATTAGGAGCATACAATTCATCCGCAGCACAAGGAGTTGCTGGAGCAAATAACCCTTCTACCCAGATCACTCGTTTGGCATGGCAGGAATATTTCTTCTTTTGGAAATTGCCTTTCTTGCAGTGGGCTAATCCAACTATCTCTTTTTATACACAATTCTCTCAAGAGAATGCAGGTTTGATGGCTGGTAAAAACTATCTATCCTTAACAATGGGACATGAATTTTTTGAAGGGAATTTTTTCAGAATACTTCCTCAGGTTAATATAGGTTATGCGATGAGTAATAATATCGTAGATAACAGATATGGTATCCAGGATATCACTTCCACGCTCACTTTCTTTTTCGGAAAATTCTTTTTCAAGGCGGCGGACGTATATAGACCTAATTTATATATGTATGATACAGACAATTATTATGGAGCGACAGGCGGTTATGTAAATACCAGTTCCAAAGACAGCAAGATCGTGGATCCTGGGAAGGTGAACGGTCCTGCAAATCAGTTGGTGCTGGACTTTATCAATTCCTCCACTTCTATTCCCGATCAGTTGAGGCAATCTGTAAGAGAATCATATCTTCTGCAGAAAATTCCTTCTCACTTGGTTTGGTTTAGTATAGGTTTCAGCCAAAACTTCTAAGTATATAAGGAATATTTAAAATGAGTATTCGATTCAGGATTTCACTTTATCTATCGGTAGTTTTACTCTCCGGTTCGATCATTTTGACCGCAATCAACTCGGTCGGATCCTATTTCAGCCTGAAGTATCAGGTAGAAGATGGATCCAGAATGGCAGGCGAACGATTCGCCTATGAGGTAAAGGATTTTCTGGATGCAGCATTGGGTTCTCTTAGGGGGACCCAATTTCTATTAGAAACTTCTAAACCAACAAGGGAAGAGGTAGTAGCCGCACTTTGGAAATTAGTTGAGGCAAATAATTATTATTTCGGGACCTGGGTAGTATTCGAACCGAACGGTTTCGATGGACCTGATGCAAGATACAAAAATAAACCTCCTTATCATGATGGAACAGGAAGATTTGTTCCTTATATCAATAAATCAAAAGGTGCTGTCATCGCAGAACCGGTAATATATTATGAAAACCTGGATGAATCCGGAGCATTCTATACCGTTCCGAAGAAATCACTTCATGATTATGTTGCAGATCCTTTTTCTTATCCTGTAGGTGGAAAAGATGTACTTATGGTTTCCATAGTGAAACCTGTATTTAGAGGCGGAAGTTTTTCCGGAGTAGTGGGCATAGATCTTGCCATGGAAAATCTACAGGAACTCTTGGGGCCTATCCGACCGTTTAGGGGAGAAGGTTATCTTACACTTATTTCTCCGAATGGGACCTATGCTGCGAATGGTAAAGACCCTTCCTTGGTTGGTAAAAAAAATCCGGACCAAGAATGGTTAAAACAGATCACTGAAGGGATCGCAAAAGGAAAATCTTTCTCCTTGCATGGAGGAGGAGAGGGTCATCATTTTTTCCCATTTTTATTAGGAAATTATGATAAACCATGGGCGGTAGAAGTATCGATCCCAGATTCCATCTTTTGGTCTGATATGAGAGGAGTGATCTTACAGACGATTTTATCTTCTTTGATAATTATGGTTGTGATCCTGATCATTCTAAACCTGATCTTTAATAAATTAATTACTAGCGGATTATTAGAAGCGATCGGTTTCTCCGAGAAGATTGCAGATGGGGATCTAACTTCTCATATAGAGATCGCAAGAGAAGACGAGATAGGTAAACTACTCAAGTCCATGGATATGATGAAGGTGAATCTTTCCAAGATCATCTTGGATATCAAAACTTCTTCTACAAAACTAAATAGTACTTCGGACCAAATGGCTGAGTCCAGTCGTAACTTCTCGGATGTAGCCCAAGCACAAGCTTCCGCGGCGGAAGAATCTTCAGCAGCGGTGGAAGAACTTGCTGCATCAGCGGAGAATGTTCGTAGGTCAATGGAAAAAGCGATTGAGAACATGAAGGAGATAGATACAAACGTAGTTCTTCTTCGTGAACAGATCGGAACGATCAATAATGAAATGCAAACATTATCTCAAGTAGCTTCAGAATCCCAAGAGCGAGCCGTTACAGGTGAGAATGCGATGGGAGCCACGAATCAAGCGATGGATGAGATTGGTGAGAGTGCGAGCCGTATCAACGAGATCTTATCTATCATCACTGAAATATCTGAAAAGACAAACCTTCTTGCATTGAATGCAGCAATAGAAGCGGCTCGTGCTGGAGAAGCGGGTAAAGGATTTGCAGTGGTAGCAGAAGAGATCAGTAAACTTGCATCTCAAACATCATCTTCAGTCCAAGAGATTGGAGAACTTGTGGATTCCACAAACAATGCAGTTCATAATGGAAACACTAAGGTTAAAGAAGCGAGCGATATACTTCGTAAACTTAGAACCTCTGTAGATTCTTTTGGATTATCGGCGAAGAAGGTATTGGAATCTGTTCGAACCCAAGAGAAGAATACACAAGACATCCATCAATCAGCGAACTTCTTAATGAGTTTCAGTTTACAAATTGAGGAAGCAGTCCAAGAACAGAAACGTGCTACTGATGAGATCACTAAGACAATCGTAAGTATCTCAGAGGGAACCCAGGAAGTTGCTTCTGGAGCGGATGATCTAACTTCTTACTCAGGAGAAATGCACCAACAATCAGAAGGACTTCTGAAATCTGTGGATAAATTTAAGTTATAAGGGTTCACGCGAAGGCGCCAAGATGAGAAGATCTTGGAATTACTGATAAAAAAACTTAGCGGTCTTCGCGCCTTCGCGTGCCAAAACGAATTAAGGAAAAATTATCTTCTCTATAATTTTTCTTTGTTCTAACAAAGAGTCCTTTTGGATCTCATTCTCCATTCTAAAAATCGATTTATTATTTTTTAATATTTCGAGTTCCCAAGGTTTCTTATTTAAAACTACATGCACATAGGAAACGAAAGAATCCGCAAAAAAATCATCTGCGTTTGTTGCCGAATATAATGTAGGGAAAGGTGTTTTAGAGAGGATCGGATAAATTTTCTCCCAGTTCTCGTCTAAAGAAAGTGATTCAGAATAAAATCGGATCTGAGGCCTCAGAATAAAAGTGGAATCATCGAAATAGCTGACCTTCTCCGATTTCCAAGCTGCTTTGTAAAATTCAGAATTTTTAAAAGATCTTTTTGCCAAAAAAAAACTTGGACCTATATTTTCAGTTTCTGAGAGAATATGCCCGAATTCATGTAATAAAATATAACTAAGTGCATTGGCCTTAGTATTTTGTTTTTCCTCTTCTATCCGAATTCGTATCTTTATATTTCCTTTTTGGAATGTAGAGTTTTCTTTATAACTGATCCAATCGTTTGCGTTCCTATTTAGAGTATTTACATCTAAGATCACAAAACCGCCGATCGATTTGCCTTCTTTACGAATTAATCCCGTAACTGCAGAACCGCCTAAATTCTCACATACATAAATTCGAAGCAGTTTTTTTTGGAGAAGAGAAACAACCGGTCCTGTTTGAGAATTCAGAGCATCTAACAGAGTAGATTTGAATGTTTCAAAATTTTTAACAGGTGAGGGCGATTCGGTAAATCCATCCACTCGATTCAATTCATTCACATAATCTAAGGCTTGTTTGTCTAGATTATAGATCCTTAAGGACCAATCTTCAGATCCCAACCCGACATAGTTTTCTATCTTTGAGAGAGGTGTAGAAGAAAGAACTTCGGCATAAGGATTTGGATCTCCTAACTCTTCTTTGCAGGAGTAGAAGGTTTCAAAAACAAGAAGGAATACGACAAACAATCGACACATTTCAATATTTAGCTTGGATTTCTTTCCATAAAACATGCGGCTTTGAATGTGCAAAACTTGAGCTAGAACGAAAAGTATTTTTCTTTGCATCGCAAAAAATCAGAAAGAGAAAGATAGGGATATTGATTTGCATTTCATAGGCCCTTTGTAAGATTTGTGCCTGTCTCTCATGAAGACCGGTGTCTCTTTTTATAACACTTGCAGATTTCCCCGCAATATTGCTAGGACATCTTTCTTGTTATGTATAGTCGCTTTGTTTCTTTATGGAGTCTCGATCTTTTCGGATGTGACCAATCCTTGGGAACTTCCTATAGACGAGAGGATCTTGAATCGCAAGGATGTGAGTCATATCGTTTTAGAGACAAGACCCGGCGGATTTCGCGTAACTTTACTGATTAACGAAAGATTTCCGTATAATTATAAATCAAAATCATCCGCTTTCTATTATTCTAATATTAAGGATTCTAAAGAAGGTTTGGAATTGGCGGAAAAATTAGACCGATATCTTCAGTCAGGCTTCAATATGAAGATCAGATTTAACGGATCGGAAATTTACGAATTTATATTAGATGAATCTATCCAATAAAAAAGCTGGAATACTCAACCCTTGGTCTTTCCTGGAAACTGAGTTCAATTACAGGGAAGTAAGTGCGTGGAAAGACTTTGTCCGTATCGATCAATCATTCATTCGACTCGCTTTTTTTCTCCACTTTTTAGTCTATTTTTTAGCTCTAATCCCTGAAATACAGAAATCAGCTCATGGGACCATCTACTTCGGTCTTATCTTAAGTTTAAATATACTTAGCTTAGTTCTTTCTTTCCAAAGAAAATATCTGCCTGCAGTCATTCATGGTACAAACTTTAGCATTATCTTTTTGGTAATGTTGATCTTAAACGAATCCTTCTATAGCTTCGACGATCTTCATAGTTTACAACTTTATAATAATTATTTCCTTCTAGTTGGATTTTTGGTCTTATTCCAAATGTTCCGTCTGAAAGTAAAAGGTTGTTTCTTAACTGCTACTTATTCTATCGTATTACATCTTGGATTTATTTATTTTAAACTCAAGAACGGTCCACTTCCTGGATTTCCTTTAGTTCTATTCGTTCCGGATGTAGTTTATCTAATCTTAAGTTTGATCGGGACTACGATTGTTGTGATTGTCCGAAGGTTAGTTCGTATTTCTTCCGAGCTGGATTCTGAGTATAGATTCTTGCAACATGAACTCCAGATTGCCAGAAAAGTGCAGGAGACTTTATTTCCGGAAGATATAAGTATCAAAGGTTTTAAATACGAGGTATTTAGATCCACTCCCAACGAGATCGGCGGGGATTTTTACGATTTTATACAATTAAGGGAAGGAAACACAGGAGTTTTCTTAACCGATATTGCAGGTCACGGGATCGCTTCTGCGTTAGTCGCATCATTTATCAAAATTATGGTAGCGACCATGCCTTATCGCCTGAAACTCCATCCAGTCCGACTGCTGGAATATTTGGACGAGACACTTCTCCGGCAATTCAAGTCCCATCATGCTTCTGCAGTATATATATTTTTTGATTTCATTTCCAAAGAGATCCATTTCGCAAACGGGGGGCACCCTTATTTAATGCATTCCCAGAATGGAAATGACTTTAGGGAAATTGAAACTACTGGAAGTATATTAGGTTTTGGGATCAAAAGGCCGATCGCTGAACTGGTTTCTTTGCCGATCCAGTCTGCAGAAAGGTTGTTTTTATACACCGATGGATTGATAGAGAACCGAAATCCACAAGGAAAACAGCTTGGAAGTGAAGGCCTAATTGAAATCCTGAACAGAAATAAGTCTTTTACCGATTTAAAACAGTTTAAAGAAGCCGTCCAAGTAGAACTCTCCGCATTTTTTGGAGACGCCGAGTTCGAAGACGACACACTTTTCCTGATCATCGAGATGGAGTAAATATATGAGCGAATCACTGATTCATCTACAAAAAGAAGGCAAGCTGGCGATCTTAGAGATCAACCGCCCTTCTGCGTTAAACGCATTAAACGAAGAACTATTGAACGAATTAACTAGCGAGATTAGTAATTTAGAAAAAGATGAATCTATCCGCGTAGTGATCATTACCGGACAAGGAAAAGCATTCGTGGCCGGAGCGGATATCGCTAAAATGAAAGAATTGAATGTGAGCGGAGCTGAAAAGTTTGCAGCTTTAGGACAAAGCACATTTGATCGCATCCAAAAGAGTAGGTTAGTTTCTATTGCTGCAGTGAACGGTTTTGCATTGGGTGGAGGACTTGAACTTGCACTTGCTTGTGATATCCGTATAGGTTCCGAAAAAGCAAAATTAGGGCTTCCTGAAGTTTCACTTGGATTGATCCCCGGATTTGGTGGAACTCAAAGACTTGCGAGACTAATCGGTTACGGAAGGGCAGCAGAACTTATCTTCACAGGAGATATGATCGGTGCAGAAGAAGCCTATCGGATTGGTATATTAAATAAACTTACTAAAGATGGTGAAGATCTGATCGCCACTGCAAAAGCTACTGCAGAATCCATTCTGAAAAAAGGACCGATCGCAGTCGCAGTCGCAAAATCTGTCATTCAGAACGGTCTGGATACTCATCTCTCTAAAGGGTTGGAATTGGAGAAAAAGGAATTTTCTAATCTATTCTCTGGAAAAGAATCCAAAGAAGGAATGGGAGCATTCTTAGAAAAACGTCCTCCTAATTTCTAAGGATTCATGAAAACTTTCAGATTCTTACTTCTATCGTTTTTAATCTGTCTTCCTATGGCAGGTTGGGGAGAGTACAATTCTCCCCTATACTTAGAAAAAACCACCATCTATATAGGAGAACACGCACTCCTTGTAGAAGTGGCAAACACCGACGAGTCCAGACAAAGAGGTTTGATGTTCCGTAAAAAATTAGGAGAGAATGAAGGAATGATCTTCATTTTTCCTAGCGAGGATCATTTATCCTTTTGGATGAAGAATACTTTAATTCCTTTGAGCATCGGTTATTTTTCGAAAGATAAGAAGTTAGTAGACGTTTACGAAATGGCTCCGAACCAAACTCAGGTCCTGTATCATTCTACCCAAAAGGTAATGTATGCAGTGGAAGCAAATCCTAGATGGTTTGCAAAACGTGGGCTTGGAAAAAATTCCGTTTTAAAGATAGAGAGTAGATATATAGGAAAATGATCCGCCCGAGAGGACGGACCATTCTTTAGAGATTAGAGAGACTCGGAAGCTCTCAATTGAAGGTCTTGTAAATTTTGAGCTTCAACTACTTTAGAAGATTTTAATTTACCTTGTTCAGTCAGTTTTAAGATCACTTGGGATCCTACTGATTGAGAAGTAACTTCGATCTCGGAAAGTTGTCCTTCTCTTTCTACGAAAAATTTTCCAGGCTGAGAGCGGAATGCAGTCAGAGTTTCTGATTTTCCTTCTTTAGAAACAGCAGTCAGATCCAATCTGGAACCGAATTCGGTATAAACCAAAGTCAGTTTTTCTCCGTCTTGCTCGAAAGATTTCGCGTATCTTCCTTCTTTGTCATACTCGTTTAGTCCTACTGGATTGCTTCCAGACCAGAATTCGATCAAGTTGAAAAGAATAAAGTCGATAAATCCACCGATTGCCATTAAAAATCCGAAAGGAATATAGAATAGAACCGTTTTTACGATTTTTGCAAGAAGGCCACCGCCTACATTGATCCCGTCGTTAGCATTGTAGAAAACTCTAACAAGCGCGAATTTTCCGAAACAGTTCGCCAAGGAACCGAAGCTAACTCCTACCAGTACCAAGGTCAGGATGATTTTTTTTAAAACGTTTTTCACCATTGAAAACGGAACTCCTTTATATGAATGGAATGCGAAACTACGATTAAAGTATGGAAAAAATCTTGCAAGAGATTTACATTCTTCCTTCCTTTTTGTGAGGCAAAATCTTGACTGAAAAATTCCTGTCCTAAACCGATCAAATAAAGGAAAGAGAATCCCTTGACCTAGTTCCAGTCTCGATATTTCTGGACCGAAAGACGGATTAAATTATAAAGCCGTTCTTAGGGGCGATTGCCCTCTGACAGGGAACCTACGTGATCTTTCCCACACTTGAATTTTTTCTTTTTTTCTCCTTCGTATTCGTAACCCATTGGTATATTTTACCGGCGCTTATTCCGGAGCCGAAACTACGTAAATCACTCATTCATATATTCCTGCTCATCATGAGTTATATCTTTTATATGAGCTGGAACTGGAAATTCGGAGGATTGATCCTATTATCCACCGTAATCGATTTCTTTTTAGCGGATCTGATCTTCGAGTCCAAGGATCAAGTTTTACGCAAAAGGTTGATCGTAATCAGTTTAGTGCTGAACCTTGTATTCATTTTAGGTTTTTTTAAATATTACGGATTCTTAAGTGAGAACCTAAATGTGTTCCTGCATACTTTAGGTTTCCAAAGTTTATTCCCTATTCTTAAAATAGTTCTTCCTGTAGGGATCTCCTTTTATACATTCCAGAGTTTGAGTTATACGATAGATGTATATAGAGGCGCAATTCCTTCCGAAAAAAACTTCATTAGATTTGCACTATTCGTTTCCTTCTTCCCTCAATTGGTAGCAGGACCGATCGTTACTGCCAAAAGTTTTTTACCTCAATTACAAACAGAAAAGAAGATAGAAGATATCCCTTTCAGAAAAGCGATCCGCTATTTTTTAATGGGTTATTTTAAGAAGGTTGTATTATCGGATAATATTTCTCCCATCGCCGACCTGATCTTTAAAAATCCGGATGTATATTCTACGGAAGCACTTTGGTTAGGTGCATTCCTTTTCTGGGTACAGGTATATTGTGATTTCAGCGGTTATACTGATATGGCATATTCTGCTGCTCTTCTTCTCGGTTACGAGCTGCCTGAAAACTTTAGAATGCCTTATATTTCTCAATCGGTTACTGAACATTGGAGAAGATGGCATATCACTCTTTCCACTTGGCTCAGGGACTATGTGTATATTTCCTTGGGTGGAAATCGTGTAGGACTATTCCGTCATAGATTCAATGTCTGGTTCACGATGTTTGTGGGAGGAATTTGGCATGGAGCCAATTGGACCTTCCTTATCTGGGGTTCCATCCAAGGCGGATTTCTATTAATAGAATCTGTATTAAAAGAATGGAAAGCGAAATGGTTCCCAAACCTTACAATTTCAGATTCTTGGGATAAGGCACTAACCCCTATTAGAGTTTTATATGCGAGCGCTGTGGCGGTCACCTTCGGAGTCATATTCAGATCTGCAAATATAGAATCCGCTCTGAAAATGATACACGGAATGTATGTGTATCAAAGCGGAGAACTTAGACCTTATATGTTAAAGCAAGGTGTACCTGCAATACTCTGTGTGATCATTGGACATTATATTGGCTGGTTAATTTATGAAAAAGGAAAAGAGTTCAAGATCCCAGTCTGGTTGGAATTTTCTCTTTATCCATTGATTGCATTTTGTTTTGCGATCTTAAGTCCGGATGGAGAGATCCCTTTTATCTACTTCGACTTCTGAAAAAAGTAAAACGCTGGACACTTGTCGAATTCGTTTCTAATTTGAACCCTTATCGATGAGCGAGCCCGACCAAAAACCTAGGAGTCCCAGATTTTATCCCAGAGATTTCGACGAGTATATCGTGCAGGTGGATTCCGGACTTATCACATTAGAAGGAAAGTTAGGTAATATTTCCGAATCGGGCATTTGTATTTTAATGAGTGGGGAAGATCTTCCGGGCTCCATTCCTATCGAAGGTTCAGTTATAGAAAGAAGATCCGGCAAACGTTTGGAATTTTTAGGCGACGTAGTTTGGAAAATCCCGAAGCAGGTGGACTCCAAACAAAAGTTTTTATACGGGATACGTTTTAGAGATCCTCTAGAACTGACAGAGTCTTTAATACTCATCAATCTTTTCTTAGAAGGTTAAAATCCTAAAATCGCATACGTAAGCGCTCAATTCCTTACGTCATATTTTTATTGCAAAGGCCAGGGAAGAGCCTACCTATGTCGTAAAGGCTTCTAATGATCGAAACCGACAATCCTCAACGCAAACAAACCGTAAGAGAAAAAGAAATCCAACTTCTAAAACGGATCAAAGAAGGGGATGACAAGGCATACATAGAGCTTACCGGCCCTTATAGGGAAAGATTGTACAGAAAGGCTGTCTCCATGGTAAAAGATGGGGATGATGCAGAAGATATCGTCCAAGACGCACTCATCTCAGGATATCGCTCCATACGCAATTTTAGGGCAGAATCAGGGGTATATACCTGGCTGTACCGGATCGTGGTAAATAAATCCAAGGACCTCCTGGCTAAAAGAAAGAGGGCCAGGGAGAATTCCATGGACGATTCCGAGTTCCAGGTTACCGACGATCGTATTAGCTTTGAAAAAAAAGTAGAACTTTCCGACGAGAGTAACTATCTAATCAACAAAATCAACGAACTCGAGGATATATACAAAGAAGTCATCGAGCTCCGGTATTTCGAGGAAATGTCCTATTCACAAATAGCTGAGATTCTCGGAACGAATATCGGAACAGTCAAAAGCCGGCTCTTTAAGGCAAAGGAATTTTTGAAACATCTGATTATGAAAGATGGGAAGAGCGAAGGCTTTTTTAGGTAGTAAGGTATGGAAAAACAAACAAGTAAACAACAGGGAACAAAGTTCGGATTCTCTTCTATTTTTCAGAAAGAAGATCCGGATCATGTCAAATTGGAAAACTCTCTTGTTCGAGCAGTCTCTGAACTGCGAACGGAACAAATGAAGGATATCAACCTCTCCAAGGACTTCAATCTGAGATTAGAGAATCTACTCAAAGATGTCCGCTTCGACGAAGAAACCTCTTGGTCCAAGTTCTCCCGCAGTTTTGTCTGGAACCGTTCCTTCCAATACTCCCTCAGCGCAGCTCTCGCAATCTTAGTTCTCGCAGTTACAGTAGGTCGTTTTTCTTCTTCCAACGAAACAAGTTTGGCAGAAAGATCCGGAACTCTCACAGTAGGCGAAGACCGCGAATTCGTGGATCTTCCTTCTTCAGCAAGAGTAGATGTGGATTTGAATTCACGTCATCTACTTGAGATTTCCAAAAATCCCCAAGCTTCTAAGACCTTAGGTTCTTTGGAGCAATACTTTATAGAAAAAGGGGATTATAGAACGGCTCAGGAAATCCGCCACGTTCTGGAATCTACTTCTAAGTAACTTTTAACCTTTTATGATACAATCCTGGATCTAAAGAATCCAGGATACGTTTTGCTTCTTGAGCCACTTCTCCATAAAGGATCGAAGTTCTGGAATCGAGTAATGCACAACAGAGTTGGATCATTCTACATTTTACCTTAAATTCAGTTCCTCCCTTACGAAGTCCCAAAGAATCTCTAAGCCTGAACAATTCGGAACGATATGCTTCCAGTTCCTTATCGCTCATTTTGCGGATCTCTTTGAATACCCCTCTTTCAAGAAGAAGAACAGGCAATGCTTCTTTCAGTTCACCTTCTTCTTTAAATTCTTCTCTTAGGATTTGGATAGCGGAGAAGATAGGTTCTGAACGAACAGATTCCAGTCGAATAGCGCTCGGCTCTTTTAGAAAAGCTTCTCTGTAGAGCAAAAGTCCCTGCGATTGTTGCCCACTTAAATAAGTACATTCCGCTCTGAAAAATAATAATTCGGGAGAAAATCTTTCCAACCCGGAAGAATCTCTCAACACTTCGGATGCAAGATCCGTGTCTTCTGCAAGTAAAAGTCTATACGCAAGTTCTGCGATGAGCCCAGGTGAAAGTGATTGGATTCCTTCTTTTCGGAGAGCGATACGAACTTGGTCGGTGGTTTCTTGCAGAATAGAACTCATAGCTGAATGATAAGAGAGTTCTTTTGGAAATGATTTACTTTTATAAACTGAATCGAAGTCTTTCAGGAATTCTAATAGAAGTCCTGTTCTTTCTCTTCCTTCTTTTGTGAGATGGATCCGATCTATTCTATGATCCCAGAAAGAAGAAATATAAAACCCCGAGGCGAGCTCGGGGTTTTCAGGATCTTCTTCCAATAGGGAGTCGAATATGTTTCGAGAGAGTTCGAACTCTCCTTCGGATAAATGTTTTATCGCTTCTTCGTACTTCCTGTCTTGGTCCATCAATGAGCGGCTTTTTTATCGTGATGTTTACTTACTTGTTTTACGATCTTATCTTCTAAGCCGTCTATGCAGGAATAAATATCTTTGTCTTCGTGTTGTGCGTTAAATTTACTTCCGTCCGCGGCTAAATTTAAATTAGCGCTGATCAACCCGTGCACCTGTTCGAATGAAATTTCCATCGAAACTAACTTCTGTATATATTTAGAGACTCGTTCTAATTTTTTTCCGGCATAATCTTCTGCCGTTCCGGAATGATCTAAGTTTTTCCAATTAAAAACGATTTTCATGTAAAGCCTCCGCGGATTTTTATTTATGGCTTCTCAAAGTTTTATCATAGCACGAATGCGGATCAGAAAAAACTAAAGAAACGTATTTTTGGACGGGAAAGAAAGGGAGTCATCCCAACCCAGGAATTCCTGTAAGATTAGGATGGAAAAAATCAGAGTCAAATCAAAAAAAGCGCCCGCCCCGAAAGGGGCGGACCAGGGAAGTTAGAACTAGAGATGGGATGATTTCCGGCTGTTTCTTAGTCCTTGTTTAGAGTCAGGCTTGGCTGTTTCGCAAAAGCCAGGCTACATGCTTCCTGGTATTTTTTAAGACCTTCTTCCTCTGCGTGAAGAGCGGAATCAAGGTCACCAATCTTTTGGTATACATGGATAACTTCTTTAATGTTCTCTAAAGCTTGGCAGGATTTACCGAGACGAAATTCGGAGATTGATTTCAGATAAAGCACCAGGGCATATCCAGAACTTTCTTTATCACCGATTTTTGTTCTCACGGCCAAGGACTGATCGTAAAAAGCGATTGCACCTTCATAGTCCCTGGTTTTTTGTTTTAAGCTACCCAGGGCAGTAAGCTTATTTGCTAGCTGGACATCTGATTCCGGTGTGTAGTTCTTGAGCGAACTTTCGATCACGTTAGTTTCAGGTTCTGCATAAATTGCAGTGGAGATGCTTAAAATTAAGGCAATTTTAATTAATTTGTTCATCTTTTTATCTCCCAGCCGGGGCTTTGTCTAATATAGTGCAAGCGCCGTGCCAAGTTTCTGGGAAAAACTAGATTTTTTTCAAATTTCGACTCTGAAATTCCGATATAAGGAGGTTTGGGGGCCAGTTGGCACGCTGTTTGAAACATGCCCTCAGTTTAACGATTATGGCCTTTTTGGGGAATGGGCAGAAGTGTTAGGAGTTCCTTCCACCCTATTAGGAAGGTATTAAGAGATTGTTTCGAGAAGTTCTAAATCCCCATTTGGATCGTTTGTCTTTTTGCCCTGTTCGAATGGGTATTTGAGATTTGTCAGGCTTGCGATCTCATGCATACAATCGTGAAGGAAATCTTCATGGTCCATATCCGGCTCAAAGTGTCTGAGTTTTCCAGCTCGGACTATGAAGCTGGTCCTACGCAAGAATCCTCTGGGCTTATATTCTAATCCCAAGCAAAGAACTGCTAGTGGTTCTTCTGGTTTTCCTACAATAAATCTGAATCCGCCCGGGCGGCCTTTTCCCATTTTATAAGGGATGGTGGTTTGTTCCGGGAAGATCACGAGCATATTGCCTTCGTTGAGTACTTTTTTAGCAAATAGAAGATCGTTCTTACTTTTTCTTGGTTCTTTTCTATTGAGAGGAATCCCTCCGCATTTTAGAAAATAGTCCATGAATATAGGAGCAGCGAGGGAATCTTTCATAATCGCCCATATATCCATTCTTCTATGATATAATGCCTTGGAAAGTCCCAGAGGAATATCATCATTCCTTTGGTGTTTGGAGAGTACCAGAACCTTTCCAGTTTGAGGTACATTCTCTAATCCATAAACTTCTGTTTTATAAAATAAGGATCCATAGAGTCTTCCGAACCAGCGTAATGCTTTTCTCGCTAATTCAGAACTTCCAGGATGAGGTTTTTGTATATTCTTGGATGACATTGTTTTATTAGAGATCGGACCCTTGAAAATGTTGCAAGATAAGGGGAGTATTTCTTTACATTTTAGCGACATTATTAGCTGCATTTTCACACAGAGACGCAAAGGCGCGGAGAATTATTATGGTAAGCTTTCTTTGTGGCTCCGTGTCTCTGTGTGAAAAACCTCGCGACAGGGATCAAAGCAGAAATCCGGCGACGCGACATGAAATGGTGCGGCGCTGATTGGAGCGTAGAGCCCGGTCCGAGCGAAGCGAAGGAGTCGCCCAAGCCTAAAAAACGAATAGCATTTCTTTAGATTTTTTCTAAACTCGCTTTGGAAGGTCTGCCGGATGGTCGCGCTTTCTTTTCTGATCGAGTGGATTTTCCCTCATTCGGAGAGTTTGTGAGGAAAGTCCGGACACCATAGAACCGCGGGACCGGGTAATTCCCGGAGTTCGGGATCGTAAGAAACCGGATATGGAAAGTGCAGCAGAAAATATACCGCTAGTTTTCTAGTAAGGGTGAAATGGCGGGGTAAGAGCCCACCGCCGCTTTTGTAAAAAAGCGGGCAATGTAAACCCTCCCGGGTGCAATCTCGAATAGGCGGCCATCGTTGGTTCTGCAGGGCCGTGGGTAGAGAGCAAAGAGTCTTTTCGGTAACTGAAAGACCAAGATAAATGATCATCGCTCGTAAGAGTACAAAATCCGGCTTACAGGCGGACCTTCCAAAAAGTTTTTTGTAGATTAAATAAAGATTTGTCCGGCTGCAGGAAGCGAAGCGACTATAGTCAGGCCTTCCACTTGGCATTATGTAAAAAACAAAGGAATTGGCCTGGCTTCAGGAGCGTAAGCGACTATAGGCAACCTTCCATTGCAATCGTCTTAGATCATGAATATTATAAATATAGAATGGTTCACAAAAGAAGCGGCCCTGGTTTTGATACTTGGGTCCGTGTTCGCATTTTCCCTTACATATACGTTCGAATATTTGATTAAACATACAGATAAGCTTCAGCTTCGAAAGAATACAAAACGTTATTTGAGGCTGCCCATATTTTATAGATTGGCTGGTTTCTTTTTAATCTCCTTAGTTCCAATCGTCCTTTTAGGAGATACATATTTTACTTTTCAGAAGAATGGGATCTTCAGTTTTCCGGACCCAATTGTATGCTCGGTTTCTTTTCTACTGTTTTTGGCTGGAATTTTACTCATATTCTATTGTAAGAATTATAGAATCGTATTAGAACAAAATGCACTTTTGTCTGAAGGAGTTTTTCGAAAGCATAAAAGGATCCTTTGGAAAGAAGTGGAGTCCATTCGATTTGAAAAGTCTGCTTTTTTTATTTCTGATGGTAAGAATCAGATTGAAGTGGTGACTCTTTTATCCGGGTTTGAAGTGTTTCTTTCTAGTTTAGAAGAATCTGCTACACCCGATCTATACGAAGAAGCATTTCAAAAATATAAACAGTTTTTGAAAAAGTCCTGATTACAAACCATTTCATAAATCAATTTTTCGTTTAAATTCTTTCCTTTCCAGAATTTCTCCTATCGATTTTTCTAGCTCTATGTCTAAACCGGAAAGATACCCGTACAGTGTTCAACAAAAAGTGGCTTGGGGAGATATGGATGCCTTTGGTCATGTAAATAATGTGGTCTATGCAAGATATTTCGAAACTGCAAGGGCCTCTTATTTTGATGATATGGGCCTTTGGGAATCTCCTCAAAAACCTATGGAAGGAGGACCTGTCCTTACTCATATTGAAATGGATTATAGAAAGCAGGTTCGTTTTCCGGAAACGATTGATATTTCCGTAAAATTGGAATCCGTTAAGAACAGATCTTTTTCAATCGTTTGTTCCATGTGGAATCAGGCAGGGGAATGCGTGTTGACTGGAAAAGCGGAACTGTTATGGTTTAATTTTTCTACAGGTAAGCCGGTAGCGATCCCAGATGTCTACAAGGAACAATTCTTCCAACAAAACAAATGAAACGCCGGCAATCACAAGCGTAAAAGAATTTTTATCAGAGGAATCTCTTTCGCGATTTCGTTTCGCGATGTCCCTTTTTCTTTTTTTCGCGGGATTCGGTTTATTGTTAGGCGATCCTTCTTCGGAAGGCCTCTCTGATCCAAGATGGATGAGGATCTCTCATGTGACTCTCATCTGTATCTCTTTATTCTTAAGTTTTAAATTCGAAAAATTCAAAAAATACTCTGAATCTGTTTTGCTCTTTCATTTCGCAGTGATGAGTATCCATTCATTTTATCTTTTATACGTAAATGGTTTATATTTGGGCTATTTATTCGGATTGATACTCGTTGTATTCAGTACCGGAGTTTCTATTAATAATCGTAGGGTGTTGATTGCGATCCTTCTTCTTTTCATAGCGGTTGCGTTCTTTGTCGGGATACATGTAAAAAACCCTAAGATAGATGTAGGGATGTATTATTTTGGTCTCATCTCTTCCGGGGTTTTGTCAGTTCTTGTGATCGGCTTTAGAATGAGAACATTCGAAACCTTATTGGAAGCGGATGTGCAGATGGAAAAATTCCAGATCAATATAGAGGAAGAATTGGCTATCGCTCAGAAAACTCAAAAAGGTCTTGTGGATCTTGAATTTCCGGAAGCTGGGAATTTTAGGATCTATTCTTATTTTAAACCTTTAGAAAGTGTGGGTGGGGACCTGATCAAAACGAATCTGGGTAAGGAAGGGGAGCTTGACTTCTTCTTTGCAGACGCTGCAGGTCATGGGGTTTCCGCAGCAATGGTTTCTGCGATGGCAGTAATGGCTTTTAAGACGATTGCTCCTGTTGCGGAAAGTCCTTCTAAAGGTTTAACCCTGATCCATGAATCTTTGATGAGTATGATAGGTGGATTTTTTATCACTGCAGTTTATATGAGATTGGACTCGGAGAAAAAAAGTCTGACCTATTCTTATGCAGGACATCATCCTGCGGTTATCATAAAGGCGGACGGTTCTGTACAGGAATTAACTGGAAAAGGAACAGTACTACTTGCACTTCCTAAATTATTCAATCGAGATTATGAAATTATATTAGAACCGGGAGATAGAGTTTTATTATTCTCGGATGGAATGTTCGAGTTTTATGTAGAAGAAAAAGAATTTTTCGGCAACGAAGCATTCATAGATCTGGTCCGAGACTATACATCTCTTTCCGGCAGGGTATTTTTGGATTCTTTGGGAGAAGCCGTTCTAGGACTACATTCTTCTCCGCCTAAAGATGATATGACCATGCTATATTTGGAAGTTCTCTAAACTAAAAAACATCTTGCTCTTCTTTTGAGAAGAGTTAGTATCACTGCCCATGTGTGATACTTTCGTAGCAACTCCGGATTCCACTTCTTCCGGAAAAATGATCTTCGGAAAAAATTCAGACAGAGAGCCGAATGAACCTCAATGTCTGGTGCGATATCCTGAAAGAATATCCAAGGAAAGTCAGCAAAGACTTACCTTCATCGATGTTCCTAATTCTAAAAAATCAAGGGAAGTTTTGATCTCTCGTCCTCTTCATATGTGGGGAGCGGAGATGGGAGCAAATTCAAAAGGTGTTGTGATCGGGAACGAGGCAGTATTCACAAAACTTAAGATCGAGAAAAAGAATGATGGTCTTACCGGAATGGATCTATTACGCCTCGGATTAGAACGTTCCGATACTGCTGCGGAAGCAAGAGATCTGATCATAGAATATTTGGAAAGATTTGGCCAGGATGCATGCGGAGGTTATTCAAATCGGAACTTCTTCTATCATAATAGTTTTATAATCGCTGATCCTAAAGAAGCTTATGTTCTGGAAACTGCAGACAGGTATTGGGCTTGGAAGAAGATCAAAGGTTTTTATGCAATCTCGAATGGTCTCACTCTAGGATCCGATTATGATGGACTTCATTCTCACGCGATCGATTTTGCAAGAGCAAAAGGTTGGTTAAAGAAGGGAGAGAACTTCTCCTTTAAAGAAGCATTCTCGGATTCTCTATTTACTAGTTTCAGTAAATGTAAAGTTCGAAGAGAGATCGTTGCAGGAGGCGGAAAATTTTTCGGTTCTAAGTTGGGTATTGCTGAAGCAATGCAGATACTAAGGTTAGAAGGTAAGGAAAAGGGAAGTGTTCCTCTTTCTATCAGCCAGGGAGGTTTTCCTTCTAAAAGTATAGGATATTCTCCTAGTCAATCCGGCATGGGTTCGGTTTGTCTTCATGCAGGGGGTCCTTTTTCTCCCAACCAAACCACTTCTTCTTTTGTTGCAGAACTAGATTCGAATCCTTCTTACTCACAGTTTTGGGCGACAGGTTGTTCGATTCCTTCTTTGTCGGTTTTTATACCATTTTCTATTCCTGGAAAAACATTTTTGGAAGGAGATATTGTTCAACCTGGAGCAAGCCCCGATTCTTCTCTTTGGTGGAATCACGAAATTTTGTACAGGCTTTGTTTGAAAAATTATGATAAGGCGGTTTCTGTCTTTAGCGCAGAACTAAAGGAGAAGCAGGAAAAGTATATTCAAAAAGTAGAATATACACTCGGCTTAAGCAGGAATTTCTCTTTGGATCCCATCACTAAAGAAGCTTTGGAAGAAGTGGGCAAACTTTACAAAAAATGGAGAAACCAAGTCTTAGAACTTGCAGTGAATGGAAATATTCTTCCGAATATCTGGTCTTCTCCACTTTATAATCTGAGTTGGGCTATCTGGAATCGAAAAGTTAGGATCAATTCCAGGGTTCTTAAGGGGATTGATTTGCCTTACGAACCCGCATATTTATGAATTCCACCAAAAGTGAGAACGCCATAGAGAAATAAATATAACCCTTTGGAATATGGAAATGTAAACCGTCTGCCAATAACATCACTCCTATCATGATCAAAAAGGAAAGAGCCAAAATTTTCATGGTAGGATGTTCGTTGATAAAATCGCTTACCTTTCCGGAGAAGATCAGCATGATCACGAGTGAGATGATTACTGCGAATACCATTACCATCAGATTTCCGGAAAGTCCCACTGCAGTGATGATGGAATCTACGGAAAATATAATGTCCAGAATGATAATTTGTACGATCACATTTAAAAAAGAAGGAGCAGATCCTGTGTCTAGATCGGTTTCACCTTCTTCCATTTTATGATGGATCTCACTTGTACTTTTTGCAATTAGGAAAAGTCCTCCGCCGAGCATGATCAGATCTCTTCCAGTTACCGTAAAATTTCCAACTTGGAAAAGTCCGTTTGTGAGACTGGCAAGCCAACTTACAGTGAATAATAATCCGATCCTAAAACCTAAGGCTGCTAAAAGCCCGATAGTACGGCCGCTGGCCTGTTGCTCTTTAGGAAGTTTACCTACTACTATGGAAAGAAAAACAATATTATCGATCCCTAGAACGATTTCCATTGCTGTTAGGGTCAGAAGAGAGATGATAACGTCTACAAGATGCAAATCCATTGTAGAAAGAAATTCGTCTAAGGACTAGAAAAGCAATCGATTTCCTTTACGGTATCGTAGAAGATTTGAAAGAGAGATGAAATTCCTACCGAAAGAAATTTTGGAATCCCAGGTCGAAGGGAGAAATTTAACAGGCCCAAGCTTCGGGGACAATCTTCCTCAAAAACCTAGTTTGGTCGTTTTTTTACGGCATCTTGGTTGTATATTTTGCAGAGAAACTGTGGAAGACCTTCGCATTTTCAGCTCCGAAATGGCAGCGTTTCCCCCTATTTTATTTGTGTATCCGGACTCAGTGAGAGAAGGAGAAGAATTTTTTTCCAGATTTTGGCCGGAAGCGAAAGCAATCTCAAATCCAAATGCTTCCTTTTACGAATCTATTCAGGTGCAGGAAGGCAATTTAATAGAATTAGCAGGTCCGGAAGTTTGGGTAAGCGCGGTACGTGCTCTTGCAAAAGGAAATTTTTACGGCGTCCAGGGTAGGCATCTACTTAGAATGCCCGGAGTGTTTTTAGTTTTGAAAGATAGGATCCTCTGGACCCATTCTTATCGTCATATTGGGGATGAACCGGATTGGAGCAAAATCCCTGGATGTACTCCTTTACCTACGGATGAATACGATCCAGGAATTTTACCTGCCTAGTTTTCGCAAACTTTACATTCTATTTCCGGGTGGAGGAGGTGGAAGCGCCGCTTTACATGCTGCGGATAGTTTACTTTCGTTTTCTCTCATACATTTCATATGAGCAGGTCCTCGGTCTACGTTCTTACAATATTTTTCATCATCTGAAGCACATGCTGATCTGAATTTTTCGAAACGAGATAACATTTCGTTAATATGATTTTTGCAAGTCTCTGATAGTTTGGACATGTATTCTTTTAAACAACGATCTGTTTCATGTCCTGGTCTAGAATCCTTACAATACGTTTGTCTTTCCGTTTTACATGGATCTTCTCCTTGCGGTCCTCCATGCCCACCGCTTGGTTGTGCGAATGCTGTTCCGGTTAAGGTAAATGCTAATGCAGAATATAAAATTAGTTTTTTCATAATGTTTGTCTCTTGCAGGAATTTGTTTTCTATTCCGACCTAATAGAATTCGATTTAGTTTCATTTTGGATTTTTCATCCTTAAGGGACATTATTATCCGAAGAATATGTTTTTTATTTTGTGAAAAACTTTCTTCCATCTTTTCTCGGGAACTTTCTTCCATGATCGGGTTTAACTAGATGCAAAAAATATCTAGATCATTCTCTCATTCGAATTGGGGAGAATATGGAGTTTGTATTGAAAAGAAAAGATTTTCTGAAAAGTATATTCGTATCTGGCGCCGTTTTTACGGGACTTACAAGTTCCTGTAATTCTCAAAAGGATAATTCCACAGCTAATCTGGGACTATTGCAAGGAATTCTGGATTCTTCTTCCTGCAATGTGGCAGATGTTTCCAGCTCTTCCGTATGTGCATTGATCCCAAGAGAAACGGAAGGTCCTTATCCTTTGGATCTGAGTTCTAATTCTTCTTATTTCCGCCAAGATATTACGGAAGGAAAAACTGGAATTCCTTTGAGTCTTGTATTAACGATCCAAAATATAAACGATAATTGTAATCCTATCTCGAACGCAAGAGTGGATGTTTGGCATTGTGATAAGGACGGCTACTATTCGGGATATAATGAATCCGGATACTTGGGTACCAAAAACTACGTTGGGGAAACATTCTGCAGAGGAATTCAGCTCACTGATAGTTCAGGGATCGTAAATTTTACAACGATCTATCCAGGTTGGTATTCGGGAAGAGTAACCCATATCCATTTTCAAGTCTATCTGAATAATGGGCTCGTTGCAACTTCTCAGATCGCTTTCCCGGAAGATATTACAAAAACCGTATATACTACTTCTTTCTATTCGGCCCATGGTCAAAACACTTCCGTTCCAGGAAATTGTTATGATAATATATTTAATAACTCTATCTCGGATCTAAGTTTGGAATTGTGCACAATTACCGAGGATATTTCTACCGGAGGATATATCGCGAACCTTACGGTAGGCATCGCCAATTAAAAAAATCTAAAAAAGTTCGTCTTAGTTGCTGATTTAGGACTTAAGACGAACGGTTCCATTTTTATATTTATAGAAGATCGGATCTTCTATTTCGAAATCCGATCATGGAAAAAATATCCGAAAAAGACAAAAGACTTATCTCTTCCGTCGAATTTTATTTTAGAGAAGGAAATCCCGAAAATTTCCTAAAAGAAGCGTGGATCTGGGCTTGGGCACTCGCCAGAGGAAAATATCGTTTGGATGAAGATTCCTGTTCCGAGATCGTCCTAAAACTGGTTTTGGACGCAGAGGAAGTATTACATCTATTCAAGGAAAGAGGATATTCCAATTTTCCTGCATTTTTCACAACATATACTAAAAATCTAATATTGAACCAGAGAAGAAAAGAGATCCGACTTCATAGAAGTGAAATTGTATCCGATGGGTTCGAAAGATTTTATGATCCAAGATCCGAATTCACAAAAGAGATATTAAGCCAGACTCAGGAAACTACACGTTTAGTCAGAAATATTCTTTCTGAAATGGATCCGGTTGCTTCTCTTATCTTAAAATTAAAACATAGGATCCCTTTGAGTTTAAAAGAATCCAGATTATTCTATTCTAAACTCAAAAAGAAAAGACTAAAGCTCAGGGATTATTTTGCAAAAGATATAGACGAGGAAAGAAAATCCTGGCTTAGGAAAAAAGAATTAAACGAAAAACTTTCCAGACTCTACCAAAACATGCAAATCCATCATTTTGAAAATTCAGAAAGATGGAAAATTTCGAGAAAACAAATACGTGAAATATGCGGATCTGTAACGGAAGAAAAAAGTTTCAAAAAGATAGGATGGTATTTGGGGCTCAGCGAACATTCCGTTCGAAAAGCGTATTACTTTGCAATTTCCGAATTAAGAAGAAAGGAGGATCTAAAGAAGATCAGATTTTCAGAAGCCGCTTAAAGATCAGCTTTGACCGTCTTCTGGCCGGATCGTTGGAATAAAAAGTTTTCTCAAAAGTTTGGATTTGTTTTTGAGTCCTGAAATTTCAGCGATCATGTTCGCGACCAATCTTTGTCCCGCTTCCATACCTTTGCTAACTGAACGATTTAAAAGTTTGGAACTTGTGGTGACCATGCTCAATTCGGATTCTTCCGGAGAGATCACTCTGATCTTCACTCCTTTGGGTGGAGAATGGATGATCCGAACCGCACGATTGTACATAGTATGATGCACTTTGGTGATCATATGAGAAAGTTTTTTATTAGAAGGATAAGAAAGCCAACCTTGGAAACCGGGGATCGGATCGGAAAATTCATCCTCGGGACTATTTAGTACGACCGTAATATCCTTATAACCTGCTTGGATAACAGACTCCACAGGGATCGGATCGGAAATTCCTCCGTCTCCATAATATTGCCCGCCTAATTTCCATTTTCCTCGGGTAGCGATAGGCAAAGAAGTTGCTGCCTTTAACAAATTCAAAACATTAGAAGCAGTGGCCTTCACATATTCTGCTCTTGCTTTTGCAAGATTCGTAACCACCACATAAAAAGGAGAAGTTTCCTTCTTCTCCAAATATTCGGAAGGAAGTCTGTACTTTGTCCCGAATAAATAATCTATTAAGTATTCTTGGTCTAAAAAAGTTTTTCCCCGGAAAGGATTTAGGAATGAGATCAATTGGCTGCCGGTAAGTTCTTTTCTCCAAATATCCAGGATCTTCAAACCATGTGCATGGTCTGTTTCGTAACCTGTGGTGTAATATGCTGCTGCACAGGAACCGGAAGAAACTCCCAAAATTAGATCGAAGTATGTAGAAGGTACAGCCTGGTTGATCGCATACAATGCTCCGCCTGCAAAGGAACCTTTCATTCCTCCGCCAGCAACTACCAATGCCCTCGCTCCTTTTTTTGCCTTGGGCAGACCGAGGATCATTCCGGACTGTTCCGATTCTCCTGGAGAAAAATACGAACTCATCTAAAGATAAAATTTTACACCCGTCTCCATTTGCAAGAAACTTGAAATTCCGAATTTTAAATTCGATTTCCTTTTTCTTTTAAAATCGAAACTTTTTTGCAACTTTCAAAAGGGTTAGGGCGGCTTCTCGCTTCGCTCGAACCGTGCTGCTTCGACTTCGCGCAGCCGCGCTCATCCCGGCCAAGCCGGGACTAAAGGTCTGCGCATCACTGCCGCAGTTTAGTAAACTTGAATTTCTCTGTGTTCTTCGTGACCTCTGTGCGAAACCCAAAAAATTCGCACGGAGCACACAGAGATCACAAAGGGACAAAAGATAGAATCTTAAGAAAGAAAAGACCTTCTTTTCTTTGCGCCTTTGCGTG
The DNA here is from genome assembly GCF_004770105.1 of Leptospira andrefontaineae. Lineage (NCBI taxonomy): Bacteria > Pseudomonadati > Spirochaetota > Leptospiria > Leptospirales > Leptospiraceae > Leptospira > Leptospira andrefontaineae. The sequence continues at coordinate 1,211 of NZ_RQEY01000010.1, read as the reverse complement.
ATAAAAAGATTTAACGGAAAGGCTCCGTAAGTTGTCCCAAATAATCTTTCGGAAAACTAGTTTCTCTTTCTAATCCGACTTCTGCACCTTTTGTGAAACCTTCTCCACCTAAAGAACTTCCAAACAAACTATCCCAAAAAGAAAATACGGCGCCGTAATTCACCTGAGTTTCTCTGTATTTTTTCCTATGATGCCAACGGTGAAGTTCTGCAACAGAGAAGATAGATTTCAAAAATCCAGCACTATAGTTTATATTCCCGTGCTGGAACATTAGATGAAAACTTAAAATACTCAACCATCCCAAAACCACTTCTGAAGAAGCTCCTAAAAGAAACACTAATAGGACTCCAGGAGTTCCTTCCAGCATTGCATGGATAGGATGTCTTTTTTCTCCATTTAACCAATACAGTCTTTCCGAACTATGATGAACTGAATGAAGTCTCCATAAAAAAGGAATAGAATGACTAAGTCTATGGATCCAATACATTCCTAGATCAATGAATATCCCTGCAATAATCACCTGCAAAAAATAGGGAAGTTTACTTGGCCAAATAGAAGGAATTGAAATTTTGAAGTTAAGGATTTCTATAATCTTATAAGTTAAGAATATCAGAAGGAAATTCACAAGATTATGAATTATATCTGCAGAAAGATCTCCTAGATTTCGATTCCAATCCGGCTCATAAGGCAACTTTTTCTCTAAATAGAAAACGAAAGATGCTAATAGTACAAAACAAATGAAGCTGGAGTATAATGGCTCCATGCCTAAATGTACAAATAAAAAATAGGAACAGGATGTTCCTAAAAAAAATATCGGATAGATAAGAAATCGAATCAAACTCATACACTTCTTCCAAAATAATATATATTAAGTGTAGAAAGAAAATAAAGATCCGTATTGAATGAATGGGCTATTCTTCTCTTCTTATTATAAAAAATAAAATGACTGAGATTGTTTAAAAGGCTCTTGTAAAACCTTTTAGGTTTTGGTCTTGAAATAAATTATTAATCCTTAAAGCAAAATTGCATCGGATCTTTAAGTGAAATCATGAATCCTTTTCTGGAATTTCTTTTGAAAAACTTCGAAAAATTCTTTTGTTTTCTTCCAATTTTCTCCGGAAATAGTTCTCAATTTTTACAAAAGTGATTTGACCGGTTGGGCGACGTAATTAATATGGTCTTTACGCCTGAAGGATATCGCCCGGGAGGGA